>NZ_JBFTPF010000021.1:0-92637 GCF_056398345.1 Paenibacillus sp. 01T442
CCTTCTGCCACCAGAGATACATTGCTATACAATGTACTCCTGTTTAGGTAAGATCGATTGGATACCTGTCCACCCATGTGTAAAAACAGTCATTCACCTACATCTGAAAATTGTAAGCGCCTTGTCCAATACGTGCATATATTAGTCATCACTCCTATAAAATGAAGTCATCTTAAAGAAAGGTTGTTATTAGGAGAAAAATTAGCGGAATCCTTGAAGCGATGAGATTCAATTTTGGAATCCTTGAGCGGGGGCTAATGCTGCGAGATGAGGTGATCTGCATGAATGCTATCATATCCGTTGTTGGAACAGGTTTATTGGTCGACTTCGTATGCGGAATGTTATTGGACCATTATCAGGTCGTTCGACAGAAAGATTTCACTTCAGACATACCGAAAGCAGCGAAATTGGTTGTGGTGCTGCACGATGACTGGCCTTCCTCGGGATACTTAGAGGCTGAAGAGGTGTTACAGCAGGTTGGCATCCCATGGCTGCGGGGCTTTATTTCAATGGATGAGGGCATAGTTGGGCCTTTGATTCGTCCGGGTGTGCCGGGATGCACGGAATGTGCGGATAACCGGCGTTTTACGGCGTCGCCTGGGAACATACAACATGCAGTACGATCTTCGCCCTCAGGACTTTGGCATGTTGCTCACTTGCTGGTTGCCGAGACGCAGCGAGTGCTGCAGGGCAGCCGAGCCCATACAGAAGAGCATATGTATATCGTTAACCTAAATAATCTGAGTAGCTCGCTCCATTTTATTCTGCCTGACCCGCTTTGTCCGGTGTGTGGCTGCTTGCCAGACGATTCATCGGAGGCGGCCAACATTTCGCTCAAGCCGAGACCGAAGATAAGCGCAGACAGTTACCGATGCCGTCCGATAGAGGACCTGAAACAACATTTGGTCAAAGACTATTTGGATTACCGAACTGGCGTTTTTAATGCCAAGATGCTTGACCTCGAATCGCCGTTTGCTGGGGTGGGGGTCAATCTGCMGTCGTTTATGATGGGCGATGAGGTAACGGGAGGTCACAGCTTTTCTTATGCTGAAAGCGAATTGACCGCAATCTTGGAAGGATTGGAGCGGCACTGTGGAATAACCCCCCGCGGCAAACGAACCATAATCTACGACAGCTTCAACCATGTTGCGGATCAAGCACTCGACCCCTCCAAGGTTGGATTATATTCGAAGAAACAGTACGCCCAGTCTGATTGCACGTTCCAACCGTTTGACCCCGCCATCCCGATCGATTGGATTTGGGGCTATTCGCTAGTGCAGAATTCTCCGATCCTTGTTCCTGAGAGTCTCGCTTATTACAGCTCGGGATTTGGTTCCGCCTTTGTTCAGGAAGGCTCTAACGGGTGTGCATTAGGCGGGAGCTTGGAGGAAGCCATCTTGCACGGTATTTTGGAAGTGGTGGAGCGCGACGCGTTCCTGATGACTTGGTATGCGCAGTTGCCTATCCCGCGCTTGGACCCCTATTCCACTAACGATCAGGAACTGCGGCTCATGCTCGAAAGGCTCCGCGTTGTTGCCGGATACGATATACATTTGTTTAATATGACGATGGAGAATGGGATTCCGAGCATTTGGGCACTCGCGAAAAGCATCAGCCCTGGGAAGATGAATATTATCTGTTCGGCGGGAACTCATCTGGATCCAGTAAGAGCTGCGAAAAGCGCCATTCACGAATTTGCCGGCAGGTTGATCTTTTTGCAAGAGAAATTTGAGGAGGGCCAAGAACATATTAGGCAGATGCTCGACGATCCATTTCTCGTATATCAAATGGAGGATCATGCCCTGCTTTACGGTTTGCCGCAAGCAGAGGAACGGCTGCAATTTTTGTTGAACGACCAACGCCCGCTCAGAACGTTTGACGAGGAGTTCAAGCGTAAGGCAAGTCATGCGGATCTGACCGATGATCTGAAGGACACGATCGAGGTGTTTCACCAATTGAACCTCGATGTGATTGTGGTGGATCAATCATCGCTGGAAACGCTGCGAAACGGGCTGCATTGTGTAAAAGTACTGATTCCGGGAATGTTGCCGATGACGTTCGGACATCATTTGAAACGCTTGACGGGGCTAAAGAGAGTGTATCGGGTGCCGGCGAAGCTTGGATATGCGAAAGAACCGCTGAAGGCTGGTCAACTCAATCCTCATCCGCATCCATTTCTATAATAGCCGAATGATCAGTATGTCAACTCCATTATTATCGTCATTTGTGACTCACAAATAAACCGGATTCCTGTACGCTTAGGAATCCGGTTTATAATGTGTGTATTCATAGGGGGAAGATGCGGTTATTTTTTCCGGGTATATTGTAAATGTAAACTCAATTTGGTGCATACGTCCAATCAATTACTATCTAACGAACATATTTTATACCGTAGTGACAAATCACCAGAGGGGAATGAGTACACATGGGAGCAGTAGGTTATGGTGGAAGTTGTGCAGGTCACGGTTCAAGCGCAGCAGCTATTTTGGTTCTTTTTATTCTTTTGGTTATCATCACGTCAGCTTTTGTATGGTAATTCCTTAATCCTACACAAATAATAACGAGAAAAAACGTCCGCGAAATAAAATACGGGCTGTTTTTTCTCGTTGTTTTTATCATAAACAAATCACCAATAAAATCACTTGGAATTAGCTCTGCGCTTGCTGCATTGGGATATCACCTTGATTAGCACCGAGATCTCAAAGAGGCTACTCGTGATACGCCTTCTTTCCTTGCCCGTCGAGGCCGGCAAGCTCCAGCTGACCAAAGCCAGTCACCGCTTCCCGCGTACCATCACGGCTCGGATCAACATAGCTGACGAACCAGGTATCCAGCCGTTCCTTCATGGAACGTCGCTGTTCTTCGGCCTCCGGCGCGTCGATCACATTGTTGCGTTCGTCCGGGTCGGCCGCCAAGTTATATAACTCATGCGGTCCATAAGGATACCTGTGAACGTATTTCCATTCCCGCGAACGGATCATGCGAACCGGACCGTATTCGTCATAGATGACGACATCCTCTCGTCCAGCCCCTTCATCGCCAAGCAAGAGGGGCAGGAAGCTTCGACCAGGCAGATTCCCCGCTTCTGGATGCTCAATCCCTCCGACATACGCCAGCAATGTCGGCATAAAATCGTACCCGCTGACCAGTTCGTCGCAGACGCTGCCTTGCGGAATGCGGCTCGGGTGGCTGAAGATGGCTGGTACTTTAACGGACGTATCAAACATATTGAACGGGAACGTGCCGTTGCCTTTCCCCCATATGCCGTGATGACCGCAGTTGAAACCGTTGTCGCTCAAGAAGCAGATCAGCGTTTGCTCGCGCATACCCTTCGCCTCGAGCTTGTCGAGAATGCGGCCAACATTGCGGTCCATTGCCGTCACGGCAGCAAAGTATCCTTTCAAGTTTTCCCGTTGGTCGTCGGACCAAGGTGCTGTTTGGATCGACCAGGGATGCTTCGGCTCCTGCGGGCAGGTGTCGAACTGGCAATTATCGTACATATCGACGAACTCCTGAGGATGGCTGTCGATCCAAGGACTGTGCGGCGCCGTGTAATGCACACCCAAGTAAAACGGCTGATCATCTTGTTGTGACTCCAGGAAATGCAAGGCATCGTCGGTGATAACATCGGTCAAGTAACCCGGTTCGTCGATCAATTCGCCATCGCGAATCATCGGCGCATTATAATAAGCGCTGCCTCCCTGCTGGTGCACATACCAATGTGTAAATCCTTTTTGGGGCTTTATACTGTCGCCAAGGTGCCATTTCCCGCTCAATCCACACGTATAACCGCTATTAGCTAAAAGTTCCGTATAGGCKGTTTGGCCCTTCAAATATTCAATCGGTCGATCCCCCACATTACCACCGCGAATCCAATCATGTATGCCGTGTTGCGACGGCATGCGTCCGGTCAACAGCGAAGCGCGCGCAGGCGAACATACCGGCGAGGTGCAGAAAAAGTTCGAGAACCGCACCCCTTCTGCCGCCAAACGGTCCAAGTTCGGCGTCTGGATCTCGCGATTGCCAGCACAGCCGAGCGCCCAAGCGCCTTGATCGTCACTCAATATGAAAACTATGTTCGGCTGCTTTTGTACAGATGGAAGCATCTTATCAACACCCTTTCCTTACTTCTTCTGCTGCGCCAAGTACGCCTTGTTAACCGCTTCTAGCACTTTGTTGCCGCCTTGGTCACGCCATTTTTTAGATAACTCGGCCAAACCAGCGTCAATTTCCTTCTTGCCAACAATCATGTCGAGATAATATTGATTCAACAATTCCCCCAACACGCTGCCCATCTCCACTTCCTCAGCGGTCGTCACATTCACGAGGTTCGGGACCAGGTTTTTTGTGGCGATGTCTACGGATTGCTTCGCTCGGTCGGCCTGAGGCTCGGTCTGCGGCAAATAATTTTCCGTAAGCGGCCATACGACGCTGCCCCAAGCGAGTGGATGCGACCAGCCGTTAGTGGCAAAGCCGTCTTTGGCCCGTTCTTCTTCATTGTACGTAATTTTGTCGCCTGCTTTCGTGTAATGAACGCCTTCGATTCCAAGCTCTAGCAAGCTTCGGCCTTCCTTAGACAGCATGAATTCGATTAATTTAGCCGCTTTTTGCGGATCTTTGGAATTTTTCGTAACCGCTGTGAACAGGCCGCCCTTCGGCGCACTCGCCATCCCTCTTTTGCCATCCGGTCCGGCCGGCGGTGCCATGAATCCAAGCTTGCCTTGCGGATTCACTTTTTGCAGGCTCGTTTCGAGACGGTTCACGTGACGAAACAGCGGTGTGCCCATGAATCCGACCTTGCTTTGAAAAAACTTTTGCTCCCGCTGCTGTGTATCGTTCAGCAGAAATTCCGGGTCAATCAGCTTCTCTTCCCACAACTTACGCAAATATTGAACGCCTTGCTTGAAAGAGGGATGCTCGAATATGGGAGCGACCTTGCCTGTGCTGTCCAGAACCCAATCGCCATGAGGCAAACCATAACCGTACAGGACGAAATGGAACGACCCGTTGAATCCAGTGCTTTTGGTGCCTGTCAATCCGTACGTATCGGCCTTTCCATTCTTGTCGGGATCTTTCGTCGCGATTTCTTTGAGCACCGTATATAATTCGTCCAGCGTCTGCGGCACCTTCAATCCGAGTGTTTCAAGCCAGTCCGCGCGATAGGCAACCGTAGTGTTCGAGCGCTCCTCGATGAAGGGGTACCCGTAATATTTACCGTTAACGGCGGTCCAAGATAATTGCTTCTCGAGCTTCTCCTTGACGGTCGGCATTACGGGCAAATAGTCGTTTAACGGTACGAGTAAGCCTTCCGAGATCCATTGGTTTAATGATGGGGACGGATAATTAATGGTCACGATATCCGGCAAGTCCCCGGTCGCCATAGCAACGTTGATCTTCTCAAAGCCGTTCTCCGGCACGAGCTTGACTTCCAAATCGATACCGAGTTTATTGTTGATTTCGGCAATAACCCGGTCTCCCGGATTGATTGCCTTGGCAGCACCGTCGCCTGGGGTGAGAAATACGATTTTGACCTTTTTGACTTCCTTATTCGTTCCGGTGGCACCTGCCCCAGACTCATTTTCGGAGTTTCCGCATCCTGCTACAGATACCGCCAGCACCCCGGAAAGTGCAAGTGCAAGCCATTTATTATTTTTTAGCATCGTTTGTCCTCCTCTTCTAATACGAACCGTCATTCCTTAACCGCTCCAAGCGTAACCCCTTGCACGAAATACCTCTGAAAGAACGGGTATATGAGCATGACTGGAATGGTGGAAATCATGATCGTTGCCATCTTGATCGATTGACCGAGCAGAAACGGGCTGTCACCTCCAGATTGAAAGGCGGYCTCGTTATCAATGAGCATGGACCGCAAAAATAACTGGAGCGGCCATATTTCCTTATCCGTCACATACATGACCGCTGTGAAAAATTCGTTCCATTTCGATACCGCATAAAACAAGGATATGGTAGCGATGGCTGGCATTGACAGCGGGACGATAATTCGCAGCAATATACCGAAATCATTGCAGCCGTCGATGCGCGCAGACTCTTCCAAGCTTTCCGGAACGGATGAGAAGAAACTGCGCATGAGAATCAAATTATACGTCTGAATCGCTGCGGGAATCATCATTGCCCACATCGAATTGATGATTCCGAGCTGTTTGACTACCAGATAGTTCGGAATGATGCCCCCGCCGAACATCATCGTGAATACGATCGCGAACATGATGATACGTCCGCCTGGCAACTGCTTCTTGGAGAGTGCGTAAGCGGCCAATAGGGTCGCTATCATGCTAATCAATGTTCCGAGTACAGTAACGATCACACTCACTTTGTACGAAACCCACAACTGCTTCAAACCGAGAATATAGGTGTAGGCTTCGAATGTAATCGATTGTGGATAGAGATGAATGCTTGATGACAGACTTTCTTGAATGGGCGTGATCGAGACGATGAGCGAGTCCCAGAATGGGTACAGCGTCAACAGCGTGATCAACACCAGAAATATAACATTCGCTGCGTCGAATAGCTTTCCGCCGAAACTGCCGCGAACCATGCTGCATTCCTCCTTTGCCTTTTTAGTAAACACCTTGCTCACCCATCATACGGGCCAGCCGATTCGCGATAATAAGCAGCAAGAAGTTAATTGCCGATTTGAACAAGCCGACTGCTGCGGCCAGGCTAAACCGTCCTTCGGTCAACCCGATCCTGTACACATAGGTGTCGATAATATCGGATGTTTGATAGACACCAGGATGGTACAACACGAAAATCTGTTCGAAACCCGCCTCCATCAGATGGCCAATCCTCAAAATCAATAAAATGATGATCGTGCTGCGAATACACGGCAACGTAATATGCCAGATACGCCTCCACCGGTTGGCCCCATCCATTACCGCAGCCTCATACAACTGCGGATTGACTCCAGCGAGAGCAGCCATATAGATGATTGTGCTCCAACCGAACTCCTTCCAGATCATCGACCAGACGAGTGTGCTGCGGAAATAGCTTTCATCGGTCAGGAAGCCTACCGGCTCTCCGCCAAACGAGCGAATCGCGTTGTTGACGACACCGCTGTCGGTCGATAGCAGATTAATCAACAGCCCACCGAGGATGACCCAGGAAATGAAGTGAGGCAAGTAAATAACCGTTTGTACCGTGCGCTTGAATGCAATCTTGCGAACTTCATTCATTAATACCGCCACAAACAAAGGCAACGGAAAACCGAAAACAAGCCTGTATAAGCTGATGACGATTGTGTTCCAAAACACTTGCCAAAACTTGTCGAGCGCGAACAACGTTTCGAAGTGCTTAAACCCTACCCATGGACTCCCAATAATCCCTTTCGTAATACTGAATTGCTTAAACGCAATTAGAGCTCCATACATCGGGTAATAATGGAAGACACCGTAATAAACAATCGCAGGCAAAAGCATCAAATAAATATAGCGGTTGGATGCGATGCGTTTCCACAACAATCGTCTCCGTATATTGAGTTTCGGCCCCGACGTGGTCGATGGAACAGCCATGGACAAAATTCCCCCTTTCTTTATGCTTGTTATCTGTAGGTCATGTAAGCACTTTCAGCATAAAGTGGAGGGGGAGGTGTCCTCAAGATTCAATTGTTGATAACGGTTTCATAATGTCATTTTCGTTAGGTGTCAATTCATCGGATTAGATTCATTCGTTCGTATTTAGGCTCTCAAGACGGTCCAGTACGTCCCCATTCCGGTACTCTGTTGGCGTCAAACCTGTCATTTTTTTGAATGTGCGAATTAAATTTTGCTTTTGTCCGAACCCCGTCGCTTCGGCGATATCGTTAATATTACGGTCCGTCTCTTTCAATAGCCGGCATGCTTCACGGAAGCGCGTCTCTGTCAAATAATCGATAAACGTCGATCCCGTCATTTCCTTAAACAGCTTCGATAAATATTGGCTGTTCATGTATGCCATGTCGGCCAGCAGTTGAAGACCGAGAGGCTCTCGGTAGTGTTCACGAATATAAGCCGCCAATTTAGCGATCACTTCTGCGTTTTTATTGTCACGCCTATGCTCTATGTCGCCTGCGATAATAGTCAGGATACGGTCCAGCCAAACCGTGATTTCTTCTAAATTTTGAAGCTTAGCGAATTCATGGTGCCATCGGTTTACTTGCTCGACCGTTTCTTCTCCGGATATGGCAAGCTCTACCCGTACTGTCACGAGAGCGTTCAGCAAGTGGAGCAATATCATGTTTTTGTAGGAGAGGCCGAAATGGCCGTCATGTTCGAGCTGGTTGATGATGCTGTCCTTCGTTTCTTTCACTTTATCTAAATGGCCAGATTTCAGATCGCCGACAAGTTTGTCTACTTGCTGACGGTACGCGATAAACTGGTTCCGATTAGCACGGTTGACATCTAGATCGTGAATCGACAAGATGCTTCCAATCCCGGCAATCCTTTCGTGCAGAAGTGCTTCGGTTGCTTCGTTGTAGGAAAGTGGTATTTCCGTTATAAGCTCGTAATTACCGCCTATTCCGAATGTAACGGAGACGCCTTCGAGTTTCGAGGTCACCTCGTTCTTGATCCGGAAAGCGAGTTCCTTCGCCTTGTCGATTGCTGGGTTAGCCGAATCCCAATGTCCCGTGTTGAGAATGATGACATCGTGCTTATGAAACCTGCTGATGTAAGCTCCTTTACCATAGAGACCGATGGCATCCTCACAAATGGTGCGGATCTGGAAATGAATCAGGTTACGAACCTGCTCGTCAGGAGACCTGAGCATAGGACCATTCAAATGGACCCGCATGGCCATCACCAGAAAACCGTGCGGCTCTAGATTGAGGTGATAATAGTTCAATTGCCCAATCATTTCATCCTCGTCGGCTGTTTTGCCTGATAACAGATTTAGAAGTAAATGATCCTTCAAAATAAGCTCCTGTCCGCGAAACCTTGTCTTGAACTCCTCGTTCTCGTGATGCAGCCGATCGATCGACTCGCGGATAAATCCGAACTCATCCCCGTACTTCGCCTTCGGCAGCGGCTTCTCCATGTAAGAGATGAGAGCTTGCACCATGTTCCGGACCGGCTGGTAATGCCGTCTCGAGACGACTACCATCAGCAACACTCCCGCTGCCAAGCTGATTACTGAGATAAGCAGTGTAATCCGAATCACTTCGTTGGAACGTTTAAATAACTCTCCGTGCGGGTTCAACGTAATGTATATCCAGTTGGTAAACGACGAGCTCAGAAACGATACGAACATCTTTTTACCGCCGATTGTTTCCACGAAATATCCTTCTTTATGCTCGCTAATTCGCTTGATGTCTGCCTGCTTGAACTGTTCGAGCAGCATGCTTTTATCTTTGTAGGACAGCACTTCGCCGTTGCTATTGAGAACCGCGACATTGCCAAGCTTCCGGTTGTTCGTATTGACTACCGCATTGTAGAGCACGTCCTCCTTGAGATTAATCAGCAAGACGCCCTTCTTTTCTACGCTATTGAACGGTACAGTAATTAAAAAGCTAATGACGTTGTCCCGATCGCCACCTGTCGTCAACATGCTTGCCGCTAACCAGGCCGAGGTGTTCGGACCTTCTACAAAACGATCTAATACCGATCGATACGAAAAGTCAGCCATGTCGGTAATGCCCGAGCTCGATATTAGCTTCCGGTTGACGGAACTATATAAATATATGGAGTGTACGTAGTYGGACGAATTGATCCGTTCATCGAACAACGCTCCTGTATTTTTCAGAAACCGATATTCTTCTTCCAAATTCCACGGGAGCCAAACTGATTTTTGCACGTCACTGTTCAAAGCAAGCGTCGTAGCAATTTGTTGGACTTCGCCAAGCGACTGATCGACAATTTTGCTCGTTTGCAATAACAATTCATTATTGGCACCGATAACCTCCTCCTTCAACATAGCTGTCGTGTACCGGTATACGAGAGCTCCAACAAGACATGTAATCAGAACAACAGCAATTGTCAAATGAAACAACAATCGGATATAGATGGATCGTTTCACCGGATGCCCTCCCCCTATTTGGTAATTTCTTTATTTTACCGTGAGGGGTATCTTCCGTCCAGATAGAACCTTGAAATGCCTCCTCTGATACTATTATCCAATTAAAATAAGCCGGAACCCCAATTGCCCAAGGAGTCCTGGCCTTATTTCATTCTTATTCTAAACACTCTCCAACAACCGCCATCCCTAAAAACGTACAAACCGCTTCGCCAGCATCGCTATCTGATGATCATGCATCCGAACAAACAAGCAATTGAACTCCGCTTTCTTTTAAAGTCGCATGAAGTTCACCTTCTGGGTACTTGTCTGAAATAACTCGATGCACCGCACCTATCTCAGCAAATGAAAACAGATCCCGAACGCCATACTTCGTGTGATCCATTATTACGTTTATTTCAGACGCTTGTTCGATAACAAGCCTTTTGATTTCAGCCTCGTGCATATTAGAATTACTGAATCCATGCTTAGAGGTGAGACCCGTTGTTCCAATAAATACGCGGTCAAACGCCATTTTGGCAATTGCTACGGCAGCGACTGGGCCAACGAGTGTCGATGTTTTATCCAGCAGCATGCCTCCCACGACAATGGTCGGAATCTGCTTGCCTTGCAGCTCGGCTGCAATATTTAATGCATTGGTAACCACAGTGATCGGCATATTCGGTGTTAGATACTTGGCTACTTGAAGTGTCGTTGAACCTCCATCCAGAAAGATAGATTCCCCTTCATTAATGAGCTGTGCTGCGCGGAGGCCCATTTTCATTTTTTCTTCCATCATGACGCCTGTGCGATCTTGCAGGGCAATATCCTTGCCTATCAGGATAGCTCCTCCAAAAGTTCGTCTAAGCAGTCCCATGGTCTCAAGCTTTTCTATATCACGACGTATCGTCATTTCTGTGACATTAAACATTTCTTTCAATTCAGCAATTCGAATCTCACCATCGAGTGCCATCCGATCTAAGATTTGTTGCTGCCGACCATTTATTTGATTTGTTATCATGAAGAACCCCCGTCAATGTTTCTATTCACCTTATTATCCCAATCATTTAACTGAGGTTCAACCTGATTTCATATTTTACCGTTTCACCTGGCTCCAGATATACCAAAGTCCCTCGCTCACGCTCTTCTTTACGACCTCCTACATGACAATTAGCAGGCTCGATACCAAGCACATGTGTCCCACTACCAGGCATTTTCCATTGAACGAGATTAGGCAGCGTTTGCGAAGACCATTGAAGAGAGGCTTGAACCGTCCCTGTTCCCCCATTTAATGGAAAACAAGGATTGCTAATTCGCACCAATGGCTTATTGGCAGACTCATGATAATAAACACGTTCTTGATAAGCAGCATCAGGAGCCTGCCACTCACCATAGGCATGGATAGAAGTATCTTGATCACGCGGACTCACCTGATCACTATAAAATTGAATACGTGTCTCTTCCATCAGCAGCGGGAAACCAAAGTTAAAATGGTACATAATCATATGCGGACAGGGCTCAAAACCMATGTTACGAACTTCGTCTTTAATTAGTATTGTATTGTCACCAACACGACTGTTGATTTCTCTAGCTAATTGAAGTCTTCCACCGAAAATAGAGGTTTCGTTAATGGTTCCTGAAATACACAGATCCATCTCATCTTCCTGCCAAGTGCTTCGTGCACATACTTGTTCTGCTGGTGTATGATGATACCGTCCATGAAGTCCAAGACGCTCACCCTGATCCTCACAGCTAGCCCCTACTTGCATGAGCCCACATGTCATGAGTAACCCGCCAGATGCAGTCCGGAGCCATTGATTGCCTTCCGCCTCATAGTATGAAGGATGGGCATCCCCATTCGGTGATTGCCAGCTAATCGGCACACCATGATATTCCGCCAAGGAGATATCTAAACCTTTGGATGGGACCACGTTATAACTTAAGCCTGCACCTGTCCGCACCTGAATATACGCCACACCTGCTTCTTTGCCTTCAACGGCAACGAAGCGTTTGATTCCCGCTATTTGATCTATCTTGCCCACTCTCGCCTCCATGTCTCGACGCGACCATGCTTTTCCATATAGGTTCATAGGATTCTACCTACGCATCTTCATGAATAATCGGCATTCGTTGAATGCGCAGATCTGTAAAGATATCCAACTCATCCCGACTCGTACTTGAAAATTCGGAAATGATGGCCCCTTCAACGCCAGCTTGAAACCAATGTTTAATCCCAGGTTCAATGGTATATTGCTCGCCCGGATGGAGGACGATTTCATTCATGACAGTATAGGAATCCTCACTTCCTGAAGGTAAAATAGCCGCTATCTCTGGTGTAGGCTCCCCCTCCACATATAAATAGACGACCCCTGCACGGCAGCGAAAAGTTTCCATTTTACCAGGTTCGTTCGCGATTCTAGGATGAAGGTGCTCGGGACAAGTTTGTCGTGGAAAAAGAACTAAGTCTTTTGCACAATAACGGTCGGTATTGATATAAGTAATGAGCTCCAGCCCTTGTACCTCAAGCTGTCCCAGTCCAAAGTCTGCAACTTCAATTCGTGCAATCTCTTCCTGAGTTAAATGAATGCCTGATGATGTCAACATATGTTCAGCCAGCTGCTGAGCTTGCTTAATCTCACTTCGCTTCATTCGCTTCTCACGCTCTCTTTCGAAGACTTATGATAAGGTCCTATCCAGATCTGATCATCATGCAAATGCCAATTGACCAGCTTCAACTTCGTCGCCCGTTTCTTCCATCCTTTGTTCATTCGGTCTTGGACCGCTGTCCACTCGGGTATGCCACTGGTCGCATCCGCCTGTTCCACATTGCAAGCTCCTACGCCAACAGCGCTCTGCAGTGACTCCTTTAGAGATAGCCCCCTTGTCAGTCCAAATAGGAAACCTGCAATTGTGCAATCTCCTGCCCCTGTTGTACCTACAACATCGACTTCATAACAAGAGGAAATGTATTCGCAGTTTAGCCAATCATCGAATTGATTCTGCTGGGGTAAACTTAGCCCCATCCGTGCAAATTTCTTCTCATCTGAGGTTGTTCGTACATATAACCCATGCTCCCCCAGTTTAATGACTACAATCGCCACCCCCATTTGGATGAGCTCAGCGGATAGTTGAGCTAATAATACGCCATCAGCATAAGACAACAGGTCGCCATCTGGAGCCGTTTTTTCCATGAGGTCGTAACGCTCTCGGTCGAGCATATAAACAATTTCTTCGAAGCTTGGTAAAAAAACATCGACATAAGGAAGAGCTTGCGTCAGAATTTCTCGCCAATTCCCCCTTCCAGCAGTTGATTCTGGGTCAGGTTTGGCCATATCAAGAGAAACCGTCAAGCCACTCGCTTTGACTTTCTTCAATAAGGATACAAGCTCTGCCCCCTCATTCTCGAACATGTTCTTCATGAGAGGTGGATAACCAAAATGAAACAGCTTTGCTCCTTGCAATTGTTCCTGATTCAAATCAGAAGCCGCATACGTATCATTAGCTCCCGTCGAGTGCAGAAACATCCGATCCATATTCGGTGGACTAATGACGATGGAATAGGAACTATTAGCCTCCGGCGATACAATCATCCCCTCCACTAAGGAAGGATCCTGCTGCCTCAGCAGGGTAAGTATGGCTTCACCGAAGGGGTCCGCACCTATCTTCCCCATTAATTTCACCTTGCTTCCCAGTCGGTGAAGCGCAAGTCCGGTATTTGAAACTGCACCTCCCGTTGAAATGACGGCAGGCCCGATATTCACAAGCTTCCCAGGTGATAGCAGGGCAGCCAAGCTCGATTGTTTCTCATCAATCGTTGGAATAATATCCAAGCAAATATGCCCTGCCACGATGACTTCCGCTTTGCCGCTCACATTTATTCCTCCCAATGTAGCGCTATGGTTTGACCGGTTCGATTGGATTCTAACGCAGCTGTAAACACCTGATGACTGGCTGCGGCTTCTTCTGGCGTGGCGCAATAAAAAGGCTGCGCCATCTCTTTAGGGTGTGCTAATTCATCACAGAATGCAGCCCACATCTGCAAGATCGAATCCGAGAAGCCGAACTCAAAGATTGCTCCTGTAATGGTRCTGTACGCCGACTTATAAGGAGCATCTGTTTGATGCCAAGACTGTACCCCGCCAGGGTTGTAAGGCAATGAACTCACTTGCTTTGGGTTCTTGGTTGTAAATTCCGCAGAGAATTCCGTGCCCATGATTCGGATGAACCACGTATTAGCATGTCCTGGGGCAATACGCTTGGTCGATAGGACCATCGGAAATTGTTGCCCTCCCGTATCTACCTCACAGGCCAATATGGCATTATCCCACGTTTCGCATGGAACTATCTCCCCTTTGCCATCGGGACGTTCTGGTACAATTTTGGACAGCAAAGCTCTTACGGATTTCGGTTTCCAACCAAAACGCAGAGGCAAATGAAGAACGTGCATCCCCAGATCGCCCATACAACCATATTCGCCATTCGTAGCGATACGCCTTTTCCAATTGATTGGTTTCGTCGGATCTAAGTCACTTGAATGCCAGAATCCAGCCTCAACCTCAATGATCTTCCCGAATTTATTCTCTTCTACCCACTGAACCATTTGTTGAACGCCTGGGAAAAATGGGAATTCTGATGAGCAACGAACGATGACATGGGGATTGCGTGAAATAGCTTCCAATATCAAGGTATTGGCTGCCTGATCGATACCGAATGGCTTTTCACCTAGCAAATGTTTCCCTGCTTCAATGATATCGATATAGATTTGAGCATGCAGGTTGTGGGGAACCGCACAGTAAATCGCGTCAATATGGGGGTTCGCAAGCATCTCCCTATAATCCGTATAGGTAGCTTCCACACTTGATACGCTGTCCTTGAACCACTGTGTCGCTGCAGAGTTGGCATCACAAACCGCTATGATTCGGGGTTCACTATCGATCTCGGTAAGATGGCACCATCTTGCGGCGCTACTTGCAAATTCTTTGCCCATCAAGCCGCAGCCGATAACACCAAACCGAATAATTGTCCTAGTCAAAATGAGATGACCTCCTTCTGGTATGTTAAGTTATTTACGCAGTAACGCAAGCGCCTGGTCTTCCGAAGCCCCGTGATGAACAATGGACATTAAAGCTTTGGTCATGCCAGCAGGATTCGGATGCTGAATGACATTGCGGCCGTACACAATACCCGATGCGCCTTGCTTCATCAGCTCCACCGTGCGGCTCATGATCTCTTCATCGCTTGCTCGGCCTCCCCCGCGGACAAGGACAGGAACGCCAGAAGCAATCCCAATGACACGATGATACTCTTCTACATGCTCAGATGGGTCTGCTTTAATGACATCTGCCCCAAGTTCAACAGCTTGCCTAACAAGCGGMATTATTTTGTTGATATCGCCATCGACGATATAGCCGCCTTTTTCCTCGTTTGCAAGCATAACTAAAGGCTCCACCATCAGCGGCATGCCGAATTTTTCACATGCTGTTTTAAGATGTGATACATTTTTCACACATTGATAATGAAGCTGGGGCTGATTCGGCAATTGCAACAGGTTCACACATACAGCTACAGCATCCATCCGGACCGCTTGCTCAATCGCTTTGTCAATCAGTTCGCTGAAAAGAAACGCAGGAAGCACATTCCCATAAATATTGGCAACATCTGTACGAAGCACAAGTCCTGGTTTATGACTGCCTGGGATGGCTTGCAAATGCTTGGCTTGACCTATGCTAAGTTGAATACAGTTCGGACTCGCATGAACGATGGTTTCAACAGCTTCCTTCATATTTTCGATTCCGGTTAGAAACTGAGCCTCATTAAAGAAGCCATGATCGATAGCTACATCAAAGCATTTCCCCTGCTCACTAAACATGCGATTTAATCTTGGTTGAACGGACATGTCTCCCACCCTTTTCATTGTTTTAAAATAACATTTAAAAGTTAATTTATAACATAATAATATGTTATTTTATAACATACGTCTATCACTTTTTCTATTCTGCGATAAAAAAATACGAGCTCCTAGATCCAACTCTAGGGCTCGCATGGTTAACCTACACTTTTACAGATCCCATCATAATACCGTCAATAAAGTATCTTTGCATAAATGGATAGATCGCAATAATTGGAATCAACCTTAATAACCTTCCATTAATGACTCTTGCACAACTTCTCCTGTTTCTTTACGATACCGTAGCGTAACAATTTCGAAGCCATTCAACTTGATTTCCTTATGCAAATTATTTTCCGGGAAATACAATTTGGCCGTTTCACCTTTACCTGAGGATTCAAATAAGCGCAAAATATAACCATCTCCATTCTCAGCTCTCTTGAAGGCAGTCAATTGAACGCTTGAAGCTTCAAGCTGGAATGGGCATTGCGGCTGCGTGCCTTCGCCGGATGGGAAGAATGAAAGCGCATATGGCTTTTCATGATGGACCAGCGCTTCCGTCTCGATTACAGCGAAGCGATTCTCTGCTGCACCCGCGTTCAACCAAAACGAGAACTCACGTTCTCCTTGGTCCATGCGAGGGAGGAATCGATCCTGAGGTAAGATCGGTCGTTCCCCAATCGGGTGGGCACAATATCCTGCGCCGCGGAGCAAGGACAAGCGAATCTCACCCGCTTGATAATCGGAACCATAGACGGAATCGTTAATTAACGTCACAGCACTAGCGGTGTGATCATTCGCAGATTGTTCCTGCGCAGCTACCCAGCGTTGGGCAACAACCTCATCGCCATTCCTCTTTAATTCACTGATGCCGTAAGCCGTCTGCCCCACATACGCCGCTTCCTCCAATAAGGTAGGTACGGACCATTTCAACATTTTATCCTTCTCGTTCCAATACACACGCACATGAATTTCAACTTCCGTTCCTTGCTTTGGAAGCTTATAGGTTTGGCAGATGACGGAATCGCCATAGCTGAGCAACGCCTCGATGACGGTGCGAACCGGACCATCCTCGACCACACGAACAGAGGCTAACTCACCTTGCTTAACGCCGCTGAACGTTGTTCCGCTACGAGGGTTCATCAGCTCGAATTCCCCTTCTACACTGTCAAAACGATTCACGTCCATCCGCCATGGATCTTCATTATCAGTCACGACGATCGGCTTGCATGCAGATGGCTTCAAGTAAGAGACGCCATCCACTCGATACGAATCGATGAGACCTGTCGAACCGTTGATGATGACATCCAGTCGCTCAGAACGGAAAATCCAATTGCCGCCCTCTGGCAGAAGCGCAACCGCTGGACGCTCCGGAATCATTTCCAATCGACAATCAAATCGGTTCATGGTCATCGGCTCTAGTACTGCTTTGAACACGGTGCGTTTCCGCCAATCCAAGTTCAAGTTACTCAGCTCTTTCTCTGGCTGTGAAGGCACCTGCTGTCCGCCTCGGTAAACCACAGGGAGCGAGAATTCCTCGTTCCAGTTCTGATCTTCCAGCATAAATTCACATTCTACTGTCGTCTCGATTGGGAATGGATGCGGATTAAACACAAGAATCGGATATTCCTTGAGCTGTGCCTTCGGCTGCCCCTTCGCTAAAGCGAAGAAAGCTCTAGCTTTCATCCGTGCGACAATTTCCAATCCATGATCCAGCGTTCGAATAGAAGCTTCTTCCGCTGGCTGTACGGATGTACCGGGTAAGATGTCATGGAATTGTGCGGTCATCAGATCGCGTAAAGCTTCGTGCATCTCCTTATGCGGATAAGCAAGTAAACGATTTAGCACGGCTGCCGACAACATTTTTTCCGTCATAAATAATTCACTTTCCAGCTTGCGATGCTTCTGTTTAATACGGATCATCGATGTGTAGCACCCAACAAATCGGGGATTCAAATCGCCGTCAAAGTTAGGTAATTCAACCTTCGCAAGGAGTTCCTTAAAGTACGCTTCCGGCGTGGAATGCCGAATATCAAAGCCCGTATCCGCTTTCATCAACTCCGCAATGTGACCCAAATCTTCCCGAGAAGGGCCCCCGCCATGATTACCGACACCCCATAGAACAAGACCAACAGGTTGATCCCCTAGCTGCTCCATATGCTGCTTGATTTTCTCTACTGATTTACCCAGCAAGGTGTTGTAGCCATCTTTCACCTTATGGGCAGCTAGTTTGGAACCATTAAAGCCTTCCCAGATAAAATCCTGTCCTGGAAGCTCGGGAAATGAATCTGGACGCATGAACACATAAGAATCATAGCCAGCCTGCTGCATAATTTGAACGAGCCCTTTACTATGTCCAAAAGAATCGAAATTAATTGCCGTTGTGGGCCGTGCACCGAATTGCTCCTCGAAATACATCCTTCCGCTCAGCATCTGTCTAACGAACGATTCGCCAGAAGGCATGTTGCAATCCGGCTGCAAATACCAGCCACCCATGATATGCCATTTCCCCTGCTTAACGAGCCCCTGTATGCGAACAAACAGTTCAGGTTCATACTCTTCAATCCACAAATAAAGATGAGCCTCATTATGGTTAAATACGAAGCCGCCATACTCTTCGCAGAATTCAGCTGCTGCACGGAAGGTCGAAACCGCCGCTGCTGCCCCCTCTTCCCATTCCCATTGCCAAACGGGATCTAGATGCGCATTGCATAATAAGTGTAATGATTTCATCGCATATCCTCTCAGGATGGTGCTCCTGCTTCCATCGCCAGTTTATTTTTCTTATACATATCCATATAGTAAGTAAGCACTTGCGGTTGTTTTCGGAAGCTCCGTATGACGGGCTATATTTTCACCTGTAGGAGGCTCGTCATCTAGCATTGTACAACCGACAACGACCACGAACATGACCGCAAATCCTATTCCCTTCATCCATTGCTTCACTACGAAGGCAGGGCCTCCTTCCATGATCTCTCGATCATCTTATTGTATGTAGTCTAAAAAATAGAAACCAATCCCTCCTTGACGGATCGAATGAAAAGGTTCACATTCTCTCTATCTTAAGGGACTGGCTTACGAATTAATACTATAATCTAGGACTTTTCGTTAGATTTCAGGTACTTTCGTCAGCTGCCCCTGCGATCTGAATTTTAAAAGTTGTACTTTTAGGAGGAGACCGAGTTAAATGTAAGCACATTTTAATAATTAAATAAAAAAAGGCCTTACGATTTCTCGTAAGGCCCTGCTTTGCGCAATTTTTTTCTATTTCATTCTAATGCACCAGCCGCCCATCCCATATCGCTTACAGATATGGTCGATTTGAATCAAGCTCAAATCCTTCGCCTCTATTTTGCGGTGTTCACCGCCAAGGTTTAAAATGTCGCCAGTTTTAAAGCAAATCGCGGTGAATCTTAACAACGAGCTTGACTAAATGCACGCTCCCTGTCGGATGACAATTAGGTCGATGAATTTCGCCAGGCCAATAGACGGTGAAATCGCCTGGTAGAAGCCGGATACGTCCTTCGTTCTCAACATGTTCGAACAGGATGTAGTCGCTCTGCTCCAGTTTGTCTTCAACCGTTTGGTTCAGATCGGAGGTAGATGCGAAGCCTTGCCATTCTTCCCCTTCCAATACGAAATGGATGTCGGCATAACAGGCATGTGCCTCGGCAAGCTGTTCCTCAAACAGCTTTGTCATCGGTTTCTGCTTCATGACGTACATGTTCTTCCCTTCAAATTCAACCGTAGAACGCATATCGGCCGTGTTCATATTTATGACGTATTCGAGTGCACGACATACGGCCTCACCGTATTGAAATTGGTGATCCTGCCTATGTCGGATCGTATCGATAATCATCGCAGACTCCTCCTAATGTCCGATGCCCGTATTGCTTCGGTGACGACACAGCACGTTACTCTCAACGTAGAATACTCTGATTTGTTCACATTCTTTTACGGTAAACCGTTTAAGCGGCTGGCGGACGGCCCACGATGAGATAACGCCCTGCAAGTAAAGCATATATTTCTCATAGGGGATAACATCGAACTGAATCATATGCGCGATCACCTCGTTGGCTTCGGATTGCATCGCCAGCAGCGTTGGCATATGAGGCCGCTCTTCTGCCGCTATCAGCTTATACATCTGTGCGAACAAGCCGGGCATCATGTTGAACGTGCTGCCAATGGCACCGTCTGCCCCTGCATAAGCGCCTCCCGAATAGATCTCGTCATGTCCATTGAAAATCAGGAATTCACTGCCGCATCTTGCCCGAATCTGCTGCATCTCAAACAAATTCAGCGACGTGAATTTCACTCCGATGCATTGCGGATTACGGCTCATCTGCTCGTAGAAGTCCATGGACAAGCTGACCCCTGTCGCTCCTGGGAAATGGTAGACGATCATCGGGAGCGGGACCGCAGCCATAATGGCCTCGTAATGCTCTCGGATTTCTTTCATCGTCACCTTGTAGTAGAACGGAACGACAGCCGATACTGCGTCGACGCCTTGCTTTTCCGCGTGTTTGGCAAGTCTGATCGATTCCAGCGTGCTGATGCAACCTACGTGCGCAATAATTGTAACCCGCCCAGCAGCAGCCCTAACCACCGTCTCCAATATTTGTTCCCGCTCACCGCTAGTCAAAATAAATCCTTCTCCAGTGCTTCCCCCCACATAAAATCCATGAATGCCCTGACTAATTTGATGCTCCACTAGATTTGCCAAAGATTCAAAATCGATTGCGCCATCCTCATGCATCGGTGTCAGCAGCGCCGTAAAAATACCGCGAAACGTAGATCGTTTTTCATTGTTTATAGTTTCGTTGTTAATCGTCATACTCCTATTTCCTCCMTTGGCGCCATAGCGCTTGTTGTGAATCGTGATGATTGTATTGTAGCGCCAGGCATGGTGATGCGTTTCTCATTTTTTTATTAAAACTCTCATTTCTTTATGAAACCGACTCAATTATAATGAAGCTAAAACGGAAGGGAGCCAAAGGTGCCATGTACCCGCAGTACTTGTTCGAATACCCGAATGTCGAAACAGACTTTCCTTTTTATATGAAAAAAAAGAAGTACACCTCGGTCCCGTCACATCGCCACGACTTTATCGAATTATCATTCGTGCTTGAAGGGACGGGCAAGGAACGCATCAACGGTACCGAGCATAACTTGCAGCCCGGCACAGTCGTTCTTCTGCTGCCTTACCAGATTCACGAATATGATGCCACGCCAGGCGAGACGCTGCAGATGTATATTTGTAATTTCGATATGAAGCTGCTTACTGCGGGCCCGGAATCGGCCTGGGGCGTGTACGAGCTTCTAATTGGCAGCGACAATCCCAGATCAACGCATATCCGATTGGAGGGCCACGATTTCGAGGAAGGGCTGCTGCTATGGGAACGGTTGTACCGGGAATACGAATCGTCGAAAGCCTGGAAGCCGATCATGCTGCGAGCGTTGCTTCTCGAAGCATTGGCACTGTTCGTTCGAGGCAGCGACAAGCCAGACGGAAAGCGAATTGAAAGGCAACACCCAAAAAATTCCAAGAGCATCTGGCCTATTGTCCAGTACGTTTACGACCATTATCTTGAACCGTTATCGCTGACATCATTGTCCGAGCAGTTTCATATACATCCGACACAACTCAGCACGCAGTTCGGAAGCGAATTCGGCATCCATTTCATCGATTTCCTTCATGAGCTTCGGATCCGACACGCTTGCAGCCTGCTCATTTCCTCGGATTTGCCGATCTCGCAGATCGCCTACGAATCCGGTTTCTCTTCCTATCCCACGTTCTCCCGCTCCTTTCTTCGCACGAAGGGAATGTCGCCGCGCGATTACCGGGAGCAGCAAGGGCGAGAGCACTAAATCTCTGTTCTCCTCCGAAACATATTAAATCCCTCCATTCCATTTGAAAATAAATTTTGGACCGCCTTATATTAGAAAAGCCCGGTCAGAATTATCTCCTAACCGGGGCAGGCCATTATTCTAGCGCGTGGGCAAGTTCAATCAAGATGTCTGCCAACTCGTTCGGAATCCGTTTTCCTTTTTGCGCTGATATCTCGTTCACATAAGCGCCATACTGCGAATGTTCCAGCTTTTTGACAAGCGAGTTGATCACTCCGTTCGATCCAGCACCGGTTACGAATCGCTGTGTTACTATCATTAAGCTGTCCCTTGTCACTTGAATTGTGTAGCTTGATGTTTCGATTGAAGTGTTGCCTGCTGCATCCTCAGCAGTTGCCGATACCTGATGTGTGCCCAACCCCAGCATATAGGCAGGACTATCAACCAGCAGCCCGTTACAATTGCTGTAAACAATGCCCGATACGCTATCCGTGGCCGAACATGTTATCTTCACATTCTGATCGACAGTAAACGTGCCAACGCCGGAAATCTGCACGACCGGGGAAGTCTGGTCAATTTTTAATGTAACCGACTTAGCTTGCTCCACATTACCTACAGCATCGGTTGAGCGGTATAACAACGTATGTGTTCCATCTTCAACAAACCTAAGTTCCTGCGTATATGGCTGCCATGTGACACCGTCATTCAAACTATACACAGACTCTGTCACACCGGATCGATCATCCGTGGCGCTCAGGTTAACTTTGACAGCAGATACGTACCAATCATTATGCTTCGTTCCGGCAAGCGCAGCAAAAGTAGTTGGCGGGGTATCATCTGTTACGACCCACTGCATGGAACGAAATTTATTGGACAATTTGCCGTCGCCGATCCCRCCCCCCCATTCGATCCAACCTTTCCTACCGTTACCATCATTGTCATTAACCAATAAAGAGAAGCTGATGACCCCGTTCCTTTCAGCTTTAATCGGTGTTAATTCCGACCAAGGAAGCCCCAACTCGTAAATCGTTTCGTGCTGATTTTCATCTCTCGTGACGACAAGATCGCCATTTGTCACCAACCCTTTACTTACTCCCGGTGGTGTAATCCAGCGATAAATTTGCGGACCGTTTGGTGTTTGGGAAATCCCGTATTCATACCAACTGAGACTCTCTCCCGGGAGTCCGTTCGAAATTGCGAATTGAAAGCTGTCATTTTTATAAATGTCCGCTCCGGTAAAGGGTGCAGTCATGGTGTTATCTTTGACCCTGGCTGTGATATACAGACGATTCGAATCGAAGTTAAGCCAAAATTTCCCACTTAAATCACTTGCGCCTTGATAACCTGTCATCTTGACTGTACCCTTGGACAGGTCGATTGTGGAGGAAGCGGCTGCCGTTTCTGGATCGAGCCCTCCGCCAACGTTTACCGTCCCTTGCATAATGGGATTGAATTCAGCCGTTCCTTCATAAGTGAATGGATCGAATTCATCAAAGTAGACCGTGACTTTAAGCGCATTGGTTACCCCTAGACCGTAACCGATAAGCGGAATATCATATACATCTGCGGAACTGGACTGAACCACAGCATGTATGTCCTTCGTTCCCGATTGCGTACCGAACTTCCATTCGACTTTTTTAACTTGCAATCCTTTGGTGGCAGAAAGATTGTTAATCTGAATTTGAAGCGTTTTGGTCATCGTATCTACGTCGGCAAAAATGGGACGAACCTTGACTTCATAGGACTGGAGAGCTGTAACCGCACTCCTTATCATGCCGATCTTGTCATTCCCTTTCGTCAAGTAACCCTTAACCAAGCGGACTCCGGGTTCATTCAGATTCGAAACGGTCAGCATTTGGGTAACCTTATGACCACCCTCGGCAACTACCGGATATGACTCGCCTTCAACCTTCAAGCTAAATGAGTATGATGCAAATGTTGTATTATCGGTTTCCAATGTCAGATTGATCGGATCACCAACCCGAGTGGGATCTCCATGCAGGGAGAACGTGGAATCCTTTTCGACTCCGGAAATATGCCCTTTTATAAAAAACGGCTCATCGTTTAATGTCACATACACATTCCCATTATAGGGGACGTAGGTTTCTGTATTTCCCATCATATCCGTGATTTGGATCGAATTGGTGGTATGAATAACAGCCGGGACCGACGAACCTATTGCCCACAAAGCTCTTATTTGTTCACCGTTCTTTTCAAAAACGTAACTTCGGATGTCAGTATCCGTCGAATCCTTACTTACGAACTGTGCGCCGCCAAGTGCTCTTGACATGGTCGCATAAGCCGCGTAGGCAGGCTTAGGCGTGTAAGCGCCCAGTTTATCATTCGGATTACGGATGATGCCGAAATTATCTTCGTTATAATTGAGCTGAACTCCATCGTTCATAAAATCGTACCACATAATTTTATCGATGCCGTTCGCGATTGAAACGACGTAACCACGAATCAGGTAGTCCGCCTGCTTCTGTTCATCCACTCCGCGACTGTCCAGTTGCGTCGGCCAGCCTGTCTCGGAGATCCAGATCGGTTTCAGCTGCCCATTATTGTAGGTCCGAATCAAGTCCTGCAAGCCTTTAATTTGACTTTCCAATCGTTCCGGCTCACCGGGATAAACATAAGGATGAACGGAAATCACATCCAAATATTGCATGCCCCCAAGCTGGAATACTTTTTCCATCCAATTCAMGTCGATAGCCATGACCATGCCCACGACAGGCATGTCAGGATGCGCAGCCTTGACTGTTTCATATGTTTTTTTCAGCAATGGAAAATAGTTTTCCGGTTTGGAATCTGCCGGACCGTTTCCTCTGTCCCCGAAGCTTCCGTTGAATTCGTTGAAAACCTCGACGGCATCAAGCTGGCCATCGTAACGATCCGCATATGCTTTCACATAATTGGCGAATCCTTCACGGCCCTCATCGGTATAGGGGGTGCTATTGTTATCGTAAAACGGGTTGTTGAATCCGGAAACAAACGTGAAATCAAAATGATCATCATTCAACTTCGCCATGTAATCATCAGGAGAAGGAGAAAAGGTGTATGAACCCTTTTGCTTTTCAATACTGTTCCATTCTCTGCCGTCCCGAACCATATCGATTCCGGCATATTTCATCATTTTTATCATATTAGCAGCATCTGCCGGCGGGATACGGTGCAGATGGGTAGCCATCCCGAACGGAGAATTCGCATGCCCCGATTGATCTAAAGGAGAAAGCACGGCAAACGGAGTTTTGATGGAAACGGGATCGCTGATGTTCGATTGGACCTTAATTTGTAGAGTGAAATAACCGAACGTTGTAAAAGGAACGGTCAAAATAGCCTCGCCCTGAACAACCGGACTGATCCCTTCGGAAACCGCAGCTCCTTGATAGTCATAGACTGCCCACGTTACGCTTGGTCTTGTAGATATTACCTTAAATTGGATAGCCTCATGATCCATAAACACATTGCCCGGACGAAGCTGTACCAGTTTCGTGGATGGCAACATCGTTGTAATAAAAGGGCCATCCGTGCTCCATTGATTCAAGCCGTTCACGGCCTCAACCTTAAACGTGTACTTTTGATCGATTAGCAGCCCCGTAACCGTATAAGAGCTTACAGTACCGGCAACCGTCCCCAGGAGGATTCCGTTTTGATAGATTTTATAACCAGTTACGCCAACAGGGTCCGCCGCAGCCGACCAGTTTAATTGTAAGCCCGTTTCATTGGGATTCGAAACGGTGAGGCTTCCTCCGGACGGCCAATTGGGAGCGTTTGCATTTACTCGATCTGTGGAAAGTTCCAGATACGGCCGGTTCACCGTGTTTTCCATGCTGTTAATTTGCACAGCATGACCTTGTGCAGCTTGCTCCAAGAATGCGAAACTGACCGTCTGATCCAACGCCTTTTGCCTTTTCACAAAAGCAGTCACATCGACTTCATACCAGCCCGCTGTTTTGCCTACATCGATGTTGGCGATGTAAGTATCAATAGCTGGCTTCGTATTCCAAGTTACCGTGTTGGCTTTCCATGAATCGTCCTCCATACCAAATACTTGGACACCAATTGTCGAATTCTCGGTATCAATGGCATAGATCTTTAATTTGGCCGACCCAATCTCGCTGGCATAATATTTCAAATCATACTTCATATACGTTTGCCGGTTTAAATTGGCGTCTGCATCAAAATTCTTCACACCTAGCAACGCAGCTGTTCCATAGTTATCATTCGCGTTCCCTCCGCCCCGGACATAGGTGTCCTCGAGTGGCAGAATAACCGTCTGTTTCGGGTTAGGCAACGTTACGGTCACATACGGCCCGTCGTTACTCCATTGATTCAGGGCATTACCGCCTTCAACCTTGAACGTAACCTTCTGTCCGACCTGCAATCCTGTCACCGTGTACGAAGTTACCGATCCGCCAACCGTTCCGATGACATTTCCGTTTTGATAAATCGTATAGTTTGCCACGCCTGCCGGGTCTGTGGCCGCCGTCCAGTTCAATTGCAGGCCTGTTGCGCTTACATTAGAAATATTGACTGCCCCCCCAGACGGCCAATTGGGAGCGCTTGCATTTACACGATCAGTGGAAATTTCCAAATACGGACGGTTCTCCGTATTCTCCACACTATTGATGTTCACAGCATGACCTTGTGCAGCTTGCTCTAAGAACGCGAAGCTGGCTGTCTGATCCAACGCTTTCTGCCGCTTCACGAATGCCGTCACATCGATTTCGTACCAGCTCGCTGTTTTGCCAACATTGATATTGGTTATATAATGTTCGGGAATCGGCTTGGTATTCCACGTTACCGTGTTTCCTTTCCATGCGTCGTCTTCCATGCCAAACACTTGAACGCCGATCGTTGAATTCTCAGTGTCAATGGCATATATCTTTAACTTGGCCGATCCGATCTCACCTGCAAAAGAGCTTAAATCATATTTCATGAAAGCTTGTCGGTTAATATTAATATCCGCATCAAAACTCTTTACACCTAGAGTTGTAGAGGATCCAAAGTTCGTATTCGCATTCCCTCCATTTCTGACATAGGTGTCTTCGCTCGGATTTAATTGTGAGATAACCGGATTAGATGGATTAGATACCGCAGCTAAAGCAGACATTTTATCGTTTGCATAGGGAACAAGCGGAGCAACAAAACCTTGGAGCAAAGCAGCTGTCATTGAAAAAGCTAAAACCATACTCGTTATTTTCAATTGCATCTTTTTTATCATTTACTCACCTCATATCGTTATTTTAAAATAGTTGCCAAGCGCTTTCCCCGGACATGATGGACATCCGGAAAAAGTACTTGCCAATTTCGGTACAGATTGTTATTTAAAATTGTTCTTGTTCTTCTGATACCAATCCTGGACCTGTTTATCTACGTTATCTCCGCCGAGGCGCTTCCATTCTTTGCGGAGGTCGTTCAGTCCATCCTGGGCTGTTATGGACTTCCCACCGGTAACCACTTTCGTTTCAATCTGAACAGCGATCGGTGAGAACGTAGAGATCAACTGGGTTAGTTCAGGAATATCTGGGCTGTATGGTATATCCCTCCGGTATGTATTCTTCATCGTCAATTCGAGCGATTTCGCCTTCAACTTGGCATAGTTCTGAGATATCTCATCTTTCGCCGCCATGTCTACGATTAATTTAGGTGTCATCATCGAATCGATCATGAGCGCGTATTCGCCAGCATAACTGACTTCCTTGATAAATTTGTCCTGATTAATTGTCTGCCGAACGCCATCAACTGTTTTATAATGTACGTTCTCCTCCCCATACTTGAGAGGTACCCATCCATCCGTCAGCATCCAGTCTATAAATTGTATGGCCGATTTGATCTGGTCTTCCTTCATTTTACTGTTAAATACTGTAAATACACTCGGTGGCGCTTCCTGATATAAGCCGTTCTTACCAAACTTGGTACTGACCGATTCGAGCGGTGTCAACTTCGCATCTGGCACATTTTTCAGCAAATCGCGATAGGCGTTATCCATACTCCCCGCACCCCATTGGCCCAAATATATGCCTGCTTTACCGGTCGTCAACAACTGGGTTGAGCGCTGAAAATTAGTGTCTGTAATATATTCCTTGTCGATAAGCCCTTCGTCAAAGAGCTGCTTCTGGAATGCAAGCGAATCCGCGTAACGGTCAAGGAGCCTGCCGTATTCCAGCTTGCCGCCTTCCACATACCACTGATTTTCCTGTGTGAAAAATAATGCGCGCAAAATACCGACACCGCTACCGCTTAATGAAATCGGAATAGTGTCCGCTTTGCCGTTGCCATCCGGGTCACCGTCTCTAAATTTGCGAGCGACTTCGAGAAATTCCTCTGCCGTAGACGKAGTCTTTAGACCTAGCTTATCCAGCCAGTCCTGACGAATCCACATGCCGTGATTGGCGACCGTATCACGCGCGAACGAAACCGCATACGTTTGACCGTTGACGTTCAGATAAGGTTTAAGCTCCGGGTGCTTCTCCAGATAAGCTTTATACGCCGTGCTGTATTTGTTGATATAATCGCCGATCGGCTGAATTACGCCTTGATTGGCCAACTGGCTGATGTAATTTCGGTCATATTCCCAGATCAAATCAGGTGCTTCACCGGAAGCGATCAAGGCGTTCAATTTGGGCTGCGCCTGGCTCCGGGTAACGGGAACCCATTTGACATTTACAGGTGATTTCTCGTTGATCCACTTTGTCCACCGGTTGTTTTCATAAGTACCTTCCTCCGTCGGMACTGCACCTCGATCAAACATCGATACGCTGATTTCCTTCTTAGGTCCCGTACTTGGAACGGTGGTGGAGCCGGGTGAAACTGAAGACTGTACAGAAGAAGTATCCTTGGAACTACATGCGGCAAGCATTGTTAAAGACATGGTTATAGCGAGAATAGCTTTTCCCGCTTGTTTCAACTTGCTCATTCTTTCATCCCCTTACATGTATAATATTTATATCAAGAGCAAGTTCGCTCTGGATATCAACCTTTGACCGATCCGATCAAAACACCTTTGACAAAATATTTCTGAAGGAATGGATATACGCACAGAATCGGCAACACGGCTATGACAACAGCTGCTGCTTTAATTGCTTCCGGAGTAAGCAAAATTCGTTCCACGGCATCATTTCCTCCAATATTGTTTAATAAATTCTCGTCCACCTTGTTAACCATCTGATACAGCTTCACCATAACAGTCAATTTGGTCGACTTTGTGATATAGAGCATCACGTTAAAGTAGCTGTTCCACCAATTAACGGCATAGAACAAAGATAATGCAGCCAAAATAGGCTTGCAGAGTGGGATAAAAATCTGCATTAATATTCGCCAATCACCAGCGCCATCCATCGCTGCAGACTCTTCAATTTCTTCCGGCAGCCCTTCCATGAATGTTTTCATCACAAACATGTTGTAGGTGCTGATCAATCCAGGCAGCCAGACGGCCCAATAGGAGTTCATTAACCCCAACATTTTGATGAGGATAAAGTTGGGAATAATGCCGGCGACAAACAACATCGTAATCGTGATCATCATTAGTATTGCGTTTCGACCAAGAAGTCTCCGTCTAGAAAGCGGATAGGCTGCCAGAATTGTCATGATCATATTAAGCACCGTTCCAACTAACGTGACAACAACCGTGTTACGCATGGCTACGAATAGCTGACCATCGTCAAACAAACGTTCATAGGCGACTATATTAAACTCGATCGGCCATAAGAAAACTTCACCGGAATTAATCGCCCTGCTGCTGCTGAAGGATGCCACTATTTCGTACCAGAACGGGAACAAGGTCATTAATGAGATTATGCCGAGAATGAGGTACATACTTATACTTGCCAATCGAGTTAGAATCCCTTTGCTCGTTATACTCATTGCTTACCATAGCCCCCGTTCACCGGTCATTCGAATCATCCGGTTAACACCAACGATCAGGATCAAGCCGATGGCCGATTGAAACAGTCCGATCGCCGTTGTATAGCTGTAGCTCATATTCTGTAAACCTACCCTATACACATAGGTGCTAATTACATCTGCAACATCAAGTACGGAATTGTTTTGTAGAACGAGCGTTTGTTCCAATCCCACATCCATCATTTGACCCATCCTAAGAATAAGTAGAACGGCAATCGTACTGCGAACACCGGGTAATGTAATGTGCCATATTTGGCGAAGCTTGTTGGCACCATCCATCTTCGCTGCATCATAAAGCTGCGGATCGATCGAGGCCATTGCTGCCATATACAGGATCGTTCCCCACCCGGCTTCCCTCCAAGTGCCCGACAACGTATAGATTAGCGGCCACCAGAACGAATCTGCCATGAAATAGACGGATTCCCCACCGGATATTTTCTTGAGGACCATATTCACAACTCCCGTGCTTGGTGACAACACGGCAACCACAATTCCGCCCAGCACTGCCCATGACATGAAATGGGGAACGTATAAAAAATTCTGTACAATACTCTTGTACCATTTCCTGCGGACTTCATTGAGCAGAAGAGCAAGGACAACCGGAATTGGGAATCCAAAAACGAGGCTGTACAAGTTAAGTACGAGTGTGTTTCGTAATATCCGCCAAAAGTCAGGGCTGGCAAAAATCATTTGAAAATGCTTAAGTCCAACCCACTGGCTTCCGAATACACCGTCTGCGAACCTATAATTCTTAAAAGCAATGATTTCTCCGATCATTGGAGCGAATTTGAACAGCAGATAAAAGCTGATCACGGGCAGGAGCATCATATACAAATGTTTATCCTGCATCATCCTTCTCCAAATCGATTGTCTAAACGTTCTCGCTTCAACCCTTTGCTTCCCGGTCCGCAATTCTGTTGCCGGGAGTCTAGCCTTCATATCGTTTCACCCTCTCGTTAAGTCTTTTCCCAAACCTTTCGTTCGGTTACAGTTTGATTGTAGGAGGGCTGACAAGAGAAGGAAATAGACGTGTTATGAGGTATGTGCCTTTTTTTGTATATTGCCTGGTTACATTTCTTTAGGGTGGTACCTTTATCTTGGGTTTTTGCTCATTAAAGCTTACTCCGACGCAGAATTCGCTCCTATTCCGAGCACCCACTCCCGATATTCGGTGGGCGTCATGCCCGTATATTTTTTGAAAGCCCGAAGGTAGCTGCGTGTATTTGTATACCCAACCCATTCTGCGATATCGTTAATCTTGCGGTTCTTAACAACAAGCAGCTCCTTGGAAGCATTGATCCGGATCTCAATCAAATAATCAATGAAGTTTTTCTCCGTATATTCTTTGAACAGCTTGCTTATATATGACGGATTTAATTGAAATTTTTCGGACAGCAACTCAAGGGAAAATTCACTCTCACGATAATGTTCTCGAATGTAAACCAACAACCTGTCAATTGTCTTATTGCTTCCCCGTTGACTGCGTTTTCCTTCAATTTTACCCGCTAATCCTTCAAGTACAGTTTTGACGATCTGCTGCATATCCTGCCAATTGTCGCATTGATGAATCCGTTGGTGGAGATTACCCATCTCTTCAAGTGATTCTTCCGTATTTATGCCGATCGAAGCAACGACCTGCAATGATTTCATAATCAGATCGTAGGAGAGCTGCCTTATCAAATCGGGAGATAAGCTGCCATTTACCGCTTCTTGAAACAATTCCGTTATATATCCCTCTAATTTCTCGTTTTCTGTCTGCTTTAACGCTTCTACAATTCGATCCGTCATCTTTATCATGCGGTAATAGTCCTGATTATCATGCCCCAGCAAATCTTCTATAGAAATGACCGAATGACTGCCGATGACCATTTTGTATTGCAGGGCTTTTTGCGACTCTTCGTACGATATCGGGATATCCTTCATTTCCTGATAGCATCTTCCTACACCAATGGTCACCTGAAGCCCGAATTGCCTCTTCATGACATCCAAAACCAACTCGAGAACGGCCAATGCACGCAGATGGTTTTGTTCCATATCTCCTTCTGCAAAGCTAAAAACGATGGCAGCGAAACCCACTCCTAAATCAACTGCAACCCCCGAATTTTCCATATTCATCAACTCTTCCGCAACGTTGCATAACGCATACGTATACAAGGTTTCATCTTTCGGGCTAACACCGCCCTCCTTACTGATCTCGGCTGTACACACGACAAACCATTCAGAAAACAAGTTAACTCCAGTAAATTCCAGGTGATGGCGCACGGATGCATACTCCGTTCTATAGCCGGACAGCATGTCCAAGATGATTCTCCATTTCAATACTGGCTTGGAATCCCGGACCTGCTTCTCTAGTTGTTCACGATCTACAAACATTTGGTCGAATACCGTTTCAAGGTAACCCAGCCCAACAGCACTTCTCATCGGCTCATCTTCAGGATGGACTGGCTTGAACGCTCCTGACATTTTCCCGGCTAATCGATCCAAGGGCTTAAAGGTMCGCCGGTTTACGTAAAAAAGAACAGTTAGACCTAAAAGAACCATACCGGCGGCAAACGCAATCATTAAACTCCGTGTAGACTCCAAAGGCTGATATACGTTTGATTTGGGAATAACGCTGACAATTCGCCACCCCGTATATGTAGAGGCTGTATAAAATATCGATTGCTCAATCCCCTCCATTTTCACTGTGAAATATCCACTTCCGTTATGGCTCAGAATCTGTTGAATATAGGGAATGTGTGCCAAGTTCTTATATAATTGCGTTGCGTCGTCATGAGTCACAATGTTTGCTTGATCATCCATAATGAAGGTATGTCCGCCCTGGTCTTCTTCATACACATCCTTGATCATCCGATAAAGAACATCTACACTGATATTGATGGCAACAAGTCCCTTTCGATATTCAGGGCTGCTGATCGATGGATAGGAACGAATCAGCGTAACGACATCCTGTTGTTTTTCACCATCCCACACTTTATGAGTAGTCAGCCATTTTGAATGCCCTTTCATTTTGATATAAGTAGCCAACCAGCTGTCTTCCGAGTCACTTCTCTTCAAATACGTTTTATCAGTCAGTATATCGCCACTTGCCTCTGAATAAAGGAATATTGAAGCAAACAGTTCATTCGTATGCACAGCCGTTTTCAGTTTGTTTGATAATCCAAAAAAATTCGCATATTTCTGAGCTGCATCATCATAACTGTCATACATAAAATATACATACTCTAACTCCTGCGACATATTGAGCAAATCTTTCTCCGTTTGACGAAACACGATCTCGATTTTATCATCAATTTGCTTCAACAAAGCAACATGAGTATTCTTCAGATCCTGCTCCAATCGTCCTACGGTACCCGCATAAGACAGCCAAAAAGATAAAAAAATTATCGTTATGAAAACCAAACTGTAAACAAACATGACCTTTCTTGAAATGCTGAATCTCATAGACTACCCCTCTCTATTACAATCACTCGCATTATATCGCTAGTCTTATTGGCGGAATTCAGTAGGAGTCATCCCGATCTTCTTCTTGAAAAGCCGACTAAAATATTTTTCGTCTTGGTACCCCACTTGATTGGCGATTTCATACGTTTTAAGATTAGAGCCGAGTAGCAATTCCTTAGCTTTATCCATCCGAACCTGGGTTACATAGTCAGTTAAATTTATGCCTTCGACCTGTTTAAACAAAAAGCTTAGATAGACTGGCGACACAAAAACTTCTTTGGCAATGGTATCCAAAGAAAGGTTACTTGCATATTTGGTTTCTAACATCGTTTTAGCAGCTTCCACAACGTTATTCTTGCCGGATTTTCGCAAATCAACGGTTAACTTGAGCAAATGACGAAGAAACGTTTTGCAGATTTGACTAAGTTCCTGCAAGGTAGCAGCGGCTACAACGTATTGAATTTGCTCAGCCGTCAATAGATGATCCAATTGCATCTTGGGATGCAATTCGGAAATAACGCTGGCGCTATAAATCATGGCTTGCAGACTTTCCGTTTTCGTTAATGGAATTGTAATCTCCTTCTCTTGCAGTTCATTGAAAAATGAGTGCATCCAATCCTCTAATTCCTGAAGATTACCTATCTTAAGTGCCATTCGCAGCCGTTCATAAGCAGTTGATATTTCTTCAGCTGTAGACGCTTCAGTTATTAAAGACTCCCGTCCATCGTTCTTTCTCTTGCTCTTTGACATTTCCCAGTCTAAGTCATCAATAAAAATGACTTCGTTCGGTCCAGTGTAATATTTATATTCCAAGGCCATTTGAGCCTGTTCATAGGCCATCTTCCCTTCGAGAACCAATTGTTCATTATGGGCTGAGATCCCGACGGTAACAAAGTATTTTAATGTTTGCTTAATATTTATCACCAAATGCTGCAGGTCACGGCGAAGTTCCTCCATCGCAAATGACATATTAATAATCATCACAAACTGTCCGGATTTCTTCAGAAAGATGCATTTATTTTCCCATCGTTGCAACGTTTCCTCAGTAATATTCTGGATAGCGAAATTCATCAGTTGTTGATCTTCATAATTATAATTTCTGAGGGTTTCGGGATCCTGCTMGATTTGCAGCAGGACTATTCGGAAAGGCTCCACGGTCAATGGAACCTTCAGGTAGGCAGTTTTCTCCCTAAACAACTTCTCGTTAAGTCGAGCTCCTTCCAGTAAGCTTCTTAAAAACCTGTCACGGATTAGAGGCATATTTTCCTGTAGTTGGTGGTTGCGTTGGTTTTCTTCCTCCCATTCTTTTTTTATTTTAATGAGCACTTCTAACATCATATCCGTGTCCGGCGGCTTAAGAAGGTAATCCGAAGCTCCAAGCTGAAGTGCTTGTCTGACATAGTCAAATTCATCGTGGCCGCTGAGAATGATGGATTTCATTGACCATTTCCGATTGCGAATTTCTGTAAGCAATTCCACGCCCCCCATGATTGGCATTTGACAATCCACTATAATCAAATGGGGCATTAGGCATGCCATTTGCTCCAAAGCCTTTCTCCCATTTTCAGCCGGTGGAAGCCATTCAAAGCCGTATTCCCCCCATGGAATTAACATGCTCAATCCTTTTATAACAATCGCTTCATCATCAATGACCATGACTTTCATATAGTTTCCCCCATTGTGTTTCATTTTCAATGATTGGAATTCTTACAATCACAGTGGTGCCGATATCAGGAATACTGTTGATTTGCAGGGCATATTCAGGACCAAACATCATCTGCAACCGTTCGTTCACATTTCGCAAGCCATAACCGCCTTTACTTCGTACTGGTATATATAACAGTTGTTCCACCTGATCCGGATTCATTCCATTACCATTGTCTTGAACGATCCAAACAATATCACTTTCTTGAACATAAGAACGAATTAATAGAACTCCTTGGCGATCCGTAGGCGGTTCGAACGCGTGTAGGATGGCATTTTCCACAATAGGTTGGAGAAGAAGCTTCAACGTAATAAAATGGCCAATGGTGGAATCGATATGATAAATGGGAGTGAATCGACTAGGAAAACGTGCATGTTGAATATTGATATAGGCTTTGATTTGATTCATTTCATTTTCTAATTTGTAGTAATCTTCACCCTTATTCAGCGAAAGCCGGAACAATTCGCTCAACGATTGAACGACTTTAGCCGTTTGGTTATCTCCGTTGATTTTTGAACTAAAGAAAATGTAATCCAACGTATTGTACAGGAAATGTGGCTCAATCTGTGCTTGAAGTGTTTTCAATTCAATCATTTTCTGATTCGTTTGACTGATATAAACTTTCTGAATTAGTTCATTCAATTGGGCGACCATTTCATTATACTTTTGCGTGAGCAGCCCGATTTCATCTTTCGACTCCACAGGGACCTTTTGATTAAAGTCCCCTCGTTTAAAATTGTTCATAGACCGAAGCAATTTCTTAATAGGCAGTGTAATGCCTTTAGAAAGCAATATAGACATCACAATCGCAATTAACAGGAGTGAGAACGACAATATGATCGTGCTGCTGAGCACAATGCTATATTGCTTTTGGATGTCGTCCATCGGAGTAAGGCTCACAATATGCCATCGATATAGCTCAATAGACGTGTTCGCAGCTAAATATTTTTTATTTCCTATTTCATAGATCCAGGTTTGATTGGGCTGAAGCAGATTTTTAATTCCGTTCACATTGTCCTTAAAATGCTTGCTCATTTCTTTATCATCCAACTTACTTGCAACGAGTCGATAATTGTCGTCGAAGAGAAGCAGATTGGTCGTCCGACTGATCTGCACATCTTGGATGGCATCTCTTATGGCATCTCTATTAATTCCAAGAAAAAACATCCCCAACTTTTTGTCTGCATCATACAAACTTAAAATACGTCTGCCTAGTACGATATCATTGTAATTATGTGCGTATATAAACAGAGAAGAGCCCGAATAATCCAAGTGAGACTGGCCGTTACGCGCAGCCGTAGCCATATATAATGGGGACTCTTTAAATTCTTCATAGGGTACCACCTGCCTGAAAAACTCCGAGAAATCCTTAAACATAAAATCATTTTCTCCATACAAAACAATAAATGATATATACTTTTTTGCTTGTTTCAAATTAGATAAATAATTGAAAATTGTCTTTTGTGGATCACCAATATACGAAGGAGCAGTTTGGCTTAGCATCGATTGAATGGTTTCGTTCCCCACAATAAAGGAAGAAAGGTCGGTGGCATCATCCAGCATATGCTTAATATTGTCGGCAATAAGCCGGATGATTTGCACTTGATTCTGCATCGTCTGTTTCTCCAAAAAACGGGTTGCTATGTAGTATGAAAAGCTGCCAAGCCCAATGACGGGAATAAGCACGAGCAAAATGAAGGAAACAAGCATTTTGGTTTGCAATGTTTTGAATTGAAGCATCCTGTTTTCTCCTCACTTATGTTAATTACTAGCATTATAAAGCTTTGCAAACGTCTAAGGTATAGCCTTTCCCCACTTGCTTGAATAAGTCCACTAATCCTTAAAATCGTCACATTGTAATAAAATTCGAGAACATTTACGATAAATTTGTATCCAAATCATCAAGGAGGGGTAAACATGAAACAGTTAAAAAAGCCTGCAACGATCCTAATCAGCCTCGTAGTACTGGCAAGTGTAGCGTTGACAGGCTGTAGTTCTAACAAAGAGGAAAAAAGTGCATCGAACACAACTCCGGCAGCATCAACGAAAGAAATCGATTGGAAAACCGTGAAAGCGGATATACGTTTCGTCTATCCGGGAACATCAGAGGCAGAAAAAGAGTTAGCCGATCAATTTAAAACAAAAATGAAAGAAAAGTATCCAAACGTCAACATTGAGTACATGTTCTTATCCTGGCAGGATATGGAGAAGAAGCTGCCTATTATGCTATCCTCTGCCGATTATCCGGATATAACGATGACTCAAGACGTCACAAGCCTTATTCAGCTGGATGGATTGGAGGATATTTCTCCTTATTTCAATAAAAAAGGCGCAGCATTGAAAAAAGAAGATTTTCTCCCAGGAACACTGGAATATGYGTCCAAAGGAGATAAAATCTATTCCGTTCCGAATCTTGCCAACTCCTTTACCCTCATGGTAAATGAAAAAATGTTGAACGAAGCTGGCATGAAAATTGAAGAATTAAAAACTTGGGACAGCCTGGAGAAAGCAGCACAACTCATGACGAAAGGCGATAAGTACGGCTTTGGTTATCCGCTAGGCGTAGCTCGGTTTGCTTTCAGAGTTCCTTTTACGGCCGCATATAGCAATGGGCTCCTGCTCAGCGATACTACGGAAGCATCAAAGAAAAAATATATCGAGACGCTAGATCATTTCAAAAAATTAGAAGCCTACGGTCCGAAAGCACATTTCACATGGGGCTATCCGGAAATGTGGCGCTCGTTTAGCAACGGAGAAGTGGGCATGGTTGCTGCAGGAACCTACTTTTCTGCTAATGTGTACAGCATCAATCCGGACATCATTAAGGTAACCAGAGCGATTCCTTATCCGAAGGGACCTTCTGGGGACAAGGCACAAGCACCGGTATCGAGCGTTGGAGTAGGCATGTTCAAAGGCAGCAAAAATAAAGATGTTGCATGGAAGCTAATCGAAGAGTGGTCCTCTTCCGAGTTTAATACGTCAGAAGCAGCTGTAGTAAACGTCACTGCAATGAAAACTGCAAATTTGGATGAGATCGTTAAGAAGGCTGAAAAAGTTTACCCAAAAGCCATTGATGGTCACAAGCGAATTTTGCAAGACTTTAACCAAATTCTAGTCAACAATGGTGTACCCATGGCTACCATCGTAGGGCAACCTGAGATAGAGACGCTTGTGCAAGATAATATGACGAAGCTTCTCACGGGAAAAACGAGTACGGAAGAAACGTACACGGCTATCAAAGATGGGATCAATAAAATAAAAGATAAGTTCAAATAACGTTTGTAAGCATGCATCGGGGAACCGACAGGAAGTTAAAGTCGCTGTTCCCCGTTTTTTTTACTCTTATTAAGGAGGTAGTTCACCTATGGACACGCCAATCAAACAACCTAATTCTTCTATTGCGTTAAGAAATAAACATAACCGTTCCCTTATCAAACGGTATGCTTTCGGATATTTGCTGCTTGCGCCAGTCGTATTATATGTGGCCTTGTTTCAATTTTATCCGTTGTTCGATACGCTTCGTCTCAGCTTCTTCAAATACTCACTGCTTCATGGCGGTGGCACGCAGTTTACGGGCTTGAACAACTATAAAGAGTTGATTATGGATGATGATCATTTCTGGTTCATTCTTAGAAATAGCCTTGTTTGGGTTATTGGTTCAACATTGCTCCAATTTCTTATAGCCGTTCCAGCTGCACTTATCCTAAATCAGAAGCTTCGCCTCAGGGGCCTTTGGCGTGGGTTAGTTATGGTTCCATGGGTTTCTCCTGTTGTTGTGATCGGCATCATTTGGAAATGGATTTATGACGGACAATATGGGTTGCTCAATTACTATTTAAAGCTGCTGCATCTGCTTCAAGACAACATCGTTTGGCTCGGGAACGAATTTTGGGTGTGGCCATCATTGCTGCTCACTTCTACTTGGAAAGGGTTCCCCTATGTTACATTAATGCTGCTATCCGCACTGCAGGGAATATCCAGTGAGATGAAGGAAGCAGCAGAAATTGACGGGGCGAACAATTGGCAGAGATTTCTTTATGTCACACTACCTTCGTTAAGACCGATCATGTATGTCACAGGTATGGTTTCACTCATCGCTTCTTGGACGAAGTTCGAAATGATCTGGGCATTGACCAATGGTGGACCGGGTTATACAACCAGTATTTTGCCGACCTATTTATACACCCATGCATTCGTTTATTTGGATTTAGGTAAAGGCGCTGCTATTGGAACTTTATCGATGCTGATTGTGTTGATTATGGTATTTGTTTATGCAAGATTGTTTGGTAAAGATAATAGTTAAGGGGCGAGAACATGAGAGAAACTTACTTGATGAGAATATGGAAATACACGATTTTGTTTCTATTATTAGTTTTTACCTTAGTACCTTTTCTTTGGCTATTGGATACTTCATTCAAGAGCGACGAAGCCATATTTGCCTMTAAACCGACTTGGTGGGTATCACCTTTTACTTTGGATAGTTATACATGGGCTCTAGGAAAAAAAGGGATCCAGCTTGGAAAACTGTTGTCCAACTCTCTGATCACATGTGCGATTACCGCGCTGATAACGGGTTTGATAGCTTGTATCAGCGGTTATGGTTTAGCCAGATATAAAGTTCCAGGGATTAAACTCATATTCGTACTGCTCGTATTGGCGCAGATGATTCAAGGACCAATGATTATGATTCCATGGTATAAGTTTGCATCCTCGATGTCGCTTTTGAATACCAAGACAATACTTGTCATGATTTATTGTACGATGACAATTCCTGTTGGCGTCTGGATCATGAGCGGTTTTTTCAAAACAATCCCGATCGATTTGGAAGAAGCGGCCTACATGGATGGCGCATCGAAACTAAAAACATTGTTTGTTGTTGTGATTCCCCTTGCTTTGCCCGGGTTAGTCGCCATTAGCCTCTATTCCTTTATTCTTGGTTGGAACGATTACCAATACTCGCTTATTTTAACGAACTCCCTTGCTGCGAAAACTGTCCAGGTTGGCATCGCTGAGGTGATGGAAAGCATGGGTTCGACCAATTGGGGAGGCATTCTGGCCAGTGGTGTAATTATCATCCTTCCAATTATTCTGATCTTTGCTATCATTCAGAAATTTCTCATTGAAGGTTTAACCGCCGGAAGTGTTAAAGGATAATTTCTACACAATAACGAGTGTTAAGAAGGCTTGTAACCTTTAACACTCGTTTCAAAGTTTCTATCACAAACATCTATTTCACACAAATAGTCTTTTAGTTTCTCCAGGCTTTATTTCAATGGCTTGTCCTTCCAAGCTGAACCACACGGACAAGGCAGAAGGATTATGAACCAGTTCCCCTGAAACAGCAAACCGTAATTGGTGCAATGCTTTGACGTAAAGGACGATTTCAATATTGGTCGCATACCATATATCGGGTTGCTGACCGATCAATTCACCAAATCGCTCAAGCTGCTCCCAGTTTTGATTGTTATTAAATTCATAACTGTGACCCCATACATATAGCAAAGACATTCGAGGATGACGCGGTCGATCATCAATAAACTTTTGGCCGTATTCCAGCATATCGCGATGGTGGCAGGTAGGAGACCACAGCAACCACTCCTCCGGCATGTCAAAGCTTCCATGATTGATTGTAGTTCGCGCATACTCCACTCCCAGTGCAGGAAGCAGCGCCACAACCTCCTTGTTCCAAGCGCCGTGTGGGTATGACAACCCCTTGACGGGATATTCGGCAAGCTGCTCCAACTCCCGGCGATCCTGCAAGATCTCATCGGCAATTCTTTCCTTTGGAGACAAACTCAGATATGGATGGCTGACCGTATGAGCTGACACCTCATGCCCGCTAAATAATTCTTTCACTTCCGAACGATCCAAATAACCTGGTTTTCCCAAGAGTCCGGAATTCAAGTGAAACGTCCCCCGAATGTCGAAATCATTCAAAATACGAACCATTCTCCGGTCGAATTCCCGTCCGTCATCGTAACTTAGCGTCAGAGCTTTGCACTTTCCGCCGGGAAATAGATCAAAACGAATACGCATACCATCCCTCCAAATTTCAACCTTTTATGGAACCAATCATAGCTCCTTTTATGAAATATTTTTGCAGCCATGGATATATTAATATGATGGGGCCTATCGAAAGCAGCGCAATGCCAGAGCGGACGTTGCTCATCGCAAGCTGCGCTTGCTGCGCATTATTATTTAACATCAAATCATTGCTTTGTTCGCTGATGGATGCCAGCATTTCACGCATAATCACTTGGATAACCGTCAAATTGCGGTTCCGAATATAAACAATGGCATCAAACCATGCATTCCAATGCTCGACTGCAGCCCAAAGGGCTATGGTAGCCAGTACAGGCGTCGAAACCGGCAAAATGATTCTAAACAGAAGCGTCAAATAACCGGCTCCGTCGATCACGGCGGATTCCTCCATAGCTGTATCCAAGGACATAAAATAATTTCGCATGATAATGATACTGAAAATGGCAACAGCTCCCGGAATGATGAGAACTAGAAAGTTGTCGAGCAGCCCCAAACTACGAATGATCAGATAAGTCGGGATTAACCCCCCGCTAAAAAACATAGGGATGATGAAATAAGTGGTAAGCCCCCCGCGAAAAGGAAGTTCTTTCTTGGCAAGCGGATAAGCGGCCAGTATGGTAAATAAAACCTCCAATACAGTCCMGAAGGCGGTACGTAAAATCGAGTTCATATAGGGCCGAACGATCTCCCCAGTGGAGAGCAAATACCGATAAGCTTCAAAGGACCAATTATTTGGCCAGAAATGGAAACCGAGCGTAGTCGCTTCTCTTCCGTCGGAGAAAGATAACACCACCACCTGCCAGAACGGATAGAGGATGACCAATGAAAAAATAACCATAAACATGCTGTTTAGACCAACAAACCACCAACCGGGTTGGAGTCTGACGCGGATTCTGCCTGTTCTTTGCTGCACTTGCCTCATGTTCACCACACCCCATAGTCGTTGAATTTACGCACAATCTGATTCACTGTGACGAGCAGAACAACCCCCACCACGTTTTTGAACAACCCGACTGCAGCGGAATAATCTAATCTAAATTCGACGAGACCCGCCCGGTACACATAGGTATCGATAATATCTCCAACTTCATAGACCAACGGACTATACAAGTTAAGAATTTGATCAAACCCGCCGGATAAAATGTGACCTAAACGAAGTAGAAATAAAATAGTGATCACAGGGATAAGCGAAGGCAGTGTAATATAAATCATCTTGTGAAAACGGTTAGCCCCGTCTGATTCCGCCGCTTCATAGATTTCCGGTGAAATCGAGGATATCGAAGCCAGATACAGAATCGACGCCCAACCCACTTCCTTCCATGCATCGGAAATAAGCAGAAGAGGGATAAAATAAGTTTTACTGGATAAAAAGTTGATCGGTGTTCCGCCGAATAAGGTAATGACGTAATTGACTACMCCCCGCTGTGGGGAAAAGACCTCAACGACCATGCTGGCAATAATGACCCAAGACATGAAATGCGGTAAATACGAAATGCTTTGTACGGTCCTCTTAAATTTATTGTGCATGATTTCGTTGATCAGCAGCGCAAAGATGATCGGGAACGTAAAGCCTACCGCAAGCCGCAGAACGCTGATGATGACGGTATTTCGGAGTGCTCTTATAAAAACGAAATCATGAAACATATTTTTAAAGTGTTCAAAATTATTCCAGGGGCTGTCCCAAATACCAAGCCCGGCTTTAAAGTCCTTAAAAGCTATGATCACGCCATACATCGGCGCATAATGAAAGATAGCAAGATGCACGACAGGCAACAGCAAAAGAAAATACAACATTTTCATTTTTTTTACTTTTTTCCACTTCAGAGCTCTGGATGGTTTCGCTTTAATGACTGATGTTTCAACTGAGATAGCCATGTTCCTCCGCCTTTCTAAAAAGTGGGGAGACTTGTCTCCGACAAATCTCCCACGTTCCATATCTTATTCGTTTTTCCTATATTGGAAATTACTTCTTACGGAGATCTGCGACTTTCGGCGCTTTTTCCAGTTCGGCAAGAAGCTCATCACCACCGCTGCTGCGCCAATTCTTCACGTAGGCATCCCAAGCAGAATCGACATTCAGCTCACTCGTAATGGACTTAAACAAGAATTCATCCGTAATCGTTTTTAATTTTGCATCGTATTTGGTTTTCAACTCATTGTATTTGGTTTGATTGAAATAATCCCATTTGAAGGGCCGATAGGCAGTTTTCCTGCCTATTTCTGCTCCAAAATACAGATCTGTCAATTTGGAAACGGCAGCATTACTATAATACGCATTGACATTCCCTAGTTGGATCGGCAAATTGTAGTAACCTATACCGTCTTTTTCGACTTCCGCTGCCTGTTTAGGAATGACAGCCGACTTATAAGGCTCAGCTTCCCACGAATAATCTTTTCCTTCTTCACCGAACGCTGAGAGCATGAGCCCCTCTTTGTCCAAGTTCAAATAGTCAAAAATCTGGAGAATACGGGCTAATTTTTCATCCGAGACATCCTTTTTGATGACCATCGCGTAGCCGAATCCATCTACAGGCGTATAAGCGGCCGAACCCTGCTGACCTTTAGAACCGATAGGTGCCGGGGTAAAAAGAAATTTCGCATTCGGATCCTTCAAGACGAGATTTCCAGGCGGACGATTGAACGTAAAGGGCACCATGCCTGCCGCTTGAACCTGCACCTGCGCTGCGCCGTATTTCCCGGCAGCGAATTTTTCCCAGCTTTTAGCGCGGTTTAATGTGGTGAATTCCGGATCGATATACCCCTTCTTATTTAAAGAGGCCATGTATGTCAGAAACTCTTTATAGTTTTGGCTGATCGCATAATTGACTACTTTCCCGTTTTCCTCCACATTATAATCCCAACCAACGCCAAACGCCCCAGCTTCCGTATTTAAAGCCCAAGATGCATCGCTATTGTTCAGAAGTAAGCCATACGTATCCTTTTTACCGTTGCCGTCAGGATCATTATTGGCAAACGCTTCGAACATTTTCTGCTCTTCATCTAGTGTAAACGCTTGCTTTGTAAAGAAAATTCTTTCGGCACCACCGGAAGTCCCCACTGGAACGATGTCCCCTTTTGGTTTAAATCCGAGTTTTTCCATCCAATCCAGACGGTAAACTTGACCCCAAGTGAGATTATCCCAATCTTGTTTATAACCCGTGAGGGCATAATATTCGCCATTCTTACCAGGAACTTGATTTATTTTCCACCCCGTTGGCTGATCGCTTAAAACTTTAGCGTAATTAGGAGCGTACTTCATGATCATATCCTTGGGTATGCTTCGGGTGACAGAATCCGAATATAACTTTTCTGGCGCATCCATGAAGGCGATATCCGGCAATTCTCCCGAGGCTACCATCAGATTTTTTTGTTCCTTGTTGTTTACATCCAGTTTTCGATTCTTCAATTTCACATTGAATTTCTTTTCAATCATTTGTTGAACCTTGTTGTTGTCTTCAATCTTGCCTCTAGCCCCTTGGCCAACCCAACTGATGTCCAGCGTTTTTGAGGTATCCGCTGGCTTGTCTGACACATTGGTAACGTTCGGTTCGCTCGTTGTTTCCCCCCCCGAGCATCCMGAGGCCATCAAGACTACTGCCAAGCTTAGTGCGGTAACGCTTACTTTTTTACTTGTCATATTCATCCCCCTAATCTTATCGCTTGCCTTACCTATTCATTATAAATAAGAAGCCCCTGAGATCAGTAACACTATCATCAGGGGTTTATAATACGAATCTCATACATTTGAGGACGCTTCCATAGGGTTAACGCTCTGGTACGGAAGCCGGATTGTCACTATCGTTCCAACACCGGAACTATCGATCGATAAGCCATACACATCGCCAAAATGGAGTTTAATTCTACTATTCACATTATATAATCCTACATTTCCCCGATCTCTATTCTCCAAACGAAGACGAATTTCTTCTAGCTTATTTTGTTCTATTCCGGGGCCGTTATCCTTGACGACCACTTCGATATGATTCTCCTTTTTCATACAGCTGACCCTGATCCTAATCTCTCTGTTATTCATCTTAAGCGTATGTCTTATTGAATTCTCAATAATGGGCTGTAGGATCATCTTATTAACGACACAATCGTTCAGCGATTCGTCCATATGCCATTCGAAATAAATCCTATTCTTATAGCGGTAGCTCATGATCTTCGAATAGGACTGGCAGTAAACGATCTCTTCTCTAAGCGTCGTTAATGGGCTGTCTTTCCCCATGGCGTATCGAAACAGACGACTCAATAGTCCAATCATATCTACTGCCAAATGGCGCTCTCCCTTTTCGATCATATACATGATATTTTCAAGTGTATTGTAAAGGAAATGKGGATTAATTTGTGCCTGCAGCGCCTCCATGTGCAGCTCCCTTTTCTCAAATTCAAGGGTTAGCCTTTCTTCATTCGCATCCAACGTGTCCTGTACCAACCTGTGAATCCTCTCCAGCATGTGGTTAAAGGAAATTCTTAGCTGTTCAACTTCATCAATCGCAAAGCTTCTATGGAGAGTTAATTGATTAACACGATCAAGATCAATGCTCAGATAACGGTTTTGAATGGAAGCTAGCGGCTGCACTAAATACTGTGACATCAAATAGGAAAATAGGAGAATCAGCAAAAAAAGAATGACCAATAAATAAATATCATCGAAAAAGAGACGTATCACCTGATCCCTAATCGCCGAAGCATCGTACCTTGCAATCACATACCAGGGTAAAGCAGCGATTTTCTTGGAAAAATATATGGCGTTATTCGAGCGGAATAGGGTCCCCTCCGATGAATCCAATTGAAACGGAATGTCGGCTTTCTGCCCGATTCTTCCCATATCCGGATGGGAGATTATACGTCCATTTTCATCCATGATAAACGCTTCACTGCCATTCCCGTTCAGATCGGCATACAGATTGGTGAAGAAAACACCGTTTATATCCGTTTTCATATAAGCAATCGGACTTGAATAGCGATTAATATCGACGATGCCTATGCTTAAACTTACCGTAGATGAGGCTGTATCCGTCGGTGGAAGCCAGTAAAAAATAGGTTTACGGCTAGCACGCATTTGCTCGAAAAAAGTCGGGTCGATTTGGTTTGCATGCTTATATCGATTGCTGTAGATCAATTGATTATTTATATTGTAGATGCCAATGGCATCCTCACTGAGAATGGGCAAAAAACTATCAAAAATCAGTTGATCCATATGCTGTTGCAGGTTATCGCTCGGTTGATCCACATAGGATACAACAAACGCGTCGTAAGCCAAACGGGTCATGGCAGACTCTTTTTGATCGGCAAATAACTCTACTCGATGAGCTGTCTTATCAAACAGCGTATAAAAGGTTTCTTCCAATTCCTGCGTAATAATTTTTGATGATTGCACATAAAAAACCGTAACGAAAAGACAGATAGGAAGCAGTATCGTAATTAAAAAATACACAAAAAAACGGTCTCTCATCGTGAACCTTTTGTATCGATTCCGTCCATCTTCCACAGGTTCCCATCGTTCCTCCAAGCTGCGCTGCCTGCCGATCCAACTAATCAGGCTGTGCAAAGGGAACAAGATTTTGCGGCCTATCAAATGCGATAGAAAAAAAGTAAGTAATGCGCTGCCGCCTAATATGATGAGCGAATATCCCMCAAGCGCCAGAAGCTGCCTTTTATGAAACCCAGATTCGTTTTCAGCCAATGCGATGCGGATGTCATGAAATCCGATATCCCGAAAAAAATAACGTTTCCCCGAGAGTGGAATGCCCTCCATTTGCTGCGTATTCTCCCTACTTTTCAGCAGTTCATTGATTTCTGGCGTAACTGTGCTCCCCTTAAATAGAACTTGGTCCTTTGCATCCAAGACCGCCAGAGATTCACCGTATGGAAGAATACGATTGAACGCCACTGTATTTAAATTGATTGTGAGTATTCCGAGTGAACCTTCTGGACCTTTAAGCGGACACATAAAGTAACTCGATTTGTTCCATATGTCCAGTAGATTTCGCAGCGCGTCATCATTGATTTCCAATGAATTCAAGCCAAATGCTTGATACGTCTGGTTTATGGAGACGAACCTGATCTGATTGTCTAGGTTGGAAAGTGACAATTGATTGCCCTCAAAATAATACGAGGAATACTTGGCATTCGAACTGTACTGGCCACCCTTTGTCCAAACCGTGATGCCACTGATGAACTCATTTCCTTTATTCAAATTAAATAGGGAGGACTCTACATTTTGCGACAGACTCACCTTTTCATACGAAGTTGCATCTTGTCGCTCTAATTTGTCCAACGATTGGATTAATATGGTATTATTCCGCAAACTATCTATGGTTTGGTAAATATCTTCGAATTGCTTGCGCACATCCGCGGTTGTTTGATTCAATTTCATGGCTTGCATCATATCGGTTTTCTCATCAATGTAACGGACGGTTTTCACATAGAGGACATAGCCGATAATGATGAGCATTAGCGAGACGATCGAAAGGGAGAAAAGCAACAAAAAACGATTCAGCTTTATCTCTTTTCGCTTCATTACAAGCCTTCCTTGAACTGGAAGACCGATCCGCCAGATTCTCTATAGGTTTGCGGCGTAACACCGCTTATGCGTTTGAATATTTTATTGAAATACGAAAAATTGCCATAACCGACACTCATCGAAATTTCAAAAACTTTGTAATCGGTATGCAACAATAATTTCATGGACTCGTTGATTCTAACCTCGTTCAGATAATCAATAAAATTCTTACCCGTTTCCCGCTTGAATAATGTGCTGAAATAGTTCGGATTGACGTGCAGCCGTTCCGAAACGTCTTCCAGCTTGATTCGTTCTGGATAGTTTTCAGTAATATATTGCTTCGCAACAGCAACATACGAATTGCGATCTCCACTCGTCTTTACGACCATATGTTTAACGGAATTAACGGGTTGCCCAGCTTCGTTCTTTAAATTATTGGCGACATCTCGGAACAGCTCGAGGAATTCATCGCGAATAATTGGCTTCAGCAGGTAACCTTTCACCCCAAAACGTATCGCCTCTTTAGCATATTGAAAATCATCATACGCACTCATCAGTGCAACCTTGATGTGAGGAAATTCACTTTTCACGCACTGTGCAAGTTGTAATCCCGTCATATTCGGCATTAAAATATCCGTCAAAATGACATCCGGATGACATTCGCGTACCATTTGTAGAGCTAATTCTCCATCTGAAGCACACCCTGCCACTTCAAATCCAATCTCAGCCCATGGCATGTTATTGATTACCCTTTCGCGAATAAACTCCTCATCATCAGCAATCAATACTTTGTACATCGAATCCATCCCCCCTGTTATAAGCGCTTACAAATAGAGAAGATTGTTTCTCCTTATAATTCCTTATAATTAGATGTTACCTTGATAAGTATGAAAAAACAACTACCGTCTATAGACGGTAGTTGCCTTGCCTAAACCATTATTCTGGTGTCTAACACTGCCGCCATTAAATCGATTCCAGTCCGCTTAAACGGTGGATCTGTTTCCGGAGCATCGAAGGCCGGATCCTCAACCTGCATATAGGTAATGATTGCTTTGCCGGATTTTGTGAACATACAATTCAGATTGGTATATTCATTCGGTCCCACCGCAATATTCCCCACTCTTTTCCAGGATTCCCCGCCGTCTGTAGAAACTGCTGCGCTTAAAGGTGTACGTCGTCCGAAATGATGCTTACCGGGTTCGTACTGACTATCGTTCCATAACAGAAGGAGTACATCGGTGCCAGGAACTCGCCGCAAACAAGTGCATGATTCCGGCGATTTCAAACCGCTTGTTTGCGGTAAACTCCACGTGTTGCCGCCGTCCATTGAAGTACACAGAAACACCGCGCCCAATTGAGACCTGATGGACATGAGAAGACGTCCGTCACTCATTTCAGCAACGGAGGATTCCATGGCGCCACGCATAGGCAAATCTACGGTACCAGCTGCACGCGTCCATGTAAATCCGTCATCATCGCTAAAGCAGCATCCTATCTCATTGTGTTGACCACCTTGATGGCCTGTGCCGAAGTGGAATGGAAGTAACAATCGACCGCTGGACAGTAGGTTGATATGATTCGCACCACCTTGCAGCCATTGACCCTTCGTACGTTCCCAAATGTGTGCAAGAAATTCCCAGGTCTCGCCTCCATCCTTCGAGACATAGGCTTCCATTGTGGAGCTGGATCCTCCCTGATGGCCTCTTAAGCAATGGAGAATTAACGTTCCATTGGGTAGAAGACACAGACCAGGAGCCTGTACATTGTGATCTTCCGGATTGACATCGATGAGCATCCGCTCGCGTTCCCAGGTCATTCCGCCGTCCGTAGAAGTTTTGGCATAAATCCGGCATAAATCGAAATCGCTTCCAAAAGAACCGTCATACTTGTGCCAAACCGCTAACAATGTGCCATCCTCCAACTCAGCGATGGAAGCCGTATCATTCCTTGGGTTATTTGCAGCAGATTTCGCAATTGTCGCGTATTTTATTGTATTCATCATGTCATTTCACCTCGTAAATGGTCATTGTTGTCATTTTTTTTATAAATTCACCTGATTGAGAAATGGTTTCCCCTCACGATAATTCATCAGATTGTTCAAGAGCAAATGACAGAAACGATCGAATTCTTTGACCGACCGTCCTCCCGAATGAGGTGTAATGATCACATTATCCATTTCCCATAACGGACTTTCCATTGGAAGCGGTTCTACCTCGAAGACATCAAGCCCCGCGCCCTTCAGCCTACCGCTAATCAAAGCCGCATGCAGGACATTCTCATCGACGATACTTCCGCGAGCCAGATTATAGAAATAGGCCCCATTTTTCATAGAAGCGAACATTTTATAATCAAACAATTTCTCTGTCTGTGCGTTGCCGGGTAAGATCAGGATCACATGATCAGCTTTCGCTACAGCTTCCTTGATTCGGGAGCTTGAGTACATTTCATCCATGTAAGGATGTGATTCTCCGATTTCACGACGCACCCCAATAGTACGAACGCCTAATAGGCGCAGACGTCGCGCGATTTCTGTGCCGATGTCACCCACTCCGACGATGCATGCCGTGCTGCCATACACCTCTTCATATTCTGATTGACGACTCCAGCTATGCTTACTCATATCGCGTATGTGATGCGAAATACGGCGCGTCAATGCGAACATCATAGCAATTAAATGCTCTGCTACAGCAACAGACATGACACCGCTAGCATTACAAAGCGTAAAAGAGGGATCATCTTGATGTTTGTTGCCCAGGAAAGCGTCATAACCAACGCTTCCTAATTGGACAAGCCGAACCGGGCTTCCTGCAAGCCATTCCGCTTTCGGCCAACCAACCACAATATGAGACTTACTTATCTTTTCACGGAAAACAGACTCAGAAGTTTCTTCGTCTATTCGTTCCATTGACGCCCAACCGGACAAAGCCTGCCGGATACGTTCCATGTGTTGTTCCGTAAAACCATTAACTGCAACCAAGACATGAGGTTTCATGGTTTATTTCTCCCACCTTCCTATTAGGAAACCGTCAGCGGAACCCGATATACAGAACCTGGCATGTAGGGATATTTCTCTTCCAGCCCTTCGGGCCAATGTACACCTAATCCAGGGGTTGACGGAACCTGTATACATCCGTTCACCATTTTCAAGGGTTCAACCATCATTTCCACACGCAGGGGATTCGGCACATTGGAAAGCTCCAGAATCGTGCAGTTCCTAGAAGCGAACGCAGCGTGGAAATTCCCCATGATGCCCACTCCTCCGCACCATGCATGAACGGCAATCGGAATGGACTTACGTTCGCACATTTGCGCTACTTGGCGGAACACGCTCAATCCCCCGATAACGGCAGCATCCGGCTGGAACAGGTCGAGCGAATTCGCTTTCAAATACGATTCAGCTTCTACAAGACTTGTAACCGTCTCACCTCCTGCAACCGGGATGTTGACGTGACGGCGAATTTCCGCAAATCCTTCATAGTTAGTTACCTCTGCCGGTTCTTCCATCCAAAGGAGGTTGTATTTCTCAATGCGTTTTGCGATCTCAATTGCCTGTTTGACGGACCATGGATACTTCGCTAAGCCTTGCGCGGCATCGACAGCCAGTCCGATATCCGGGCCAAGTGCTTCACGGCACACGGCTACCTTCTCTTCAATCGCGTCGATATCCGGCAGCAGGTTGATACGAATTTTCACCGCCCGGAAGCCTTGCGTCACATAGTCACGCATTTCTTGTTTAAGCTCATCAATCGGTTTATTATTACCACCGCTCGCATAAGCCTTAATTTCATTATGCACCTTGCCACCAAGTAATTCGTACACTGAAACGCCAAGTGCCTTGCCTTTTAGATCCCAAAGTGCCATCTCGATGCCGCCAATCACGCATTGCGTTAGCCCCATTCGACCTAGGTAATAATTAGCAACCCGCATTCGATCGGACATCTCAAGAACGGACATGGGGTTTTGCCCAATCAGATCGTGCTCCATTTGTTCCGCTATTCCTCTGACTGCTTCGGGTGCATAAGTGCCCGCGTAGGTTTCACCCAAACCATAAATGCCTACATCGGTTTCCACTTTCAGAAAGGCCGTTGGACGGTACCCTGTTTTCAGACAAATTTCCCGCTCCGCATCCCCTTTATTGGCGTACGGAGCGCTGACAAGGATGCATTTAACAGCTGTGATTTTCATTCCATTTTTACCCCCTCGATGTTCAATTTCACCCAATAACTCGTTCACTCCGCTATTAATTATATAGAGGAAGCACCTGAACGCCGTAACACAATCCTTAGAGGTTTATAATACAATTTTCACCGATTTGGAGACACTTTCTTCCATCGGATGGTCGGATGTTCAATCAGCCTAATAGTACTTGAATAAATCCACCAAATCTAAATTTCATCCCGTTATCGCATAGTGTTCCTAGTGATAATATGAGAGAAACCTCTATTGACGACTTTCAAAGATGAGCGACCGTGCTTAGAGGAATCTACATTTTAATGGAGGGGATACGGTAGCAAGTATCTACTTATGAATGCGCTTTAAATAAACTATGATTCATGGCAATTGATATGTTAGGAGGAAACTTTATTATGAAAGAAAATCAAAAAATACTTCTTTTTAGCCTCAGTTTCACTTTCATCTTTACCTTGACACTTGGGTACTTCATACTTATTAATTCACCTGTTGCTCATGCGTCTTCACCACCTTCTTACATGCTTGATGAAAAGGTAGCTTATCAAAATGATGGTTCAAATAACTTTTGGTGGACTCACATGCGATGTGCGACCACTCCGGGCGGTTCAAGTCCCCAAATTATGTGCACCGTTTCTAAAGATAAGAATGAAAGCCCTACCAATTTATCGGATGTCTTTTATGATATTGCTTTTACGTCCAGCACGGATTTAGGTGAGACTTGGTCATCGCTGACAACCATTCCTCAATTTCAATGGAAGACACTGCCGGATGGTTACCAAGGTATGCTAATTGATCCCGTCCCCGTGTATCACAAAAAAACAGGAAAGATCATCCTGTTCGGCATGGCCCAATCCTATGGCCTTAATTTTGCTAAGAAACATAACTACCCCGCTTATGCAGTATACGATCCTGCCACTTCAACTTGGAGCAGCGATTGGTATTTATTGGACTGGCCTAATATTTTCGGACATACGGGCAGTGTTTATCCCTATGAAGCTGAGGATGGTACAGGAGACATTCTTTGGCCAATCAATTTATTGGACGGAACGGGCTCCGTAAAGGTTGTTAAGGCCTCATTTAACGGCACTGCACTTTCCTACATCAACCAAGGTACGTCGGTACCCAATTCAGGGGGGAACGGAAACCGTTCCGGTATTGAAACATCCCTTACCAAGTACAATAATGAATACTTTATGACCCTTCGCGATGATCTCCAGAACAGGTTGGCCAAAAGCAGTGACGGTTTGACCTGGCAGTCAGCAGTGACTTTGCAATGGGAGGACGGAACAGCTATAACCGGTAGTATGAATACGCAGATGCATTGGGTGACACAACCGAATACGCTATACCTTGTCTATACACGACAGGATGCTTCTAACACGGATATCCTCAGATACCGGGCTCCCTTATGGATGGCTGAAGTCGATTCGGTCACGCTTCGTGTCAAGAAAGACACAGAGCAAATCGTGATGTCGATAACAGACAACCGGGCGCAATTKGGCAATTTCGGAACCACTGCGGTTACACCTGATTTAAGCATTGTGACAAGCAACGAATGGAACTCCCTCGTTCCTAATCGAGCCATTGTTTCGAGAATTTGGTGGAATAAATCGAACATCGGTACTTGGAGCTTAGATGAAACCTCAGGAACTACAGTTGTGGATTCCGCTGGCGGCCTTAATCCCGGAACCATTGTGAACGCGACGCGTGACACAAACGGCAAATTTGGAAGTGCTTTACACTTTGACGGCAGCGGCGATTATGTAAACTTAGGCAATCCTTCCAGCGGTGCATTTGATTTCGGAACCACACAAAACTTCTCGATCTCTGCTTGGGTGAAAACCAGCGTAACGGGTACAACACAATATATTTTAAATAAAGGAGATACGAACGCTTCATATTGGTTACGATTCGAGGCGAATAATACCATTAAATTCCTTCTCGACTATGGCAGTACCTTTGACTCCGCTCAATCGACAGCCACCTATACGGATGGGCTATGGCATCATGTTGTTGGTGTCGCCGACCGAACAGCGGGTCTTAAACTATACGTCGACGGTGTATTAGTTGGGCAGGATACCAGCCCTACAAGCGGGACCATCTCCAACTCCCTTCCATTAACCATTGGAAGCAATTCTACAAGCACAATGAATGGTTTCATTGATGAAGTGAGACTATACAACTATGCTTTGAATTCAACGGAAGTGGGACATTTATACGGGTTGAGTGGATATTGGAAGTTTGATGAGACCACGGGAAGTACAGTGCTGGATTCTACCTACAATGGTTATCATGGAACAATTACAAATGCTGTTCGGAGTGCGAGCGGTATGTTTGGCGGTGCTTTAAGCTTTGACGGAAATGGCGATTATGTATCTTTGGGAGATCCCTTCAGCAATGATTTTGATTTCGGTAGAACAGGGAACTTCTCCGTTTCCGCATGGGTGAAGACAAGCGTCTCTGGTACAATCAAATATATGTTGAATAAAGGAGATTCAAATGCCGCATATTGGTTACGATTTGAAACAAATAATACGATTAAATTTCTGTTGGATTATGGTAGTACCAGTGATGCGATCCAATCGACAGCAACCTTTGCAGATGGGCAGTGGCACCATGTTGTAGCCGTAGCCGATAGGGTTTTGGGGCTAAAGCTATACGTCGATTCTGTTTTGGTCGGCCAGAACACTATACTTACGGGTGGGAATATATCTAATGCATTTCCTTTGACCGTAGGCGTCAACTCCGCAAGCTCGATGAACGGCCTGGTCGACCAAGTTAGGATATACGCTTATCCTTTAAGTGCAGCAGATGTCCAAAGCTTGCAATAGAATTCCAGCAATCACAGTAAAAAAGGTAGTTACTGCGTTAGAGCAGCATCTACCTTTTTTCATTGGAATTATTCGATGAAGTACCGTGTAACCAATGGGATTTTAAAGGTTATCTTGCTAAAACATAAGTTKACAGTATAATTAAGCAATAATTAAAGACTATCTTTGATCTGTTTTAGCAGTTACACCAAAACCCGTTTGTGTGTATTTGCAATGCTGTTCTTTCCTTTACCGCTTCGCCTTGTAAAATTCATGATATAGCTTCATCAGCGCCCGCTTCTTAATACGCGACACATAGCTACGCGAAATCCCCATCTCCTTCGGCACCTTGCAATCGTTGGATGCGTAAACGTATGTGCAGAAACTTCATGTCCACAATACAATTCTGCAACCTCCTCCTTAGGCATATCTCCAGTCATTTCCCTTCATTATTTTATCACTCCAATAGTTATTGGTTCGCTGGTCGTCACTGCAATACAACGAAACTCATCTTGCTCTTCGAATATGATCAGCTTAGTCACATCACCAAGCTTGTAAGGCCTGCTCGCGCAATAAAAGTGATATAGCACCCCGTTCCAGTAGATTACGCTCGACTTATGGGCATGAATTTCATCAAGTTCCCCTTCGGCCCCATGTGGAAGCAGCGGCTGCTCAACCGCACGCCAATTTGTTAAATCGTCAGAAAACGCCAGGGCACCCTGCGCGTGACGGCAATCGAAGCCAAAGGCAAAATTGACCCACTGCTGACCATCATGCTTTATACAAGGGTCGCTAATAAATTGACTAAAAAAGCTCTCTTCCTTCACTTTAAGTATGGGGTTGTTCTCATAGCGTTCCCAATGGATTAAATCGTTCGAAAAGGCAAGCCCCGTCTCTTCTTTCCAAGGCCACTGCTCCTCGCGCTTAGCATTGTAAAACATCCAATATCTCTCTTCATGTTCGATAACGCAGCATTTATATAAACCTGCCTTTTCCCAATCCGCTCCATTTTGATTGGTAAAGACAGGATGATCCAACCTATGCCATTCCAGTAAGTTCTCATCCTCTGTCCATGCGAGTCCCATCACGGCGCCGCCTGCTTCATAGCCCTTATCCGGATAAGCGTGGTAGATCATCCAATAGCGATTGTCTATCTTTTTGAGTCGCGGCAGGTCGTACAGGAAATTTGACTCCAGCAGCATCCATGATCCGGCAGCACCCACATGATCCCATCTTTCATCCGTGCGCAATCGCGGGAGAATAATCGCCTTATGCTCCCATTCCAACAAATTCGAGCTTGTCGCAAGCGCTGTCTGATATCCTACTCCGTCAAATCCAACGTACATCATATAGAAACAATCCTGATGGGCAAAAACAAAAGGACAATCAACGGCTTGTGAATCAAAATTGCCTTCCGTTCCCGATCCGCTCAATACCGGACGGTCGAGCCTATAGGGTGTATGCAGCTGTGTAAATTGCTCAATATTGATTTTCGACATCATGAACCACCTAGMTTTCTTATTTTGTAAAAACACCTGCTCCCATCGAGGGAGCAAGTGTTCAGGAATCATTTTATCAACTGTTTACGATCACAATTAGCTTCCCACTAACCGTAGCTCCAGCATAATTAAGGAGTTCAACTTGGTACTCATACGTACCTTTCGGTTTATTGCGGATCGCTGTTGTGACTGACTGCGCGCTCGGCGTGCGATCAGCAAGCTGTCGCGTATCGATGAGTATGCCATTTTCATACAGGCGGTAAGTCGTACCATTAGTACCCCACCACATATTCATGCTGACGTAGAAGTTTCCGTCACCATCCCAATTATCATGGGAGAGAACGGGCACCGCCGGTGCTGCTTGGGTAACCGTTACCGTATGCACATCGCTTCGTGTTGTACCCGATGCGTTGGAAAGCTCCGCATAATAACGGTAAGTACCATTAGGTCGGTACGTAACGGATGTGACGGTAGTTTGGGCATTCGGCGAATGCGCTGTGAGGGTTTGCGTATCGATCAGTACGTCATTCTCGAAAAGCTTATACGTACTGCCGTTATTTCCCCACCACATGTTCATGGTGATCGAGTACTTGCCGTCCAGAATTCCCGTGTCGTACCCATTATCATCCGACAACACCGCTTTTCCAGGAGCATCCTGAGGATTCGGTTTCGGCGAAGGCTTCACCGTAACGCCCCCATTCCCCTCACTATGAAGGAAATACGTGGCATCATTCTGATTGAACGAAACTTGAACCGGATATACCTTTTCCTGATCCGCGTTCGCTTCCAATTGGATGGTGTAGTTGAGCAGTGCTATCCCATTCACATCGGTAACAGCCGTTCCGATCGTATTCTCGTATACCGCAAAGGACACGGCTTCCCCGGCAATCGCATGCCCATTCCTATCCTGCAATGTAGCCCTTAATTCTACGGAATCATTTAGCTTTCCTTCCGCATTAGAGGCTGCCAGTATCGTGCTATGGTACAGTTTGAAAGGAATCGTTTGCTCGGTCGCATTTCCGGCCTGATCAACAGCTTGTACGTATAACGTATGGTTCCCTTTGCTAGTCACGGGGGTGCCAGATATCCAGACTTCCTCATCCAAAAGCGTGCGAACGGTTTGCAAGTCACCGTCTTCATCCTCGGCTCTCACGACTGGAATTACTTGATCCGTGTAGTTCCCCCCTGCCGTTACCCCTTCCATGGTGATGACGGGAGGCGTTGGCGCTTTAATCCATTGAACCGTTCTGAATTTTTTGGGATCTTTGGTTTCACCAATGCCAGAACCCCACTCGATATATCCTTTACGACCGGTACCATCGTTATCATTTACGACCAATGAGAAGCTGAAGGCCCCATTCGTTTCCGGTTTAATCGGCGCAAGCTCCGACCATGGAAGCGCGAGTTCATAGACCGTAACCTTTTGTGCTTCATCGCGCGATACCTGCAAAGAGCCGTTCGTCACAAGCTCCCTGACGCTGGTATTAGGCGATGAATAACGAAAGATTTGCGGCCTTTGCGGTGTTTGGGATAGTCCAATTTCATACCATCCCAAATTCTCTCCAGGGATACCCGCCATCGCAGCAAACTGCAGGCTGTCATTTTTCCAAATTTCCGCTCCGCTTATAGATGTATAATTCACATCGTCAATGATTTTCGCGGTCAAATAGAAATAATCCCGATCCCAATTCACCCATACGCTGCCGTCCAAATCCGTTGGACCTGTGTAATTTTGCATTTTTACCGTTCCTTGCGACAATTGGGCGACTGGCGGCGACGCTATGATCGCTGGGTCAGCCAAGCCGTCAAGCTGCAGCGTACCAGGAAGGATCGGATTGAAATCCAGCTTCCCTCCATAAACGAAGGATGCTTTTCCGTCAAATTGGACAGTCACTTGCACTTGGTTGCTGACGCCGTAATTAAACCCGCTGAGCGGAATATCAAACGTCTTGGTGGTGTCTGGAGGAATCACATCGTTCAAATTCTGTGTTCCTGACTGCGTACCAAACTGCCAATCGGCTTTCCTGACGGTTAGCCCTTGCTGCTTGGAATAGTTCTGGATTTGGATCTTCAATGCTTCCCCTTTCGTATTCACATCTGTAATAACAGGGATGATTCTTGCACGATAGGAAGGGAGGGTCTGAATCGCATGCTTCAGTCTTCCAATTCGGTTCCCACTCACGGTCAAATCGCCTGTTACATAGCGAATGCCTTCCTGGCTCAATCCAGGCAGGGCAAATGGCTGTGACGCATTCTGACCGGCTCCCGCGTACAAAGGATAGGTTGAGCCTTCCACAGTAAATGTTGCAGTCAGCGGCGATGTGGATGCATTATTTGCTTCCACACTCAGCAATACTGGCTCACCAGTTACGGCTTCTGCTCCCGTCAATGCGAACGTCGAATCGACCGCAATACCGTCAATATCGCTTTGAATGTAAATAGGTTCGGCGGTTAGTGTCATATACACTTTGCCATTCAGTGGTGTAAAGGTTTCCGTGTTCCCCATGATATCCGTGACTTGAATCGGTACATTCGTTTGAATGGCTGCCTGCACGGGGGTATTGGCCCAAACAACCCTTAGCTTCTGGCCGTTTTTATCAAATTTGTAGCTGGTTATGCCCGTACCGACGGTTTCTTGTTCGACAAATGAGGCTCCAATTAATTCTCGGGTCATCGCCCCGTAAGCCGCATAGGCTGGTTTCGGCGTGAATTGGCCCTTGGGATCGTTCTGATGTCGAATGAGACCAAAATTATTTTCGCCATAGTCGGCTTGCATGCCATCGTTCATCAAGTCGTACCAGAACACTTTCTCGACGCCGGCGCCCAGCGCCTGCACATAGGCACGCACCAAATAATCCGCTTGCGTTTTTTCGACTACGCMCGTGGTGCCAATGTGTGTCGGCCAGCCGACTTCTGTAATCCAAAGCGGTTTATCTTGACCTTGATTATATTTCCGGATCAAGCTTTTCGCATCAAGCACAGCCTGCAGCATGCCATCTGGAGTTAGATTGTATGGATGGATGGAAACTGCATCCATGTACTGAAGTCCGCCAAGCTTAAACACTTCCTCCATCCAGGGGATATCGACAGCTGTTGCCATGCCGACTACGGTGACGTCCGGTCTGGCAGCTTTCACCGTCTCGTAGGTCTTCTTCAGCAGTTTAAAATAATAGTCTGGACGTGAGTCTGCCGGACCGTTCCCCCGATCACCGAAACCTCCGTTGAACTCATTGTAGACTTCCACCCATTCCATCTGATTGCCATATAAGTCCAACAAAGCCTTGCCATAATTGGCGAACCCCTGACGGCCATCGTCTGAATAGGGCGTACTGTCTTGATCGTAAAACGGATTCGTAAAGTCAAGGGTGATGAACGGCTTTAGGCCGTCTTGCTGCGTTTTCCGCATAAAGGCATCACGGCCTGGCGGCTTCTGATATTTCCCTTTTTCATATTCAACATCTACCCATGTAATTTCGTCACGGACATTTTTGGCCCCCGCCCGCTTCAACAGCGTACTTAACTCAGGCGTCCATCCGGAGCTTGTTCTAGCAAGGTGAGTGGATACCCCAAATGGAGAGTTGTCTGTCAGAGTTGGGTCATCAGCCGCCAAGCGGGCAAACGAAATGTCCGTACTCTGAATCGTTTGACCCCCCTTCTTCGCAGCAACAGATAGCTTATAATAACCAAGCTGCTGAACAGGAATCGTCAAATTCAATTGTCCGCCCTGCACCGCCTCGGTGCCTGCCAATACTTGATGATCCAAATGATCATAAACGCTCCAGCTTACCGTATCTCCCCTTGTTGTGAGAGGAAAGGATGCAGGCTCACTCGCCAGGAAGACATTCCCCAATTGGGACTGCTGAACGGCCAAATCCGGGAAGGAACCGGTCGCAACGACATTGTCGAAGCGGATATCCCCGCTTGTTTTGCCGCTGACCAGACCGGACTTCTCCACCAAGAGCCCGATTGCCTGGGCGGGACCATGCCATACCCCGTCGTTTGCCCCGCTGTAATGCAAATAGCTTGTGCCGGCGTTAAAGGTCCACACTTCGATTTTTTGCCAATCGCCGGTAGGCGCCAAGGAGATTTTCTGCTGATGTACCTGCCCGGTCGAGTCCTTCACCAGCAGCAGGACCACAGAATAATCGGACGTTTTGACCCAGAACGACAGTTTCTTCAGATCTATAGGCGTAGAAAAGCTTCGTCCGAGCGAAACATTCAGCCCGCCAGCGCTGAAATTCCCGCTCAGCTTGCCTGAGTAAGCACCCGACTTGATCTCGGCCGTATCCCGTATATATTCGCCCTTGGCTCCGCCTTGCGAGGCCAGCGACCATATGTCGAAGCCGTTCTCGAAGGTGCCGATGGCGTTCTCCCATACGGTCTCCTGAGGCGGCGCCATTACCGACACATCGTCTATCCAAGCGTCTCCGCTCGTTTTGCCGCCGATCAAATTAGACTTTTCCAGCAAAAAGGAGATGCCAATAACGGGACCGTGCCATTTGCCGTCGTTGGCACCGCCGAAATGCAGATAGTTCGTGCCAATGTTGAAGGTGCTAATTTCGATCTTCTGCCAATTGGCATTCGCCAGCGCGATCTTCCGCTGATGCACCTGTCCGGTCGAATCAACTACCCGAAGCGTAACCCCGGAGGCGTCGGCCGACTTCAGCCAAAACTCCAGCTTCCGCATATCCAAGGGCAGAAAATTTTTACTGATGGCTACATATTTGCCGCCCGCACTGAAATCGCCATGTAACTTCCCCGAAAAGGTCCCGGATCTCGGAGCCGACGCATCCCGTCCATACGCGCCTTGGGCTCCCGGAAACTCGGATCCCAAGCTGAAATTCCAAAGTTCTTCATCGCTTTCAAAATTGCCGATCGTTGCGCTTTGCAAGGCTTCCTCCGCTTGAACCGTTGTCACATTTCCTCCCGGCAGAAGTCCGTTCATAGGCAAGGAGGACAAAAGCAGGACCAGAACCAAGCTTACCATCCACTTTTTCATTTCCAATTCATTCACTCCCTCATTTGTCATTTTCCATCTAATCGGTATCCCTATCACCGGTCCGTTCCCGGAGTTCGACTATCACATGATGGACTTAAATTAAGAAAGCGTTTTCATTTTGCAGCTTACATAGCAACTCGGATTGTTTCGTTGCCGTGTTGATGAGCCCATATCTCGTGCCCAACATATTTGACTGGTCGTCAGCTCTCCTCCCTTTTCTGCGAATAGAGGTTGCTCTTTTCCCCGGTCCCGTTTCGACCACCCAAAGTCGATCTGGAATTTACTCCGTTGCACCCTCATGCGTGAAGAACACCTGATTCGGATCAATCGGATTGATCGTTGTTAGCCAGATGTAATTCGGCTTGAACCCACCATACCAACCGCCGTTTTTTATGGAAAGCTTCACTTCTTGATGTTCTCAGCTTCTTTTGATTCTAGTGCTACACATTTTTTGCACCACTATTCTTTTCATGATACAAAAGCACTTAATCATCAAGTTTCCTCCATATTCACAACACAAATAAGCGCTCACACAATAGTGAACGCTTAACGCTCCAAATCCAACTGAACCCCCGTACTTCCGAAATTTAGCTTAGGTTAGTTCAAGCTATCCAAAAGTGTTTTCATTTGAGGATCAAGGTTCAATGCATTCAGAATGATTGTAAGTGCCTCTGCACGTGTGGAGTTGCCTTGCGGATCGAATATCCCATCATTCTTCCCGCTGATGATGCCTGCCTCTGCTGCATCTTTAATTTGATTCATTGCATAGGAGCTTGCACTTGCCATATCGGCAAAGTTCCCCTTGGAAGTATCCTTGTCCGCTTTACTCAAGTTGACAATTCGGGACAACATAACGACCATTTCTTCTCGGCTGATCGTTGTGTCCGGCTTGAAGGTTCCGTCTCCGTAACCGGCAATCACACCTGCGCTAGCAAGTTTCTCAATAGCGCTTTTAGCCCAATGGTTGTCAATATCGTTCAGAACAAGTAAATGATTCGTGTCGCCACTGATATCGAATACGCGCGAGATCATCATTGCAAATTCGGCGCGTGTAATTTTGCCATCCGGTTGAAAAGTTCCATTTTCATACCCATCGATAACGTGCAGTTTCACGAACGTATCGATGGTCTTTTCAGCCCAGTGCCCTTTAATGTCAGCCAGTTCAATCTTGGCAATAGATTTGTTAGCTTCCTTTACTTTGGACTCGAAAGCATGAACTAAGTTTATTACATTGACAATATCACTATTGAATACATCCACCGCTGGTTTACCGCTGTTACCCGATGCCTTTACAAGAACCGATAGCTTGCTTTTAATCGAAACCATATTAGGCACTAATTGCGAATTCATTAGTTTCACACTGTCCAGTTCAATATCGGCCGAACCCTGATTAACCGCATGAAATGTCAGCGTAGCCAGTGTTACATCCCCGGACTCGCCTGATTTATTGCCGATATGCGTATGTGCGATTTGAATCTTATTCCCGTTTACAATCGGATTAACCGTATAGCCTTCACTTCTACCAACACTCTTTACAAACTTCAGATGGCTGGTATCAAAGGATAAATTGACCTCATATGCGTACATATCACTTAATTGTTTTCCGCTTACCGTCACCTGGAAGTCATTTCCTTCAGAAACACTTTGGTTCGTGATGGAAAGTAAAAAGGTTGCTCCGGAGTTTGCATGTATAACGATTTGAGGAAGTAAGAGCATAGTCAAAAGTAACGTCAGACTGAATACGAGAAGTTTTTTTAACATCGATGAAGTTCGCCCTTTCGGTACATATTTCTGAATAATTGGAGGGAGAGCGTATTCAGCTCTCCCTCCACACTCCTATCTTCGCTAATGCGAGTAAAAATCCATTCCAGTAAACATGATGCGTGGTTTTTTATTGTAAGATCGTTCTGGCTACGATTGCCAGGTCTTCAATATCAACCTTACCGTCATGATTGACATCCGCTTTCTCATTCCAGCCCGCTTGACCTTGCTGCTTACCATAACCCCCTGCAACAATAGCCAAGTCTCCAATAGAAATACTTCCATCTCCATTGACATCTGCCGTTATTCTCTTCGTGTTAAACATTTGAATGGCAGCTTCCAATCCGGCTTTCGCACTATCTACCTGCTGCTGTGCGGCATTCGGATTGTTTGCTGTCGCAGTGGCTGCATCGATTGCAGACTGCAATTGCGCTTTGGAGCCAATCGCATACAGCCCGTTCCCATTGCCTTCCACTGCAGCATTGTACGTGGCCTGTGCACTTGCGATCAATGCATTCAAGAGCGACTTATCAACAGGTGTACTAGGAATACTTATTTGTATCTCACGAGAGGATCCGTCTACTTGCAGTTCATTCCCCTGTCCATTGGCAATAATGACATTACTTACAGAAACTGTCGAAGAGGTAGCCTGAGTAACAGGTTTCGCCGTAAATTTGATAGTCAACAAATCTCCTTGAGCCAACACCCCTTGGTTCGCGCCCACACTGGCAACCAAAATCCGAATATGCCCTGGCACGGCCTCCTTTTGCTCGATGACTTGAAATCCGTCTTTCAGTGAAGTAACTGAATTAAATTGCAAACTCGCTGGATCATAATGAAGAGTCAAATCTTGCGCATACACTTGCTGGTATACACTTTGCGTAACGCCAGTCAATCCCATCGTTACATCAAAGGTTTCGCCCTGGTTCACCTGCTGTGCACCTGCCAAAGTAGACTGAGGCATCGTTGGCGCTGGCAGCACACTTATTAGTTGTGCATTGCGAAACAGTGCGGGGTCCTTCGGCGTCGTTCCGACTCCCGATCCCCACTGCAAGAAACCATCGCGGGAATCGCCCGTGGAGCCCTTATCATCGTCATTCACCAGGAACGACATTCCGATGGTCTGCGTCGGTGGCCCGCTAAACCCAAGCGAGGCCCATGGGACAGAGATGACATAGTGCATGGTGCTGCCGCTTTGCGTGATATTCGCTTKGGCGCCAGGAGTTGGTCCCACCTGCTGGCCAGTCGGCGCTGCGAAGGTGTAAACCGACGGTCCGCTGTCGAGAAGTGCTGCACCGAGTTCAACGCGCTGGCCACCTGCCTGCCCCGGCACTCGGTCGTAGGTGCTGAACTGGATGGAATCGGTCTGCCACATCGTGTTTGGCGTGCGTGCGCCGAAGTGTTTGTCATCTGTGATCGTGGCGTCGATCACAAGCGCATCGTTGTTGTAGTTGATATGCAGCTGCCCACTTAGGTCGCTGTTACTACTGCGCGTCCCCAAAATCGATACCCATGTCGCTTGCGTCGCCAAGTCGATTGCGGGCAAGGTTTGGTGGTTCGCGGGTTCGATGGGAGCGTAGGAAATCGAACCCGATGAAACATCCGAATCTCTGGAGCTGTCAACGGCCACGTTATAACTCAGAGAATCGAACAACGGAATGTCGGAGAGCGGGACGCGTATCGACACAGTTCCACTTGCAGGGACATTCACCATATTCGACACATTCCCTGATGTCGGCCCTACTTGGTAGGCAACTTTGGTCGGCGTGAAGTCGCTGGCTCGATTGTTCTTCAGCGCGATGTCGAGAAAGTAGCTTCGGGATGCCGCATCCGATGTGATCGTCGGCTGGACGCTGATCTCGAACGGCTTGACGACATTTGTCGTTGCCCTCAAGCCAGCAACAAGACTCGGCTGGTTCTTGTCGTCGCCCCTCGTCACGTCTACGGCCACAGTCCGCGGGCCGAGGAGTGTGCTTGCAGGAACGCTGACGGTGGCGCTCGTTACCTGGCCCGGAGAAGTGAGAAGGTTCACAGGCTGCGATCCGTTCGCAGTGATTGTCAACTCATTAGGTAGGTCCGTATTGGGATTCGATCGGTCTGCAGTCACCGTAACTGTGACCGTATCTCCTTTGATCGACTGATCGGCGACTTTCACCGTTACCGCAGACTGCGTCACGCCCAAGCTGTCAACGTTGCCCGTAACGTAGATCGGGCTGCCGTTAAGCGTCAGAACGACCTTGCCGTCTGTCGGATTCACCGTTTGCGTTGCCCCATACTCATCAGTGATGATAAGAGGCTGGGAAGTATGCAAAGAAATGTTCTCGGAGCTGGTGGACCACATCACCCGAGTTGTCGAGTCTCCTCCCGTATTCGGATACGAGTAAGCGGTAACGGAGCCGAGGTCATCGCGAGCACCGATCGTCTTTCCGGTCACCGCGCGAATGAGCACAGCGTTAGCGACAGCTCCCGGTTTCGGAGCTACGCCAAGCACGCCATCGACGGGCTGCCTGAACAACCCAAAGTGATGTTCTCTATTAGTGGGGTCAGTACCGTCATCCATAGCCGAGTACCAGTTGAGGACGTCCACGCCAGCTGCCTTCACTAGCACCTGAGCACGCACTAGGTTGTCCGCTTGCTGGGGCTCCGTGGAGGCGGCGGCATACGTCGGCCAACCGTTCTCTGTAATCCAAAAGGGTACGTGCCGATTTCCAGCCGCCTGCTTCACCTGCTGCACCAACGCAGGAAGCTTCGATACCAACAGTGTGCGCTCGGGCGGGGTGTTTGCCCCCTCCAAAGCGTAGCCGTAGACATTCGTCGCGAACGTATCAATGTAGTTGATACCGCCGGCAGCGAAAAAGGCACTAAACCAGTTATCGTCAAAGGTGGCTCCAATCGGGCCCATGACGTTCGCGTCTGGGTTTCCTTCGTGAATGGGTCCGTACATGGCCTGAAGCATCTGCAAATAGCAGGCTGCTGTAATACCGCAAGCGCCGTTGTTGAAGCCGGTGCCATTGAACTCGTTGTAAATGTTGAAATCGCTGACCTTGCCCTTATAGTGCTCGGCGGCAGCTTTCCCAAACTGACCAAATGCAGCCAGACCAGCCGCGGAGCTCGGCGTTTTCCCGTTGTCATAATTTGCGTTGTTGTATGCCAATACTCCCTGGGGAGTCATGCCGAGGTCAAGAGACTGTTGTGACTTGGCTTCAAAGGCGTACCCTGCCCAGTTGTACACGCCTGGCTGTTTTTCAATTAGCGACCAGTTAATGTCGCTTCGAATGTGGCCGTATCCGATTGTCGCCAATGCGTTCATGAGTCCATCTTCGAGGGATTTGTAGTGACCAAAATGTGAGTCGATCCCGAAGAAGGAGTCAGGACTCAATGCGCCCGCTGGCGTCGGGGTCACAATGCCAAACGTTGTGGCGCGCGTAACCATTTGGTCATCAATCACGCTTGAGAATGTGAGGTTGTAGAATCCCGGCCCGAGGTCCATCACGGATAGCGGAGCATGTCCGTTGGTGCCTACGGGGACAGATCCCGTGCGAAGACTCACGCCCTGATCATCTGAAATATCATAGGAAACCGAATCACCCACCGTGCCGAAATCCAGGCTTGCGGAATTAGTTGTAAAGAGCAAGTTCGGGTTCATCACAGACAGCGCTGGGGTCGTTGCAAAGGTCACCCGGATGCGTGCGATACAGATTCCCGGCATGACGCCATTGAGGCTGTGAACGCGCAGGCGGAAATCTGCGCCGTTTGTGCCGTTGGCGAACTTGATTCCGCTCAGCTCAAAGATCTGATTCTTCCAGGTCTGACTGCCGCTCATGGGCATCCACGGAGTGGCCTGGTACGCGTTGCTCTGGCCGTCGTACTCGATGGCCATGGTCGTCGCCGCTGCGTCAAAGTAATCAACGGACACAATCGCGTACGTTGCGCCCGCAGGTTTCGCGGAGCCCGCGACATCAACGTAGAGGTAGGGGTTTAGCGGATTTTGTGACGTCGCCCAGCACGCCGTGCCGTTTACGGTAGTCGCAGCGTGCGTCGGATCTTTGTCTGCATCGCCTGGCCAAGCCTTGGTTACTCCGCTGTAAATTGGGGGCGAACTCAATCTTACGTCCGCCTGCGGCTGGGCAGCGACAGCCCAGGGCGCCACCTCCCCAAGAATGCTAACTGATAAAAGCAATACAAGCATCAAACGGATCATCCACTTTTTCACGAACATCATGTTCACTCCCTTATCCTGATCTGAAATCCAATCGCAAGCATTATTGCAAGCGTTTTCATTTGTTGGTCTAATCGTTAATTAATTTCTGCTACCAGGCAGGTCTTGTAGGCATCTGAACCCGCTCCACCTCTCCTTCTATAAATTGACCCCGCAGCTGGAGAATGAACCGGATGTGGGAGGTTTTGACCTCCCGGACATCCTGATGACCGTAGAACACACAGAGTGCAGCTGCTGTTCCCGCTGCTTCACCAATAGCGCTGACCGAGGCCATGATCCGGTAGGAACTGTGAGCTTCGTGAGTGCCGCTGATGCATCTGGAGCTCAGTAATAGATTGGCGCAGCCCTTGGGAATAAGCGAACGGTATGGGATATGGTAATAGCCTGGCTCGGGAATACTTTCAAGCCTAGTCGCGCCTCCATCCGGACTATGAATATCCAAGGAATAGGCGCATGCCGCCACCATATCATCAAAGCACCTGGTCTGCAGGCAGTCCTCTGCGGTCAGTTCATATTCTCCTACAATTCGCCGCCCCTCTCGGACACCGAGCTTAGGGGCAATGTAATCCAGCTTCGCATTATGGAAAGCAGGATGCTGTTGAATGGCATCAAACAACTCCTGCGCCTGCCGAATTCCCTCTTCCCTGCCCCTAGAAACGGTTTCTGGCCGGGTGGGGTCCACATCCAGCACCGAAGTAGAGTTGAACAGCAGGGCTTTTCCATCTGGATAAGGAAAACAAGTGATACCCTGCCGGGGGTTGCTGGTGCCGCCTGCCGCTTTCATGTCGAGGTAATAAGGCAGCAGCTCCCTGCGCAACGAATGAATCGCCGACCATTGCCGAATATCCGGCTCCTTCAGTAGGGAGCAGTCTATGCCGCTGACCTTGAAAGTGGCGGTGGCGGACTGCAACTTACCGTCTCCTTCTCTGCCCAGTTTGTACTTCAATCCCGCCAACGCGGAAAGATTGCCGTCGGCAGTGGCGTCGAGGTATATCTTGGCGGTAACTGTAGCTGTTCGGCTGCCCTGGATATGTAGTCGGACAATTCGTCCATTCTGCTTATCTGCTTGGAAAACCTCACAGTCGGTCCACAGCGTAAGGGTCGGTTCGGAGGCCAATAGCCTTTGGTAAGCAGCCTTCAATTCCTGCTCATCATAAGTAGGAACAAGCTTCTCGCTGTAATGCGTGTATGAGGTGGGAAACAACTCTCGGTGAATTCCGCTGGTAATCGGTTTTCCCCAGGAATCCCGGAAGTTGCATACCAGGGATACACTGGAGAATACCCCTGTCCCCCCCACTTCACTGGCTTGCTCAATCAGCAGCACCCTCATCTGCAATCTTGCAGCAGCAAGCGCAGCGCTAATTCCTCCGACACCCGCGCCCGCTATGATAAGATCAAAATCAAAAAACTCTTTGTTCATATCGGTAGACCTCCCGAACCTTATTTCTTGGCCTGCTTCGTATACAGTTCCGTATAATCCTTTATAATCTGTTCCCCGMCCTGAGAGCGCCACTTCTCCACTTCTTTATTGAAGCCGGCTTCATCAAGGATTCCCATAATGAATTTGACACGGGCATCGGCAATGATCTTGTTCAGCTCCGTTCCCTTCTCCACAGCTGTCTGAGAGATCAGGGGCTCCATCGGGTTGGATACGGCAATTGCCTCGTTGTTTTTCAACATGGTGCGGAATCTATTGTCCGCTTCCCCCTTGCCCTTCCAGATCATCAGCGCACCGTCATAGGTAGGCAGTTGCTTTAGAGGAGATACCTCGTTGGCATAAGCAGTCTGGTCAGAGATGACCGGTTCTCCGTCCGCTCCTTTGGTGTAATGAACACCCTCGATCCCCCACGTCCAGGTATACATCATTTTGTCATCGACGATTTTGTCGAAGAAACCAAGAAGTTGCTTCAGCTCCGCCTCCGACTTGACTGTGGCTTTTGGGAACACGAACATCCCATTATATCCAGTGGTTGCAAACACCCGCTCTCCCTTAGCTCCCTGAATTCTGCTGACAATATCGATCTTGGCAGCAGGATTAGCTTTCTTCAGCTCGTTTCCTCCTGTAATTACGAAGTCAAGGGTAGTGAACAGCATGCCGGCCTTGCTTTGATAGAATTGCTCTTGCTGTTTGTTGACTTTGGTTGCAGCGAAATCTTGATTAATCAGCTTTTCGTCATACAGCTTCTTGTAGAACTTCATGGCTTCCATATTCTCTTTAGTCATAACCTGGGGAACTGCTTTGCCATCCTGAATCTCCCATTGGTTGGGCGCTCCGAAGAAGGAGGCGATGGTCTGGAAGCCGGTGAGACCCATGGCGCCTGCGCCGCCGGAATCCTCGGCCTCCACTAGCCCGAATGTATCGTTTTTGCCATTTTTGTCCGGATCGTTTAAGGCGAAAGCGCGGATAACCTTGTAGAGCTCATCGATGGTCTTGGGTTGCTGCAAGCCCAGATTGTCTAACCAATCCTGCCGGAAGGCGATGCCCTGACGGGCCAGCGCTCTGGCGCGGTACAAACCGTAAACCTTGCCATCGACTGAGATATTTTTCAGTACCTGCTCATTCGCGTTGTACTTGCTTAGGTTGGGAAACTCCTTGATATAGGGTCCGATCTCCCAGAACATGCCCGATCGTTCCGCATTGATAATTGATGAGGACTTGGTATCCCCAATCATCAGTACCTGAGGCAGATCATTGGATGCGATGGAGACGTTGACCTTGTCATTGTAAGCAGACGCCGGAACCCAGGTGGTATTGATCTTGGTATTCGTGTATTCCTCGATCTGCTTGATAATCGGATTGTCGGCCTTGGGAGGCTCGGTCGACGAATACTGGTTCATCATCGTGAATGTAAACTTTCCGCTTGGCGTTGCCTTCTGGTTCTTCTCTTCCTGATTGCTGCCGCACGCTGACAAACTGGCAGCCGTTAGGATTGCTGCGAGACCCGTTAGGGCCATTTTGTGATTTAATTGATTCATGTCTTACTCCCCCTCATAATATTGAAGATATTATATTAAATGATGAACAAGTTCATCCTTTAACCGAACCGAGCAGCACTCCCTTGGCGAAGTGCTTTTGTAAAAATGGATAAACCGACAGAATCGGAACGGTGGAGAACACGATAACCGCCATGTTAATAATCTTGGACGGTGGAGGAGGCGCCTCGTTCATATCGGACAACCCCTTCTCCGACAGGATCACTATCTGTCTTAACAGGACCTGGATTGGCCATTTCTTTGAATCGTTGATGTACAAAATAGCGCTCAGGAAAGTATTCCAATGATTTACTGCGTAGAACAGCGAAAAGGTTGCAATCGCAGGCAGAGATAATGGGATGACAATACGGAATAAAATCCCAAGGTCATTGCAACCGTCGATCTTGGCCGATTCCTCCAAACCGTCAGGCAACTGCTGGAAGAAGTTTTTGATGATGATCAGATTAAAAGCACTGATCGCGCCAGGAATAATAAGCGCCCAGTAGGTATTAGTAAGGTGTAATGCTTTAACCATCAAAAAAGTAGGCACGATACCGGCGTTGAACACCATCGTGAAAATAACCATGAGCATGACGGGACGACGTCCATACAGGTCTTTGCGGGCAAGTGGATACGCCATCAGCACAGTCAGCAGCAGGTTCACAAGTGTCCCAATCACAGTCACCCCAATGGTAACAGTCAAGCTACGAAGCAGTATTGGAGTAGACAGGATGTAACGGTAGCCCGCCAACGAGAATTTCGTTGGAAATACAAGGAAGCTTTTGGATAGCACCTCCTGCTCCGTCGCGAAGGAAATCACTATGATATACAGAAACGGGATGAGCATCACAGCCGACACCAACAGAAGGATTGCGATGTTCGTCCAGTCGAACAGACGGGTTCCCCAGCTTCGGTTTTGTTGATTCATAGATTAATACACCCCTTCCCCACCGAATTTTTTGGCCAACCAGTTTGAGCTGATGACCAGTACAAATCCAACAACCGACTTGAAAAGGCCGACAGCGGTACTGAAACTGAACTGCCCTTGCGTAATCCCGGCCGAATACACATAAGTGTCAAACACTTCCCCGACCTCACGGTTAATCGGATTCAGCATCAGGAAGATTTGCTCAAAGCCCGTGTCCAAAAAGGTACCCAGCCGGAGAATGAAAAGAATCATAATGGTAGAGCGAATGGCAGGAAGCGTCACGTGCCATAGTTGGCGCAACCTTCCCGCTCCGTCTATTTTTGCGGCTTCGTATATCTGGGGATCGACTCCTGCCAAGGCTGCAAGGAATATAATGGTCCCCCATCCTGTTTCCTTCCAAATCACTTCCAGTGTGATCATGGTTCTAAACCAGCCTGCACTTGCGAGAAAGTTGATTTTGCTCCCCCCCATTGCCATAATGGCTTCATTCACCAGTCCGCCGTCGATTGTAAAGAAGGTATAGGCTATGCCGACCACCACGACCCATGAGATAAAATGGGGTACGTAGATGAAGGTCTGTATGGCCCGTTTAAATTTCTCATGGCGCACTTCATTAATTATGAGAGAGAGCAGGATCGGTGCGGGAAAAAAGAAAAAAATATTGTACCCGGCCAGCACCAGGGTATTCCTCAGAAGCATCCAGAACGACGGATCATAGAACAGCCGCTCGAAGTGCTTGATGCCAACCCACTTACTGCCGAAAAAGCCCAAGTAAGGCTGATAATCCTTGAAAGCTATGAGAAGTCCCCACATAGGGGCGTATTTGAACAACAGAAAGTAAAGCAACCCGGGGGCAAGCATCGCATACAGCCATTTGTTCCTCCGTATCTGGTACCAGAAACATTGCTTCTTCGGCTTAGCGGCAGACATTTGAAGCGCAAGATTTCCTTTGATTTGATTCATCTTCGACTCCACCTTCGTGTTTCGTGATTTTTTGTGAGTACCTTCAAGATAAACGGCCGACATGCGGACGTCTATAATCAAGGGATAATCATCAGGAAAGGTGTTTGTCATTGTAGAGACTATAATCATAATCACGTCCGGAATAATCATGAGCCTAGGCGAGAAGAGACCTCTTGTTATCGCTTCAACATGAAGAAGACCCCCTACGACAGGCAGGGGACCTATCGCGTGGAGTCTTTGGAGTGAAGCTTTCATATTTTAGGATGGCAGTGCAATTCCCGGTATTGTCCTGGCGTCATGTTCTCCATCTTGCGAAAAAAACGGATGAAATTCTGAGGGTTGGTGTAGGTTAATCTTACCGCAATATCCCCGATCTTCATATCTGTCTCGACCAGCCATTGCTTCGCCATCATCAAACGGTAGTTTAGAAGGTACTCGCTGAAGCTGATCCCTTTTTCCCTGCTGAACAGAGGCCCCAAATGGTTGGGGTGGTAATTCAATTGCATCGCGCATGCCTCAAGGGTAAGCTCGGTGTCAAAGCGTTGATGGATCAAATCAGTTATCTGGTCCGATATTTTCTTAGCGTGAGACTTACTCTGCTGCTCTAGCCTGCGCATGATCGGGGCAATGACGGTATCGCAAAACCAAAGGCGGATTTCCTCCTGGGATTTTAGATCGAGTAGTCTGTCAAAAAGCTGCTTTTCCTGATCGAGTGGTAATTCCGTTTTTGTATCCTTCTTTGTATCCGCAGTTATCTCGGACTGTCCAAGCTCGGTCAGCATAGTGTACAGCCTGACCAATGACATCCGATATTGGCGCCAGTCAGCTTGCTCATTAAAGATCAGTCCAATGCAGCGTTCCAACAGCTTGTCAGCCCTTGTCCGCTCCACCAGCTTAACTGCATCGTAAAGCTCTTTAGCCGCACGGTGCGGGAACACGCTGGATACCAAATCTTCAGGCTGGACATCATCGATAAACAGGACTGATTCCGGACCGAAACGAATCTGGTACCGAAGCGCCTCTAGTGCTTGCTCGGCAGAGACAGAAATATCGATGAGTCGCTTTTGGGGACGGCTGATGCCGATGCTAATTTGCAGCTTCAGGTATTGCTGTACTGTTTTCCTGATAAGCTCCGCTACGGCAAACAATCGATTCTTGTACTCCACATCCGTAGTTCCGGTACCTCCCACAACCGTGATCTGGGATTGTTCCAGCAATACAGGATCTAGCCGTTGCTCGGCGGGGATTAGCTCGCCGACGATATTTGCGATGGCGAAGAGCAGCAGATCACGGTCATTTTCATTGTACTGGGACCTCTCCAGATCATCGATCTGAATGGCGAGTACGGCATGCCACCCCCAATTGGCATGATAGCCATACTCTTTTAGTCTAGCCGGTAACTGAGACTCTTTCTCCTCGCCTCGAATCAGCTTCATGACAAAAAAATGCTTCAGCTCCCGTACTTGTCCCGTAAGCTGTGCCAAGAGGCGGGATTCCGTCTGCAACATGGATTGCAGTCGATAGCTGATCAAGGCAAATTCATCGGTGCGGGCTTCTTCTGGCGGATCTTCGAATCTGTCGGCAATCGTCGCGACCAATTTCCGAACTGGGCGGTAGAACGTCCGCGAACCGTACAGTGCCAGCCCGCAGGTTACCAGAACCATGAGCAGGCATACAATTAGAGTAACCCAGCCTATAGAGYGGGAATCTCGGGTAATATCTTTTATGGATATGGCAGACACATAAATCCAGCCATTGTAACTTGACTTGCGCATGATGACGCTTGTGTTGTCACCGTCAAGCTCTACATTGAATTGCCCTTCCGTTTCACTTCGCCTTTGCACCTCGGCAACAAGTTGCTCCAAGGCGGATTGCTGCACATTCTGATCGCTTCGAGACAGCAGACGGTAATCCTTATCCATTACCATGATGCTGCCGATCCGGTTATCGGCTGCCAGAAGTCTCGCCAGCTGCGATTCGGCGATGGTCACGATGGCCAGTCCGTCGGCTTTCAGCGAATTCAGCGGGATTTTCTTCACGAGACTAATACTTGGCGAACGCTTGTCCTCGTCCGTTACCCAAAAAGAAAATGAAGGCAGATTCTCATACCGGAGAAGCTGATCCAGATTCCGTACATCATCAAATGTAAAAATATTGTTGTTATCGACGCCCCATTGACCTTTTAAATTCAGTACCGTCATATTGTTTATCGTCAGCTCGAAGGTTTGGCTGCGCACCATGTTCTGGTACATTTCATTATAAACCTGATAATTGGCTGCTGAATAAGGGAGCGACATAGCATTAACTACAAGAGGCGAGCTAATGTACTGTGTAACCGAATGATCTATCGTCTTGAGGATCTGCTCCACACGAAGTTGGGACTGCTGAAGTGTCGCCATGCTACTCTGGTTGACCTTGTCTTGAACTATAGAGGAGGCTTTGTAATATGAGATGATTCCAACGATAATAGCTGGAATAGAGCCGATCAGCAGACTGTATATTAAGAGACGGTTGAAATATGTGCTGGAACGAATTTTCATAACATCTCCCTTGTAAGCAGTTTCGCCTAATTTTTCTCCTATTATAGAGACGAGATTGAAGGAAGTCCATAATCATGGCATAATCATATGAACGGATTATCAGGTCTGACCCATTATCCAGCAGATGTACGAATTCGTTCAATTCATTGATATTGTATTTCAGATTGTCTAAACTACATGATAAGAGCGCCTACTTGATGGTGTTGGGTTATAAGCCCGTGACAAACCCATCATACCGAGGCGCTTCTTTTTTGACAAAGGCTATTCTTCCCATCGAAACACTTTTGCCGTTATCACTAAACTTCCCTCTCAATTTACTCGAAAAGCTTACCTCCTTGAATCCTCACCTAGCTATAACCGGTCGCTAATATCTATAATCCCAACATGTAGCACATCATGCTCATCCGAAAACGTGAAGGTAACCTTACGGCTGTCCGGACTAAATGATGGATGCGGGTGACCAGGATGCATCCCACGGCATGGCAGTTCGCATAGCAGCTCGGACTGTTTCGTTGCCGTGTTGATGAGCACGATTTTGGAAATACCGGGCTCCTGTGTGTCCGCCACTGCATATCGGCCGTCAGGACTAATGCCGACATGCCAATACCTGTAGTCTCCATTAATAAATTCGTGCCGCTCGCCCCGACGATCCACGAAATAAACGCCAGTCGGTTTATCCGGACTATGCGGATATTTCACGAAGTACAGTCCGCTGCCGTCGAGCGCCCATATCTCGTGCCCAACATATTCGATTGGCCGTCCGCTCTCCTCCTTTTTCTGCGAAAAGAGGTTGCTCATCTCCCCGGTCCTCGTGTCGACCACCCAAAGTCGATCCGGAATTTGCTCTGTCGCGCCTTCATGCGAGAAAAATACCTGATTCGGATCAACCGGATTGATCATCGCATGATTCGCTATCGGGTAAGGCTCAGCAAATTGAGGACGGGCTGCTTCGCATACCTCGCCGCTGGACACATTTACCGTGCCGATTACCCAAACGGCTTCCTGTGACTCCGCATCCTCGGACTGAAGAAGCGCCTCCTTCCAATACACGCCAAGCACCTTGCCGTCGTTCGTTATCGACAAAGGCCCAAAGAACGTGCAATGCTCCTCCAATTTGCAAATCGTATGCCTTTCCCCGCTCCATGCATCAATTGCGTATAGCTCATTCCCCTTCAATAAATAGATGATATCATCGGGCGAAACGACCCCGCTTCCCCAAATCTGGCCTTCTTCCAGCACCTGCACATCACCCGTTTCCATATCGAAACGCACGATGTCACCCTTCCACGTCTCTCGGTCCATGTCCGTATGCACAATCAGATGTCGGCTGTTCGACAACCAGGACATCGCCGTAAAATACAGATGCGCTGTATCGCCTCCTTCCACGCCAAGTGCGAGGATCGACTGCCCGGTGATTGTATCTGTTATTGTTGTACTGGTTAACATCATCAGTACCTCCTGTAGCATTTTTATTCGGCAACATCGGTATCGTTAGCTCCATCTGCTCCTCTCAGCAGCGCTTGTTCCCTCTCCCGATATTCACCTGGGATAAATCCGGTACTCCTCTTGAAAATCCGCACGAAGCTGTTGACGTTCGTGTAGCCAACCGCCTCCGACACATCTCTAATCAACATATCGGAACCGGCAAGCAACTCTTTCGCCTTTCTCATGCGAATATCCATTAAATAATCAATGAAATTTCTTTCCTTGTGCTCCTTGAATATGCGACTCACATGCGACGCACTCAGCTTGAATTCACTTGCCAAATAATTCAGGGATAAATCGCTGTGCATATAGTGGGCGTTAATAAAGGCGGTGATTCGCTCAACTACATCGTTTCGCTCTCGATTACTGCGTCTCTCCTCAATTTGCTTGGCAAACTGGCCAAGCTGCTCAATGACATAATCCGAGAGCTCATGGATATTTTCATGTTGACTCAGCAGGTCGAATAATCTATGCGGAGGTGCTTCTTCGAGCATTACAGGGTCAATCTCACCTACTGCTTTGGCCGCCTTCATCATAAAGTGGACAACCAATTGGCGAATCATATCAGGTGCAGCACCGCTGCCAGCCATCTCACCAAACCAACGCTCCGTCTGCTTCTTCATCTTCTCGCTATCCGTCAGTCGAAGCGAGTCAACGATGCCGTCCGTCATGCCAAGCAGCCGCATAAACTCTCCGCTCGCTGGTTCTCGAATATCATCGTTAGAGATGATAGTATTGCCTCCGAGTATCATTTTGTAAGACAATGCCGACATCGCGTCATGATACGAGTATTGAAGCGTGTCTATCTCTTGCGCAATGTGACCCAATCCAATTGAAATCGTCTGCTTAAACTGCTCTTCCACATAGCTCTTGATCATCTCTGCAACTGCAAATGCACGAAGTAGATTCGCTTCCGCTTCGGCTTCATGAAACGAGATCACAATAACCACTAGGCCGTCCCGTGCTTCAATGGCGATCCCCCGGTACTCCGCATTGATCATCTCTTCCGCAACATTGCAGAGCGCGTAGCTATATAAATGGAGATCCTGTGACGAGGCAATGCTCGATTTCTGATCGAACTCAGCAGCCAACACGATATACTGCTTCGCATGCAGCGGGAAACCAATGGCTTCAAGGCTGGCGCGCAGCTCCTCTGGATTTTTGCGTGCGCCAATCAAGGCATCCATCACTAGGCGCCATTTAATAACCGGCTGCGTTTCCCTCATTTGCCTGTACATGCGATTGCTATCGGCCAAAACGTATGACAAAGAAACTTCGATACCGCTCCATTCGTCGTCAGCCCAATGCTCGTTTTTTCTTTCATATTGGCCGTATGCCTGAAGCTGTTTCGTCACATTCGAGAGGACCCGATTGACCGGCCGGAACATCCAACTGTTTAACACCATGGACATGCCTCCTGCTAAAAGTAGAAGCAGAATAGAAATGCCGAACAATGTGTTTCGCACCTGGACCAGCGGCTTGCTGAGTGCTGCGTCAGAAACCACACTAATAATTTCCCAGCCTGTATACGGACTCTTCATATAAAAGGCCGTTCTGTTGACTCCATTCATTTTCGTACGGAATTGCCCTTCATCCCGCTGGGTCATATCTTTGGACCAAAGAAGCCCACCTGCTTGTTTGCCAATCAAAGATTTATCGGAATGACTGAGAATGATTCCCTCCGCATCAGCTAGAAACAAGTAGCCGAGAGAAGGATCAATGGCGTTTTTGATTAGATTGTAGATAGATCGCTCATCAATATTGAAAGCAACTGCACCTTTCCGGTATCCTTCCCCATGTACAAGCGGATAGGAACGAATGAGCGTCATGACGTTCTGCCGAATGTTACCCGAATCATCAAGGGATAGCTTTCTAGTGCCAATCCACTGATAAAAGCCTTTATATCTCTCAAAAGCATTCATCCATTGATAATCGGGTCCTAGCTCCGGCGTCTGAAATGGATTCGTCTGTGACCAACGCTTTTTCGCATAGGAATACAAGTCGATTGAAAAAATGGTATCGTTACTCAGCAGCATATCCGCGATTCTGTTGTTAATCGTGATCGTATCCTGCTGATCAGCCCCTTCATCCTCCATGAACGTCCTCATATCTCGGCTGCGTAAAAATTGCATCGTTTCCGAATCGATCCCCTTCAACACCAACAGCAGTTTATCGTTTACCTCGTGGAGCAGGGACATGTTCGTTTGCTCGACTTCTGCCTGAAGATGCTCGGTCGTGATGAAATAGGACAGGCCTGCTGTCGAAACAATACATAGGCTCAAAAAAAGCAAAATTATCGACATTGCGCGCTTCGAACGGCTTCTCTTTTGCTGCCAGAACATGCCTCTGCCTCCTCGAGTCTCCATAATTAGAAATAATGGGACCTGAATGGGCCCATTATTTCTTCATTGTGTTGTGTTATTTGAAACTTGCTTTATTCTTTTCGTACCATTCTTGTGCGATTTGATCGGCCTTGTCGCCGCCAGCGCTCTTGTATTCTTTACGTATCATGTCAAGAGCTTGCTCTGGCGTGATATCGCCTTTGACGATAGCTCTCGTGCGGATCTCGACCAATTTCGGCTCGATACTCGCAAACACGTTGCTGATTTCCGGAGAATTCGGGGAATACGGAATATCCCGACGGAACGGCACGCTAAGCGCTGTCTTCATCGCTTCAGCGTTCAACTTCGCCCAGCGTTGCGAAAGCGGATCTTGTGGGGCTTTGACCATCAAATCCTCCAACTTGAACGTCTTCGCATCGTTTCTTAGGATCGCATACTCACCAGCGTATGCAACTTCCTTCTTGAATTTGTCTGCGTCAATCACTTGAGGAACGCCATTCACCAATTTGAAATGCGTGTTCTCAATACCATTCGCAAGCGTGTACCAGCCCTTATCCAGCATCCAGTCGAGATATTGGATCGCTGCTTTCGGATTTTTCATATTTTTGTTAAAAGCGACATAAATATTGGCTGGCGTCTCTTGATAGCCGCCAAACTTGCCGTACTTCGTCGAGAAAGCTGCTAAAGGCACTGGGTTCGCATCCGGGAAATTTTTCATCAGATCCTTCATATAGGTGTCAATGCCATTGCCGACACTACCAATCAGGATGCCTGTTTTGCCTTGCGCCCAGTCGCCCATCATCTTCTGACTATTTTTATCCGTCAAGTATTCTTTATCAATGTATCCGTTCTCGTATAGTTTACGTTCGAAGTTAATTGCACCAACGTTGCGGTCAACGACCCTCGAGTTAACCATTTTACCCCCATCGAGGTACCATTGCGTGCTATGTGTCCCATACAGACCAGAGATCACGTTAGACCAAACAAACATCGACACGACAGGTGCGTTCGTATTGCCGGATAAACCCTTATCTTTGAAAGCTTTCGTCACTGCGAAAAACTCTTCCTCCGTCGTCGGCGCCTTCATGCCAACCTTATCCAGCCAATCCTGCCGGATCCACATGCCAGCATTAGCTATGCCGCTCAATGCCCGTTTTGATGTGATCCCATATATTTTACCATCAAATGTCATCAGCGGCTTTAAGTCCGGATTTTCGTTGATATAATTTTTAATGACGGTGCTGTATTGATTGATGTAATCATCAAGGGGTTGAACAACGCCCTGCGAGACAAGCGTGCCGATATAATTGCGGTCGAAGTCCCAGATCAAATCCGGCGCTTCGCCTGAGGCAATCAGCGTATTCAGCTTATCCTGCGCCTGGTTGCGTGGAACCGGTACATATTTAACTTGTATGCCCGATTGCTCCTGAATCCATTTGGTCCAGCGATTCTGTTCATACGAGCCTTCTTCTGCGGCAACCGCACCTCGGTCGTACATGGTAACACTAACGGCCTTCGGCAGTTTATCGTATTTATCTTCCACCTTTGCCGCTGCGGACGGAGTTGGACTTCCACTTGCTCCTTCCTCCGTTTTACTGCAGCCCGTTAGCGCCGCTCCTAACGTCATTGCCAAAATCGTAGAACCTAACACCCAACTTTTTGTTCTCTTCATACGATGACCTCCCACATGGTTTAATTATATCACAAGGCGACTTGCGCCATTATGAACGGAGCCAATGACAATCCGCGTTAAACAAGCTAGCCTTTGACGGAGCCCATTAAAACGCCTTTCACGAAATATTTTTGTAGAAAAGGATAAATAATCAGAATAGGCAGTGAAGCCAGCATAGCGGCTCCAGCACGAACACCTTCTGGTGGCAGCGCGTTGTTCGCGTTCGAATCCCCAACAAGCAGTGCGGGATCGAGGTTGTCGATCATCTGGTAGAGCTTGACCATCAGCGACATGTGGGTTGAACTTTTAATAAAGATAAGCACGTTGTAATACGCGTTCCACCACCCTACCGCGTAGAAGAGCGTCAATGCTGCAATAACCGGAAGTGCTAGCGGAAGARCGATACGAACAAGCACTACCCAATCCTTTGCTCCATCAATGGAGGCTGATTCCTCAAGCTCACTCGGTAAACCTTCGAAAAAGGTTTTCAAGACGAACAAATTGTAGGTGCTGATGAGGCCTGATAACCAAAGAGACCAATAGGTGTTCATGAGCCCTAAGCTTTTAATAAGTAGAAACTGAGGGATAAGTCCTCCCGTGAACAGCATCGTGAAAATAATCATGCCGAGGACGAGACCCCGTCCACGCAGGTCCATTTTGGACAGCGGGTAAGCCGCCATAATCGTAACCAGCATGTTGAGCACGGTACCAACAACGGTCATCACGACCGTATTTTTCATCGCGATGAACAGCTGACCGTCATCAATCAAGTTACGATAGGCATCCCATGTAAATTGTCTAGGCCATATCGAAACATAACCGGCGCGAATAGCTTCGCCCGAGCTAAGAGAAACCGCCAACACATTCAAAAAAGGGAAGAACGTCGAGAACGTGCATATCCCTAAGAAGAGATAGAGTAGTAAGCGGGGCACGCGCTCTTTCCAGACAGTCATTCGCAGCCCCTCCTTTCGGTGATTGAATTTGCCTCCAACGGCTCGCTCCGCTACCATAACGCTCGCTCTCCCATCGCTCGAATAATTCGATTCACTGTAAGCACGAGTACTAACCCTACGAGGGATTGAACCAATCCAATCGCTGTCGTATAGCTGTATTGCAGGTTAACGAGCCCAAGCCTGTAAATATAAGTACTCATCACGTCGGAAACGCTGGTTACCATGGGATTGGTCAGTGCCCAGACGTGCTCGAAGCCAACATCGAACATACGGCCCATTTGCAGAACCAGCAAGAGCGCAATTGTGCTTCGGATGCCTGGAAGCGTCACATGCCATATTTGTCTCAGCTTACCGCCCCCGTCTATACGGGCTGCTTCATATAAATGTGGGTCAATGCTAGCCATTGCCGCCAAATAAAGAATCGTGCTAAAGCCAGCATCCCGCCATATGCCGGAAAACACATAGACGAGGGGCCACCAAAAGGTGTTTCCCATGAAATAGATCGGATCCATACCGAATGCCTTCAGGATATAATTGATAAACCCGCTGCCCGGTGAAAGTAATCCGATGACGATTGTGCCGAGGATAATCCACGATAAAAAATGCGGCAAATACAATAGGTTCTGAACAACTCGCTTGTACCATTCCACACGTACCTCGTTCAGCATGATGGCGAGTATGATCGGGACAGGAAAACCAAAACACAGTCCATATAGATTTAATAGGAGCGTGTTGCGTACAATCTTAAACAGATCACTGCTGTGCAGCAGCCGATTGAAATGCTCCAGTCCCACCCACTTGCTGCCCCATATACCGTCAGCTAGACGAAAATTCTTAAACGCAATGATTTCCCCGTATAACGGGAAGTACTTAAATATTACGAAGTAAGCGATCACGGGAACGAGCAGCATATAAAGAAATGGTCTGCGTTTCAGGTCCCTCCATATTGGTCTGCGTGATGCCTTCAGTTTGGCGCGTCCGTGGCTTCCGGCATCCACAGCTGGTTGTGAGAGCATGCATGGTTCACCTTCCTTTCTGTTATTAGCCTGATGTGATTCGGCTTGAACCCACCATACCAACAGCCGTTTTATATGGAAAGCTTCACTTCTTGATGTTCTCAGCTTCTCTTGCTTTGAGGGCTACACAATTTTTGCTCTCCTATTCTTTTCATGATAAAAGCCCGGGCGCTAGGCGCCCGGGCTGGGAAAAACGGCGATGCGGGCATTGATTTCTCATGGATTAGATTCTTTCCATGATTTGTTTACTCTTTCAGATATGAATCAGTATCCGGATAATTCGCTTTTATCCAGTCGATCGCCGATCATAAAACAATTCTCGAAAGGCAATTCCAAATGGGCAGCTGCAGCCTCAGCCGCAATCAAGGATGGTTTGCCTACAACAAAAACTATGGCTTTGCCTGTTGCAATCTCAAGAGCTGCGATAAATGTACCTGCATCCGGAATTTGTCCGCCGTCTAATGGACAAGTTGCATCAGGGTTGGAAGCGACGATAATGGATCCTCTTACCGCTGCCTGATACACTGTTTAGCTTGTCATAGGTGAATTGGCGATCCCATGAGAGCACGACATATTGGGCTTGCTCGCTGTCTGGTCGCAAAGTTTGTATTGCCTCCGCTGCCCCTTCAATCGTTCTATCCCCCAGATATACAGTAACCATCTAAATCGAACACATAGCCCCTTGCCATATCTTTCCCACCCTTTGAAAAATTAAATTTTATCCGGCAAGGCGACTGAAAACAGAAAAAAACCGTATCCATGTAAACACATTCCACCAATTTTCTGGTAGGATATGATTACGGATAAGGTCTTCTCCTAGACTCGCGCCTAACCGTATATTCATCCTTAATATGTTAACTATAAAACGTTTTCACATTTTTTGCCAAGCACGAACCCGAGCGTAACATAACGAGAGCAGAATTTACTGCTAGTAATCGTTCGTAATTGTAAAAATAGATGTGGCTTTCAATATCTTTCTTAAGTGCTTCAATTGAGTCCCGCCAATTTGTTCATTGTCCAAAACAGTCGATTACGTGGCTCTGTGATTTCCTTTACCTTCTCTTTATCTTCTTCATGGCTTTCTTCGAGGGGGAGCTGCGCAAGATATAACGTTCTATCCCTTATACTGTTTTGGAATTTTTCGTGATGCGTGCAGAAAGTCGAGATTCTCTTTTGCAAAGGATAACTAACTTGGATTTGGACGTACTCATCTAGCAGGAAGATCCGAGAGACAACCTGCCACGTACGGTCGCCGACATCCCTCTCCTCAGTGCACCGATCTCCGTTAGGTTAAAACTTTTCTTAACTTGTTTATACTTTCGATTACACATTTCATATTCTCTTCATTATTCATTTCATTTCTTGCATATAACAGTGCTGGTCTTAACGATTCAACAGACTTCCCGAATTGTTTCATCCACTCAAATCTTGGGACTATCCAAAGATGAAAATGATGTGTTGTATCTTCATTGTAAAAATAATAAACATAATCAATCCCTAACTCTTTTCTTTGGGCATCACGAATCTTTTTTACCAACTCTATATAACGAAGAGATTCATCATCAGTTAGTTCATCCATACAATAAAAATGCCTTTTAGACGCAAGGATAACTAATCCAGGGATAGGATACGCTACATCCTGATGAGCATGGAAGAACTCATCTTCATAAACTACACCACCAGTTAGTTCAACTAATCCACCAGTTAAAGCACAACTTAAGCATTCAACTTCTACTGTCATCCCATTGGCAAGTGTAATTTCTCTCATCTCTTTCTCCTTTTGAAACATAAGTTTTTGTTCATTTTAACATCCATATGCTCTTTAATCCCAATATAGCTAATTCCGAAACGTCCTAACGATTCTTTAATCTTTCTACTTTGTAACTCTCATTCGGCGCATAGAAACGCCATTTTCCAGAAAGGAATCTATGTTGCGAAAGCCCGTTTTTTCGTAGCAGCGGATGGCTCTTTTATTATCCAACCGCACGTCAAGCTGTACATATCGCAGTCGCGGATCGGAGAAAGATTTCTCCAACATACATCTCGTAATCTCGGTACCAAGCCCACGTGAGTACAGGGATGGATCGCCTATCACGATGGCGTATTCAATACCCTCACCTGTTGAGTCCATGCCTTTCAGACTCACACGGCCAATCATCCGCTCGTTTATAAATATGGCGAAATAACTAGCGTCAGTACGGTTAATCTTTTTTTGCCAGTACTTGGTCAATTCTTCGATCGTGTAGGGGTGAAACGTTTTAGCGTTTGCAGTTTCATGCAACTCGCGATTATTATACCAGTCCAGCATAACGGGAACATCTAAAAGGGCGATACGCCGGTAAGACCATTCCAATATTTCCATTATTGATAGGGCTCCTCATGTTATTATTAATAAAGTAAAATCCTACTCAAGAATTTTATTAATATTATGATTGAATGAAATCTAATGTACCGTCAATGCGCCAACCTTTACCTTCTACAAGTTTTACTTTAATTTCGTGTACTTCATAGTTATCTGAATCCCCTAACGGAACTTTCAATGAATATGTTTTTTGAATGTTCCCGTCCTTGATTAATGTGGCTTGGGATGCGTTCCAATCCCTAGTGCTTCCACCATCGGCATCTGATTGCGACAGTCTGCCATTGATTTCGAGTAACATTCCGGTTTCGATTTCTTTATTCCAAAAAGCCGCTGATTGTTCTGGCGTAGTTACTTCTTCTAGATACGCAATAAACTTTTCTTTGGTATCCAAATCATTTCCCATCCACCGATAACTGTTACCTTCTACTTTAAAACTTCTTTCAACTAATTCAACGCCCGAACCACCATTTGCTATATGCCAGTAATGTCTTTGCGCAGCGCCGGCTAATTGAACCGCTACTTTTTCGTTCATTAGCTGATTGTAAATTTCACTCTCAATAATGACGGTATTATTTCCTTGATCCCATATAACTTTTGCGCCAAGTGATTCAGCCAAGGCACGTGCCGGGATCATGGTGCTTCCGTCTATAATTTGAGGCGGTACTTCAGAAGTAATTACCTTTCCGTTAACAATCATTTTTACGATTGCAGGCGCAGCAAAAGAAACGCTTGAGAATAGAGCAGATCCTACAATCATGCCACATACAAATGTTTTCCAATTCATTTTCAATAGAATACCACCTTTCGTTACATCCATCTTTCGTGAAGTCTGCGATATCGTCTAAAGACATACCCGTTTTTTTAGTGCAACCAAGAACATTAAAAACCGAATGTCAGTGTCTATAAATTCACGAATCACGCTTTTGGTTCTTCTTATTTTTGGGATCCGCTTTCTTGACCATTTTACCCCCATCAAAATGTCGACCGTAAGTTTTTACATGCGTAGTGATTTCCTCAGCAGGAGGTAGTTGCCCCTCAAGCTCCCAAGTTAAAAAATAGGACTGTACTTTTCCACTATAAAATACCCAGCTAAAAAATCTTCGTGTAAAATTGTGGAAGCCTTTGGTCCTGAATTTATTCATACGCTTGCCATCTTTCCAGACGGTTGTCGTTTGACCAACGCCTCCCTGCATTTGACCAGTCAATTCCGCATATAGAAGGTCTTCATTTTGGGTCATTGCTTTCATAATGAATTGATTTAACAACCCATTTATCATCAATCTTGGAATATTGAAAAGTTCTCCTCTTGTTACAGAAATCACTGCACCTGGTGGCAACAAGACATTTCTGTCTCCCAAGGTAAATGTGGCTCCGTACTTATTAGTAGGGTCTTCATGTTTCGTCCATGTTTTCATTAGGTCTCCTCCTTATTTTTTTAATGAACTCATTCCCAACCAAACAAAGCCAGCGCCAGTAAAGGCTGCACCGAGCGTAGAGATTAAAGCTTCTACATCACCTGCTAAACTCCCGCTCGCAAAGACCATTGTTCCCACGATCAGAAGTATCCCACCACCACGCGGAAGTGCCTTTCGCCGAAGAAATGAGAGCCCGAAGAGGATCATTCCGAGTACAAATAGCAATGGACCAAAGGTATGTAGGTTCCTTGTTATACTCGTCTCGAAAACCGCGTCTACTTGCTTTCCGAATGCACCAGCAACTTCCACAAAAACAATTGCCGTAACAAAAATGGTACCCACAATGCCTGAAATCATGCCTAACAATCCGAGTAACCCGATTTGACTTCCGTACGCCGTGTACAACCAAAAGAATGCAAATACAAGAAGTAAATGAGCGGATAAAACTAAAGTCTGCCCCAATACTGTCCCTGGACCGTTACTTGCCCCAAGGTTCAGTACATGCGCAATAACAAGCAGCACCCCCGATACGACACATGATAATCCGCCTAGACGTTCCGATAATGTAGTTTTCATTTTACAGCTCCCGATTGATTTACTGAAGTACTAAAAAACGAAATCATCAACGAATTTATCGTTGTCGGCCGTTCCATGGCCAGCCCGTGGCCAGTATCTGCCACTAATTTCGTTTGTATGTGCGGAACTAAGTGATTGGCTCTTGCAATCGCTTTTCTAGGATCATATTGAATATCTTGATCTCCGATCAGCAGGAGAGTTGGGCATTGAATGGCTTTCAGCTCATCATCCTCCATGTAACTTGGAAATAACTTATTTTTTGGCAAAGCATTCTGCATGCCCGCAATGAATTGGTTTCTCAAAGTTTTATTAACCTGATTTCCTTTACCGATCATGTAGTTCATTAGGCCGTTCAGACGTTTGGTTGTTGGAAAGACACCGGCGAGAAGGCATTTGATGAAAAATTTCTTGCTCTGTGGTTGAAAAGAAGCTGCTGGACTCATGACCACCATTTTATTGATAAACTGTGGAGCGTAAATGGCCAAAACCAAAGCAATAAATCCACCGTATGACAGACCTGCAACATGAGCCTTTTGAATATTCAAACCGTTCAAGATTTCACGGAACCAACTCGCACATTCTTCTTTGTTTTTAATCTGCCGAATAGCTTCACTCTTGTTAATATCTCCGATAAAATCCACTGCATAGGTACGATACCGTTTGCTTAGTGGCCTGATATTTTCGATCCACATCGTAGAACTAAAGCCAAATCCATGGAACAGAATCAGCGGTTCGGCATCTTCCGGTCCTGAAATAAGTACGTGTGTTTCACCAAAAGAAGTATCAAAGTATGCTGATTCTACCGGTACATCCCATTCTTGAAGTGTTCTATCGTAAGCTTGAATAAAGGTTTCCTTCGCACCGTTTTTATTTCTGTAAATCGTTTTCATGGTACGCGACTCCCCAATATCTTTTCAAAACAATAGTAAGGCTTTTGGCGAAAAGGAAAGCGTATCGTTCCGATCCGCTCATAACCAGCCTGTTCATACATCCTGACGGCAGTATCATTTGCAGAGAATACGTCCAGGCGGATACTGGTGCACGTTTGGTCAAGGGCATATTGTTCCGCGAAACCAAGCAGAATTTTGCCTAGTCCCCTTCTCTGGAACTCGGGATGAACGGCAAGCCGGTGAACACAGGCAGGCTTCCCTTGCCGATCCGTCCAGTCCAAAATATCGTATCGCGAGCTTTGCTTTTCATTCACGACAACCGCTGCAATCACGGTATTGCTCTGTTTTACTCCGAACAGGCTTCCACTTTGGAGATCACTCTGGATGATGAAGCGGTTAGGGTAAAAGCGGTCCCACTGCTTGACACCTTCTCTTCGGAGGTGTTGCGTGACGGATGTGTAGAGGTTCCGTAGGCTGTGTCCGTCCAAAAGTTGAAATTGTTCCACTTGCATAAGATTCCTCCAGTTTTTATACAGCGTGCAGTTTAATTTGTTCAAGACGCCTAGCTGATTTTTTGCGATAGACCATCGTCCACAAAATTGCCGCTCCTATAAATCCGTACAGGACAAAATTGGATATCGCTAGAAATTGTGAAGTAGAGAGATGATTGACCATGATGACTCTCACGACCGACTCCATGACTAGAACAATCCCCCATACGAATGTCATTAGCCGCAGCACATAGCGAAAATATGGATATTTCCAATTATCCGCAAATCCTTCGATTGCAAGAAATCGCAGCACTAGGTAGTACATTAGCGGACGTTTAAACGAGAGGGAGCCCAGGAAAATAAGCCCGACGGAGCCTGTGATGAGCGATTCTCGGACTAATAAAATTTTCTCATTCCCGCCCATAGATACGAGGATCAGCGTTAAGAGGAACGTGAACAGCATTAACGCCCCGAATACGTCGAATTTTTTATGTCTGATTAGGTGGACGAGATTGTCCACAAGAGGCACCAGAGTCGCAATAGTCAAAGCGAGAACGCTGCTCATGGAATGACTTAACCATTCATAAATCCCCCATGGGGCCAAGCCGTTTATGATCAAAGTAAACAGTACGTAAGTACGCGGAGTCATTTTCACAAGTTTTTTCTCTCCTGTATTCCATGTTTCCATTTTTTTTCGCTCCTTTTCAGCACTTCCGCTAAACATCATTAGAGCAATCATTGCCGACATGTATACGATAAAATAAGGCTGTCTTATGTCCGTACAGGCTGCCACAACTACATATACCGCACAAGTGCAGCATGCGAGAAGGAGAAGGGCTGTAGTACGGCCTAGTCGTCGAAACATGTTCATTCCCCTGAGGTCCTTCATTCCACAATCGGAATGACATGGCTGGCTAGTCTCTTTACTTTCATCGCTCTCCTGCGTATCGCCCATTCGACAATCAACAGATTCGGTACCCACGCTAACCAGGCCGCAATTGGATAAGCCGTCTCGAAATCGAACGGAATCATGAGCAGCGGCAGCCAAATACGCAAAGTAACACCCGAAAAGGTTAATGCATAGCTTCGCAGCATCCATTGTTGATGAGCCCCGACTTGGCTCTTTTGTATCCGGTTAACGGCCGTCAAAGTCGCACAAATCCATAAGCTATCCAACAAGAAAAAACCGGCCTTCGAAAACCCGCCTCCACTTGCAAAAATGGATAGATAAATATTGACAATTCCGCTGATGAGAATGCTGATCACATAGATTTTGCCAAGCCATCGATGAAGTTGCATCCTTTTTGCTTCAGGCTTGCGGAGAAGTTGAAATAGTCCAACCACTAGTGCGACGCACCCGCTTACGATATGTGTGTACAACACATAAATCCATGGAGAATAATGAAAGTCTGGTTTCGATAACTTGACCTTGACGAGTCCTGCATACTCGGCACCGACAATTCCGTATTGCACGACAACATAGCCAAGTACAATAGCAACAACCAAAATGGTCATAATGATTTTACCAACCGTTGTTAAATATGAATTCATTACATTTCTCCTCACCCTTCTTCTTCGACATGAATCCGCTTTTCGTACCCTAAGTATAGAAAAGTACGCCCTAGATACCTAGGGTGGAAAGTACATAACTTTCGGGTATACTTTCTGAACTGCCCGCTCCTGTATGCACGCATTTGACCTAAAAAAAGCGCTACATACCGTCAATAGGTATGTAGCGCTTTTTTATTCTTTGCGATCTCTTGTACTCAGAGGTTATAACAAATTATGTAATTTATTTACTGCTTGCGTACGATTCTCCACATTCAGCTTTGAATAAATGATGGACACGTAGTTTTTTATCGTACTTTCCGAAAAATGCATCTTCAGCGCAATCTCTTTATATTTAAACCCGTCCGAAAGAAACCGGACGATTTCCATCTCTTTCTCGGTTAGCCCATATACCGGATTGCTTTCTTCCGGCTCCTCCCGTGCGTCTTGAAGAGTCGGAGTATGTTTTTGACGGGTATCGACCAGCAGCTTGGCGGTTTCCATAGAGATCAACGAACCTCCGCTGTTTACAATCCGAACAGCTTCGGCCAAATGCTTAGGTTGAACGCTTTTCAGCAGATAACCCTCAGCACCGAGCGAGATCGCTTCCGCTGCATTATCGGTATCCTGAAACGTAGTCAATATGATTACTTTGACATCAGGCCAACGCTGTTTGATGATGCTCGTCGCCTTAATTCCATTCATCTCCGGCATATGAATGTCCATTAAGATGACATCCGGCGCTTCTATCTCGCACATTTCTATCAGGGCAAGTCCGTTCCCAGCCACGCCAATAACCTGCAAATCCAGTTCCATATCGAGCAAAATGCGGAAGCTTTCTGCAATTAGCTCCTGGTCCTCCGCAAGGAGAAGCCTAATATTTGTCATGTTGCCACGTTTTTTTACCGGAATCTCACACTTTACCCAGACACCACCATTGAAATCTGAAGTGATTTCAACCTTACCTAACGCGGCTGATATCCTTTCCTTCATCGTCTGGATCCCGAAACCTTGCTGAAGCTTTTCTTTGGTAGCCCCAATACCATTATCCTTGACTTCGAGGTGGATCTTATCGGCTAGGTAACGAAGTTGGATTTGGATCCTGTTCGCACGTGCATGGCGAACAGCGTTCGTAAGCGCCTCTTGCACGCATCGCAAAAGTGCAAGATGCTGTGCCTGCGAAAGTGGATAGACGACGCCTTCTGTAAGATACTCCACCTCGATTCCCGTATTTATGGAGAGCTCGCTACCCAACTGACTGATCTGGTCAAACAGTGATTCCTGAAGACCGAAGTTATCTGCATTGTGAACATGATCGCGTATATCCTCCAAGCCTCTTCTCGCGAAATCTAGCAGCTTATCCAAACGCTCTGTTTGTTTTTCCGCCCCTTGAAGATATAGGTCCATCTCCCGTTTTGTCAACTCAAGTCCCGCAATCATGGAAGTCAGCGTATGACCAATCGTGTCATGGAGTTCTCGCGAAATTCGGTTACGTTCTTCGACGATCGTAAGCTGCTCCACTTGCTTCGAATATTCGGTTAACGCGCGGTTCTGTTCATGGATAAGCAGCATCTGATTCTCATTGTCCCGCAACAGTTCACTCATTTGTTTATTATGATCGATGAACTGATGGAATCTGTTGCCGATCTTGGTTACTCCCCACAAAACAACGGTTGTCTGCAGGACGATCACAATCGAACCGTTCACCGTTGCACCATCCATTTGTGGAAAGAAAAGATCTTTTCTGAAAATGAAGCCGAGCGCTGTAAAGATAGCAGTTGTCATCCCTGTATATATAATTAGCTGCCCATTAAGGTAAACAAGCGCGAGGGCTAGATTAATATACATAATTTGAAAGATCAGCGAGTTATCGTTGAATGCCCACAGCTGGTACATCGAAAAGAGAAGCATCCCCGTCATAAAAACATACTTATAATTCTTTTCAATAGAKGGTACGAATAATAACGAAAGCATAATACCAAAAAAAACGAGAATAATGAGTATAAATTGGCCATTGATCGAATTAAATAAGGAATAATGCGTAGCGATGTTCAATTCAGCCATTATAAAAATAGGCCCACATAGCAAAAAAAAGAGCAGTCTATTTTTTTGCACGTCAAGCTCCAAATTTGTGAAACAGGTTTCTTTCAGCCAGCTAACCATTAAGAGGAAATTCCTCCTTGAATAAGGGAATGTTTGAAAGCTCACACAAATGAATTCGCATGATTCCTGGATCGTCTCCACTACTATAAAGAAGTAATCCAAGCGTAATCCGCATTTCCTGCGGGATGGTTTTTATCCAACAAGCAGACGAATGCCTTCGTGATTAATAATTTGACTAGCATTGTGATCCTGATCATGGAGGCTGCCACATCCTGTACATGTCCATACCCTTAAGAAATGATGTTTCACATCCGAATTACGGGGTTCCACACCATGACAAGTGTTCTCTGCTGTTCATTAAACAATACCATACTAATTCACCATCGAATAGTGCCATTCCTCTAGTTTACTGCCGAGGGTGTCAATCAACGAAATCTCATTCCCCCTCTTTGTCCGTTCCGATCGGATCATGCAAGGACATCTTTCCGAGTTTTCTTCAACGAACGCAGATGCATCAAGATCTCATTCTCAATACAACGCGCCGCAAAAGTTAGGGCTTTTGAGAACAATCCGTTGCAATCATCGACTAGAAGACATTAAAACCCGATATTTATTCAATACTAATTAAATAACCCCGTAGAAATTAAAAAAGTGGATGTTCACAAAAGTAAACATCCACTAACGATTTTTATTTTCCTTGATCATTTGCTCTATTGAATAATAAGTGGGACTACCTTGCCCTGATTCACATCGATTAAACCGAAGTCCGTAATTTTCAAAGCCGGACTTACCGGTAGRGAGTGCGTACTGATGGACATGATGGGATTATAATGCTGRTAGCCCAGCGATTCCATAGCTTTRCGGAGCTGTTCAACTTCCATGGCTACCTGCTCCAGCGGCTCTTCCGTTAAGATGCCGCCMACTGGCAGCCTGAGGTTCGCGATCACTTTGCCGTCTTCCACRACGCTGAAACCRCCTTGATTGTTAATCACTTCGTTAGCGGCAAGCTGCATATCGCCRGGATTGTGCCCGACAACGAGCAAGTTATGATTGTCGTGGGAGTACGTCGTCGCGATGGCTCCCCGCTTRATCGTATCGCCGCCAATCAATCCRTAGGCGCGATTGCCATTCTTCCCGTAGCGTTCGAACGTAGCAATGAGTGCGCTGCCGCTTTCCTGCCATAGCAGCTTCCCTTGCCGAACTTCAACCTGAGCGTGCTGTTCTTCTGTGAATGTAGAACCATCCTTCACCATCATCTTGCGGCACGTATAAACAGCGTCAGCTTCTTCTATGCTGACAACAAAATCCGCTTCCTTTAAAGGCGCCATCTGCACGCTCTGATAATAATGCGCAGGGAAAGCCGGAGGCTTGATGATTGGTGTATAAGCCTTGTCCACATCGTAAACTTTACGCCCCGCCTTGAAAACCTGCTCAATCGTTAGCTGTTCTAGATTGGAAAGCAGCAGGAAATCGCCTATCTTGCCAGGGGCGATTACCCCGCGGTCATACATCCGCATCCGCTTGGCTGGAGAGAGTGTGCTGGCATAAATGGCCTGCTCGGGCTTCATACCCATGCCGA
>NZ_JBFTPF010000022.1:0-89002 GCF_056398345.1 Paenibacillus sp. 01T442
TTCAGGGTGAAAGTAAACTTTCTTTTCAGGAATGATTCGGTTTTTTGGTAATGGCATAGAGCAAGACCTCCGTCAAATTAGCTATTAACTAATTCGACAGAGGATTTGGAATTACCTGTTAGTCAATTGGTCAGTCGTAGTTTTTTTTTAGAAAATGATCGATCTGCTCGCAAAAAGGACAAGAGAAGATAAGAATGTTTATAGAATCTCGTAGATTTGCATGACCGCATATTTTACTCTTAAGAGAAGCAGAGCAAAAAGTAATTTTAAGGAGAGTGATAGATAATGGACGATCACGCTAGCATACACCCAGCACCGCCGGAGTCGTTTGTTTATTTAMCGACGGGTTCGACGCTAATCAGCAATCCCATGGATTTAAAAGGGTACTCTAGATGCAGAATCTATGTGCAGGCAAACGTTGCAGGCAGTATTGATGTTACGATAAGCGGCGCGCCGAATGAAAACGGAATGTATACGAATGAATTAAGCGTCAATGCGGTGAAGATCGGAATTAACGGGACAACTTCTTATGTCATGGATGACGTTTCACGATTTGTAAAGGTAACTTGTGCGAATCTAACTGGCAAATGGACAATCTGGGTAGTACCAATTTGGTGATGAGAGGGAGGCTGCTGTGATGGCGAGGATGAAGATTCAGGATATGGCTTTGAGCTACTCGGGCACATGGACACATGTCTTTACAACGAATGCAAGCATGGATAGCAGGCATGAATCAGATGGGACTGCTACAGCTAATGCGTCGGCAACATGGAATGCCTATTGTACAAGCATAGAAATTTATGCCATGAAGGCGCCAACCTTCGGTAAAGCGGACATTTATATTGATGGGTTTCTTCATGGTGAAGCGGATTATTATGCTCCCACAGCGCAGTACGGAACTTTAATCTATCCGGTAATTGAACTGCCAGCGGGTTTCCATACCCTAGAAATTCGTAAGAAAGATACGAGAAATCCCAGCTCGACAGGCAACTGCATTTCAATTGATTATTTGTATTCCGAAATGGTGCAACCGCAGCAATCTCAGTATAAAAGTATCGTTTGCATCGGTGATTCCATTACTTTCGGAGCTAATGTCATTACAAGACCAGACAACTTATACGGTAGAAAGCTGCAGCAGATGCTGTGTCGTCCTGTTAGTATCCATGGTTTATCCGGAGCGGATGTCAGCACTATTACCAATGTGATAGAGTCTGTTGTAGCATCTAGAAACCCGGACTTGGTCTTATGGCTAACAGGCATGAATAATCTGAATCCGCAGGCTTCCTTAGAAATTGGTTTAGATAAAATGAAAGCTTACCTCCCTAATGCCGATATCATCATGGCCACGATTCAATATAATACCTACTACACAGCGGCACAAAACATCGTCAAAGTAAATGAAGTGAAAGCGGCATGCGCGGTGAAAAGGGTTCCGTGTGTGGACATGTATAGCCCAACGCTAGGAATCACTTCATTTAATAAGGAAGAGAATACCGTACACCCAAGCGATGCAGGACAAGGTGTACTCGCTGCCTTGTTTTATCAGGAAATTATTAAGAAGTTCATCGTCCCAAGTATCTGATGATTGGTTGATATAAGCAGCTCAGAAGCGATGTCTAAAATCAGAAAGGTAAGATGACAAGAATATGGATATGAAATGGGGTCCATCCMGTATGTCGGAAGATCAGCCTATAAAGGCTGTTATTATCGGCGCAGGCAACCGAAGTTTGATTTATGCTTCTTATGCCTTAGAGCATCCAGATGAATTGCAAATCGTTGGTGTTGTTGAGCCTAACCTGGAACGCCGGCAATTAACGGCAGAATGTTTCGGTATTTCTCCGGACAATTGCTTTGCATCCATTGAGGAACTTGTTGTTCATCCCCAAATAGCGGATGCCGCTATTAATGGGACGATGGATCAACTCCATCTTCAAACAACGCTGCCACTTTTAAAGGCGGGGTACGATGTTCTGTTAGAGAAGCCGATCGGCGTAAGTGAAAAGGAAGTACTTGAATTGTACGAAGCAGCGAACTCCTCTAATCGGTCCGTGATGATTTGTCATGTATTGCGTTATGCTCCTTTTTATTTGGAAATTCGCAAGCAAATCGAAAGCGGAATCATCGGGGATATCATCGCCATTCAGACAGAAGAAAATGTCAGCTACCACCACATGGCGACTTCTTTCGTACGAGGGAAATGGAATAGTAAAGCGAGTTGCGATTCCTCCATGTTATTAGCCAAATGCTGCCATGACTTAGATATCATTACTTGGATGAAAGGCAGCATACGACCGAAGAAGGTGAGTAGCTTCGGAGGATTATTCCAGTTTCGAACGGACAAAGCCCCGGAAGGCGCTGGCACAAGGTGTCTTGTTGATTGTCCAATTGAAGCCACATGTACATATTCCGCGAATAAAATGTATATCGAACAAGATTTATGGGGCATTTATGCTTGGGACAATCGATATGTCAGCAGTAATCCAACCCACGAAGAAAAAATTAAATCGCTACGAATGTCCAACCCATACGGGCGGTGCGTATGGCGCTGTGATAATGATGTTGTCGATCATCAGACAGTCATCATCGAATTCGAAGACGGAAGTACTGCATCGCATAATCTAACAGGCGCCACCTCCAAGTCATGTAGGACGATTCATATCACGGGGACGAAAGGTGAAATTTCCGGTACGATGGAGGATGGTTACTTCTTGGTTAGGCAACCAGATACAAGGCCTGGTCATTTATACAAGGAAGAACGGATCGAGACGAATGTCACATCCGACATGCATGGTGGCGGCGATTTGCGGCTGGTTGCTGATTTTGTTCGTACTTTACGGGGAGATAAACCTTCTCTGTCTTCGACATCTCTGGAGAAATCGATTTATGGCCACCAAATCGGCTTTGCGGCAGAACGCTCAAGATCTGAGAATACGATTGTGGAAATTAGCTCTTTAGTCGGCAATGCATAAACGAAATAGATAGAACTAAAACGTCTGCTCGAGCAATTCGAAATGCTCGAGCGGATTTTTTTGACATTTTGACGCAAGAGGAAATTGTGAGTTTCTGTCGAATAGTTCTGTCAACTATACTGGAAATAATTAGTAGGGAATATTGAGCACGATTGGGGGTTATTCCAACATGATGCAATTAAACTGGCAGAATTGGTGGTTTTCCATTTTTACAAAGCTGTTGGCCTTATTCTTCATTATGATATTACCTGTGTATGCGATGGCCATTCATAGCAATGAGTCCGGGTCACACCTTGTCAGCAATGAAATTTCTTCCTCGCTCCAAGCACAAATCAGCTTCTACCATAATTCCCTTAACAAAGAAATCGATCGGATGATTCAACTTCAACGTCAATATGTGGTTGATGATGACTTGTTAAACCTCAGTGTAATTGGAGAAGGTCTACCTGACTACGACCGTTCACTGATGATGCGACAACTTCAACTTAAGTTGAATCTTATTAAGAGCTCCGGCATCTACGCAACTGTTGCTAAAGCTTATATCCCGTCACTTCAACGAATCATAAGCACTGATGATCTCACAACAACGCTCCCCTTAGGTCAAATTGAACAATTAAAAAAAGAAAGAGAGCTGTTTACGAACGGTACGCCTATATATGCTAGAGATGGCAAGCTGTTTATACGGGAATTTTACCCCACCAAAGCAGTAACGCCTGAACGTGATCCCGTATTTGTTCTGGAGACTGAGATTTCCGTGAATGAACTACGAAATTTCCTCCTGCAAATTTCTAGCTTCAAAAAGAGCGGATCGGCTCTCGTCAGTGATGCATGGAGGATTTCGAGCGATGAGAACAATGAAGCTATGACGCCAATTATTGAGCGTGTTCAAAGTCAGGTGGMTAAGCAATCAGTAAACGGGAGATGGATCGAAAACATCCGGGTGAACAATCAAAACTATATTACGGCCTTTGAGTACGCTTCAGATTCGAACACAACACTGCTTGTGTTCGTGCCGGAGTCAGATATACTTGGGCCGCTGCAGAAATATAAGAAGTTCATTCTTCTTATGTCCATCGCAACCATTGTACTGATTGTGCTCGTTTCTTATTGGATCTATCAGGTCATTCATAAGCCGCTTTCTAAAATGGTACGTGCCTTCCGCCATATGGAGTCAGGCAATCTGAACCTTGTCCTGCATCACAAGAGTAGGGATGAATTCAACTATCTCTATAGGCAATTCAATCAGATGGCAGACAGACTAAGAACCCTGATTTACGAGGTATATGAAAAACAGCTGCAAAAGCAGCAGGCAGAATTAAATCAGCTGCAGTCGCAGATTAAGCCCCATTTTCTCTATAACAGCTTGTACTTGTTGTATCGCATCACGAAAGATGAAGACTATGAGAACAGTTTGAGGCTTACCAAATATTTAGGTGATTATTTTCGCTATATTACGAAGAAAGCTGGGGAAGATGTACCGCTCTCCGAAGAATGGCATCACGTGAGCATGTATATGGAGATCCAGAATGTTAGATTTTCCAATCGCTTAAAAGTATCCATTGCTGAGCTGCCCGAGGATAAGCATCATCTACTCGTGCCACGATTAATTATGCAGCCGCTGGTCGAGAACGCTTACAACTATGGACTCGAGCATACTTTGGCAAATGGGGAGCTAACCATTACGGTAGAGGCGGGCGAAAAAGTTTTAAAAATCCTAATCGAAGACAACGGTATTGGCATGACGGTGGAAGACATGGCGATATGGAATCATCGGTTCACCAATCCAACTGGAAATATCGATGTCAGCGGGATGATGAATGTGAACCGGCGGTTGCAATTAAAATTCGGTGATGAATCGGGTATTCAAGTAAGACCGAAGTCAGGTGGAGGTTTATGCGTAATCTTGACGATCCGAATTGACAAGGAGGAGGGGAAACCATGCTAAATTTAATGATTGTGGACGACGAATCTGTGGCAGTCAATTTATTATCAAATGCGCTTGAAGAGTGGGGCAAGTACGAATTAACGATTAATAAAGCCTATTCAGGCAATGAAGCTTTGGAGCGGATACGAGAACGCCGACTAGATATCTTGCTAACGGATATCCGCATGCCTGGCATGAACGGTCTTGAGTTGGCAGACCATGTGCTGGATTTATGGCCTCGGTGCAAGATCATCTTTCTGTCCGGATACAATGATTTCGAGTACATTCAGAAAGCGATCCGCAAGGGGGGAATGGACTATATCCTGAAGGCAGAAGACGATGAACTCATCTTTCAAGCGATTGAAAAAGCGGCGGAGGAGATCAAAACCGAACTGCATGAGGGGAGTATTTTGAAGAAGGCCAAAGAGCTAATGCAGCAAGCAATTCCAGCCATGCGGCGCGATTACTTCATGGAAATGCTAGGCGGGGAAATGGGTTCTGAGGCTGCAAGAGTGAAACGGTTCACGGAATTAGGCATTCATTTGGATCCCATGCATGACGTTTACCTCGTAGTAGGGAGGGTCGACGACTGGGGAAAGAATCTGTCAACGTCAGATAGAACGTTGTTATCATACTCCATTCAAAACATTGCAGAGGAGTATCTGGCAGACAAGTTTCGGTTTGTATTTCTGTTGTACGATCGGTTTCGATTCGTCTGGTTCATTCAACCCAAGCTATTCCCACTCCCTCAAGGGGAAGAAGCTGAGATGGCCTGGGAGCGTGTACGGCAATTCGTAAAAGGAACATCTGAATCCATTCAAGCGACCTGCAGCCAGCTGCTAAAATTGCCGATCTCTCTCATGCTAAGTTCAACTCCAAGTTCGTGGGAGAAGGCGGCAGGTCAATTCGATTCGCTCAAGCTTAATCTTAGCAGCGGACTGATTCGAAGCGAGGAAAAGCTGGTAGTGGAGCCTAGTTCAGACGCAGCGGGGCTAGAACGTTCCAGTAAAACTTTTTTCGCAGAGATGGCGGTACGGAACCATATGCGGAAACTAGACTTGTTGGAGGCTCATTTGGATAGCGGAGATAAAGCTCAGTTCGTTCAACAATTCCATGAGTTTACTCTGCTGAGCAACATGGAATTGTCCGAGACAAAGCTGAACTATTTAACCATGGAAATGTTCGCAAATCTATCCTCCTTCTTTCTCTCCTATATGAGTCGTCGAAATCTCATTGACGAGCTTGGCGCTCCAATGAAGTTGGATAAATTTGTGCAATTCGATAACCACAGTTCTTGGGAGGCTGCATTAGCCTATTTTCGACAGCTAGGGGTCATGGCGGCTGACTACAACGGTAGACTGCAGCAAGAAAGAACCCATGAAATGATCCGTATTTTACATCAATATGTGCATGATTTTATGAGGGAGGATTTGACACTTACGCGATTGGCCGAGGTCGTCTATCTCAGTCCGCCGTATTTGTCTCGGTTGTATAAGCAGCTTACCGGCAATAACCTGACGGATTATGTTACCGAACAACGAATGGTGCGTGCAAAGCAGCTGCTCAAAAACACAACAATGAAAATCCACGAAATTGCCTGCGAGGTTGGTTTTGAATCGGCGCCTTATTTTACCCGAGTATTTAAGAAACTGATTAGTTCAACGCCAATTGAATATCGCGAAATGAATTAAATGCAGCGTGAATGAACTGCCGCCGGACATGCGAGCCCTCTCGTTGATGTTGATTCGGCGGTATTTTTGCGTGGAGGCATAGAGATTTCATTAAGTTCAAGAGAGAAGATAAGGAAGTAGGAAATGTCTCGTATTTTTACATCCCTATACCTTTTATTATAAAAGATAAGCAGGGCATAACGAAGGGGGTGAGAGAAAAGTAATGAATAATCGATGGGCTTCCAAGGCTTCCTTACATCTTATGGTATTGCCAGGCATTATCACAGTCCTGATTTTCAGCTATATTCCGTTGTTCGGTTTGGTGATGGCTTTTGAAAAGTATGTGCCCTCTAAGGGAATATTGGGTTCGAATTGGGTAGGACTTGATAATTTTCGCTATGTCATACATTTACCCGACTTTTTCCAAGTAACTCTAAATACCATCATCATCGCCGTTATGAAAATTATAGCGGGGCTCCTGGTGCCCATAGTCATTTCGCTGCTCTTAAATGAAATGCGCATTACGTTCGTCAAGAGAAGTATCCAGACACTAGTTTATTTACCGCATTTTTTGTCCTGGGTACTCTTGGGAGGCATCTTAGTGGATGTCTTGTCCCCATCGGCAGGGATTGTGAACCAGTTGCTTCAAGCGATTGGCATCGATCCGATATTTTTTCTTGGCGATAATAAGTGGTTTCCTTTTACACTGGTGTTGTCCAATGAATGGAAGGAATTTGGTTTCAGTACGATTGTCTATCTGGCCGCTATTTCGGGTATTAATCCGTCGCTCTACGAGTCGGCTGTTATCGATGGCGCGAATCGCTGGAAATGTGCGCTTCATATCACACTGCCGGGTATTGCGCCGATCATTGTCCTGATGGCTACGTTAAGCATCGGCAGCATATTGAATGCCGGCTTTGAGCAAGTGTTTAATCTCTACAGTCCAGTAGTCTATCAAAGTGGTGACATTATTGATACTTTTGTTTACCGGATTGGCTTGATCGACGCACAATACAGTGTGGCAACAGCAGTTGGCATGATGAAGTCGGTAGTCTCGCTAGTACTCATTTCCGTGTCCTACTATCTTGCCTACCGGATTGCGAACTATAGAATCTTTTAGAGAGAAGGAAGTTGAACTTGGTAGATCGTTATTCTTGGTCGAGATGGCTGTTCGTTGTGCTCAATTATACGTTTCTGATCCTGCTGGCGGTTTTATGTATCCTTCCGCTGATTCATATACTCGCGATTTCACTTAGCTCCAATCTTGCGGTTTCTGCAGGATTTGTTAAGCTCTGGCCAAAAGATTTTACATTCATATCGTACGAATTCATTCTTCGAAAGTCAGAATTTCTCTTGTCGTTGCTTGTAACCCTGAAGCGGGTTCTGCTCGGGGTGACAGTGAATATGGTACTAACTGTTTTGGCAGCGTATCCTTTGTCTAAGGAATCGTCTGAGTTTAAAGGTCGGACTGTGTATGTCTGGATATTGGTATTTACGATGCTTTTCTCGGGTGGTCTTATTCCTTTGTATATGACAGTTAAGATGCTAGGCATGCTTGATTCCATTTGGTCGCTAATTCTTCCACATGCCCTTCCGGTCTTTAATGTCGTGCTGCTCCTGAACTTTTTTAGAGGAATTCCTAAAGAGTTAGAGGAAGCCGCTTTCATCGACGGGGCAGGATATATGAGGATCTTATGGAAAGTATACGTTCCGTTATCCATGCCATCCATCGCGACTTTAACGCTATTTGCTACCGTAGGTCATTGGAACGCCTGGTTCGATGGACTTATTTTCATGAACTCACCATCAAATTATCCGCTTCAGAGCTATCTGTACACCATCGTCAATAAAGTTGATACCATAATGGGGAGCATGGATTTGGTTAATATGAAGTTATTTGAGGATGTTTCAAGTCGGACGGCAAAGTCAGCACAAATCTTTTTAGGTGCGCTTCCCATTTTGCTCTTATATCCATTTCTTCAGCGTTTCTTTATCAAAGGAATTGTTGTAGGCAGTGTAAAAGGTTAAGTTCAATGAAATCGGTAGGTAACATATTATTCCCAGGGGGATTGAAAATGAAAGTTAAACATGTCAACGTGCTGAATATGGTTCTGATTTCTGCTCTTATGACGCTTTCCGCATGCAGCAGTGATACGAATGAAAAGGGGAGTCCAAGTCCATCAGAACCATCGAAAGAAGCCAATTCGCAGTCCGCAACGCCAACCAATGGTAAGTACAATCCGCCTATTGAAGTATCGACGGTACGATTTACTGATGCCGGGTTTAAATTTAAAGACGGAGAGTCGCTGGATAAGAATATTTGGAACGGTATTTTTGAAGATGAACTTGGCATAAAAGTGAAAAATATGTGGGTTGTGGACAAGTCGCAATACAACCAGAAATTAAATGTAACGATTGCTTCGGGCAGTTTGCCTGACTTCTTTGAAGTCGACAAGGTGACCATGCAGCGACTCGTAGACGAAGGAGCGCTTGAAGACTTGACTGCTGTCTACGAAAAGTATGGGAGTCCCTTTGCGAAGAAAACGCTCACAGTCGATGGTGGGGCTGCGATCAAAGCCTCGACCGTGAACGGTAAATTGATGGCAATTCCGCATACAGCCTCAAACGGGGGCGTTGCTTCGACTGAAATGATCTGGCTTAGAACCGATTGGCTGAAAAAAGTGAACCTTTCACCGCCTAAGACGATGGATGATGTGATGAAAATTGCAGAAGCGTTTAGCAAGATGGATCCGGATGGGGACGGAAAAAACGACACATACGGTCTGGCCATTAACAAAGAGATGCTGCAGAATTTTGGTTCGGTCAGGGGCTTTTTTAACGGGTACCATGCTTATCCAGACTATTGGGTAAAAGACGCATCGGGTAAAATTGTATTCGGTTCGGTGCAGCCAGAAATGAAAGTCGCGTTGCAGAAGCTTCAGGATTTGTATAAAAACGGCGTCCTAGACAAAGAATTTTCCGTCAAGGACACGAACAAGATTCTGGAAGATGTGAATGCGGAGAAAATCGGCTTAATATACGGGCATCTGTGGGATCCACCAGGCAAAACGTATGACATTAATTATGAGAAAAACAAGGATGCCGCTTATCCGCTTTGGCAGACGTATCCAATCGTCTCCGTAGACTCAGCCCCGGCGAAGGTACAAGCGAATCCAACGGCAGAAACATTTATCGTTGTAAGAAAAGGTGTGAAGAACCCGGAAGCTGTTATCAAGCTGCTGAACACGTATTTGAAAAAATATATTGAAACCGATTATTCCGGGTCAGTTAATCCTTTTATTGCGAAAGACGGGATTTTCCCTGCCAAATTTGCGCCGGTTCAACTAGAGTCACCTAATCTTAATCTAGAAGCTTGGTATAAAGTTGTCGACGCGCTCAAGACAGGGGATGGCAGCAAACTTGATTTCCCTGCCTCTGTTCACTTTGACCGCATTACCAAGTTTAGAAATGGTGATTACAAGATGTGGTATTCAGATCGGACGTTTGGGCCAGAGGGTGCCTTTAAAGTCATTGATCAGTATGATAAGCAGAAAACATTTGTTTTTGACGAATTTATCTATTCGCCGACACCAACGATGGTCGATAAACTTGCAACGCTAACGAAAATGCAAATGGAAGTTTTTACCAAAATTATTATGAACGCAGCACCGATCTCTGATTTTGATAAGTTTGTTGAGCAATGGAAACTGTCAGGTGGAAGCAAGATCGAACAGGAGGCTAACGAGGCGTACAAAAAAAATCAAGGTAACTAACAAAATTTGCTGGAGGGCAGAATCGTTCTGTCCTCCAATCAAACAACATTCCCTTATTAAAAAGGAGGAAATGAAATAATGAGATGTAATGGATGGCTTGTAAAAAGGGTGAGAATGACCTTTATGTTGGTGGCTTTCGCGATTACGGCTATGTTTGGGGCATCTTCTGCATATGCATCTGGCTCAACAGTAACCATAGATACATCTTCTATTGTTAACAATGATTTCCTCGGATTCGGTGGCGAGTTTGATCCTACGCAGTTCATGAGCGAAGCTGTAGCCAATGGTTTCAATGATGACTGGTGGGAAGTGGAGAAACAGCGGGTAGCCAAGTTGCATCCGAGCCTTGTTCGCGTGTGGTATCAGACCGATTGGATGGAGCCTGCGAACGATAACAATGACCCTGACGTCACGAACTGGTCGAATATGCAGACGAACAGTGCTAAAATGCAGTCTGTCTACAAAGTACTTGATTTCCTAAAGTCAGAACAAATCGATGTCATGCTCGTCGCCGGTTGGAAGATGGATGCTGCCGTACAGAGTTGGCTCGCATTCAGCGGATTACCGAGTCCAGTCAATAGCGCCCCGAACGATCTGGATGAGTGGGCCGAATGGGTTTCGGCATCGCTGCACCAACTGATTACGGTAAAGGGATATGATAACATTAAGTATGTGATGTCCTACAATGAACCAAGTGGTGGTGATTTCGAGACACCAGCAGGCATTGATCCAAAGGACTATTACAAGGACATGTACCAAGCTATTCACGATCGGTTAATTGCAGACGGCATGCGCTCCGCGATAAAGTTAGTCGGGCCTGATGAATCCGGTTCGAGTTCAGAATGGACAGCGTATGCAGCGACGTATATGAATGATGTTCTCGATATTTATGATGGTCATGCTTATAACATGGATTACAGCACATTGCCGATTTGGCTTTCAACTCGCAATAGTTATATCGCGCCTACGGGGAAACCACACATTTTGACCGAATTTGCAGCTCGTGGGACCAATGAAGACCGTAGTACCTTTCAGTATGGTTTTAATCTTGCAGATTTAATGGTATCCGGAATGCGAAATGGCGTATCCAGTATGCTATATTGGCGCCTTGCCGATCAACAGCTGGTCGATCCGCTGAATTTTATCGATACTACTTTTGGAGCTTGGCCATGGCTACCGGAATCAACGATGCCTCGGTATTCGTATTATTCGCTTGGCTTGTTCTCTACTTTTACAGGTTCGCATGCGCAGGTGCTATCGACAACGTCGGATGATCCTGACTTGCATGTAACGTCAGTGAGAAGAGCCGATGGTGAGTACACGGTATATGTTGTTAACAGCAGTTCTTCAGCGAGCAAAAGTGTAGACATTCAGTTTAATTCGAGTATAAACAAAACTGTTAGTCGGCATTTGTATACCAGTACGTTGGTGCCTACACCAGGAGCTATAACGATACCTAGCGATGCCTCTTGGACGAGTGTTGGAAGCCTTTTTAGTGATACGAATCTGCCTGCTAATAGTGTAGCCGTATACACGACGGTTGGGGAACCGGAGCAGATTGAGATTACGCCTGGAGAAATTTCTGCTGTGTTTGGAAGTACAGCTACTTTCAATGATACAGTCATTGGCAGCACGTACGGAACGACATGGTCTGTGCTTGGCAATGTATCGCAAGGAGCGATCTCGACCAGCGGGACATTTACTGCGCCGAACGCCATGCCTCCTATGCCCCAGACCATTATTAAGGCAACGAGAGTCGGCGATCCAAGTGTATATGGATTAGCTGTGATTCAGTTCAAAGTGCTTGGACTCAAAGCAGTTGGCGATTATCCGAATGTGAATTTAAGTTGGCGGCCTTCCCAAGGGGCATCTAGTTATAACGTTAAACGAAGTACGACTCCAGGCGGACCTTACACGGTGATTGCTTCAAGTGTGACGGCAACTACTTATGTAGACTCTGATATATCGAATGATACGCTCTATTACTATGTCGTCTCTGCCGAAGGTGCCTACGGAGAAAACGGAAATTCGAGTGAAGTCACACCGAGCAATTATTTTATTGATAATTTTAACGGCACGGCAATTGATTTAACAAAATGGAGAGTCATCGACAAGGGATTTCGGTCGACAGCTGTGACTGGCATTGGTGCCAGCCAATCCAGTGGATTTTTGACATTTTCCGGTACGACCAGTGTAAATTACTGGGGTGGCAAAGGGGTGCAATCCATTCCATTTTTTCAGGCGACGGCAAGTTCTCCATTAACCGTGAAAGTAGATCGGGTCTCTGCGAATGGCACGGGGTCGGGGTATCGCAGCGGAATTAAGCTGTGGCGTACCTATACAGAGAATATTCATTTTAGTCAAAATAGCGATACAGGGGTATGGGCCTATAATTTAAATGACGGCAGTGATGTTACCGTGTATACGAATTCGGATCATGGTGACCATGAAATTAAGCTTGTTCATGACGGCAGCAACGTTCATTTCTTAGTTGACGATGTGGAGTATGCAAGTGTTCCGGTTACCTGGAATAATGATTTCAGCATCATGCTGACAGGTGAAGCAAGACAAAATGGGGATTCTGTCACCGCTGTATTCGATAATTTCTTTGCGTACTCTTCAACGCAGGTTGTGCCTGCGCCATCAGGTTTATTGGAGGTTGCAGGAGATTCACAAGTGAGTTTAAGTTGGGGAAGTGTACCTGGGGCCACCAGCTATGCGGTTAAGAGGCGTACTGTCGCTGGCGGGCCATATGCCCAGATCGCAGCCAATCTGGTGTCTCCCGCTTATACGGACACAGGTTTATCTAATGGAACTGCTTATGATTACGTTGTCACGGCTACAAGCAGCACGTTGACGAGTGTGCACTCCACCAGAGCGCTGGCAACGCCTACGGACGGCAGTATTATCATTGATAACCCCCAAGCTGAGAAGACAGGTAGCTGGAACTCGTCGGCCTCGCTCCCTAATTATTATGGTTCGGAATATGCGGTCAATGCAACAGGAACTGGAGCGGATTCCATTCGCTGGAGACCAACCATTACGGAGGCGGGCAATTACAAAGTGTATTATCGGTTGCCGAATGGGAATGGTGATCGGGCTTCCAATGCACCATTCACCGTGTACTACAATGGCGGCTCCCAAACGATTTTAGTCAACGAGCAGACATCACCTGGAGGTAATTGGATTTTACTTGGCATTTATGACTTTGCGTTAGGGACTACAKGGTATGTTGAGCTTACTGACAATGCGAACAGTAACTATGTGATTGCCGATGCAGTGAAGTTCACCAAAAATTAAGTTCTTAAAAGGGGGGACTGAAAAGTCCCCCTTTCGAATGCGACCATAAATAAGATTAGGAGGGAGCTTATCCCGATGCGAACAATCATGAGTATGGAAGATGGGGAATGGCAATTCTGGGCACCCCGAGAAGAAGTATCGCCTTCCTATGCGCGAATTGCGTTGGATGAAGAACTACAACTGGAGATGAGCGGTGCAGGGAAAAAAGGATGTTATGGAAGTTGGCATAGCCGAAACATCCCTATTAATGAAACGCAGAATTATACCATTCAATCGGAGTATCAGGTGAGTGATGTTCTCCATGAGCATGTGAGCGTCTATATGATTGCAACATGGATGGACRATGAAGGTACTTTACTGCAGCGGGACTATCTCGAGCTCGTTGAAGAAAGCGATGATGCGTGGAGAACTTTGCGACGGACATTGGATGCGCCTTTGCATGCCGCGCAATTGCGTCTGGAGCTTACGTTTCGTTGGAGCGCTGACGGAAGCGTCGTGTGGCGGAACGTACAAGTTAAAGCGTGCAAAAACCCGCTCAAAAAAACTGTGCGCGTCGTCACTACGTATGCCAGACCGACTGAAGACATGGATACAAATCTGAAATTAATGCTGGGCTTACTGAATAAAGCGGGGGGGCATCATCCGGATATCATTATGCTGACAGAGACCTTCTATGAAGGTTTCGTGCAGCTTCCTTTGGTTCAAAGATGTCAACACGTACCGGGTCCGCTTACTGAGATCCTATCGGAGCAAGCGAGGGCACTTAGCAGCTACATTCTCTTTACAATGTATGAACGTGACGAAGCACATATTTACAATACGGCAGTACTGCTGGACCGTGAAGGCAAGATTGCAGGGAAGTATCGAAAAATTCATCTGCCATTGTACGAGGCGGAAATGGGTGTCATGCCTGGCGATGAGCATGTCGTCATAGACACTGATTTTGGTCGAATGGGGATTTTAATTTGCCATGACCAGGAGTTTCCCGAGTCAGCGCGGGTCTTGGCGCTGCAAGGTGCGGAAGTCATTTTTATCCCAACGATAGGAAATGGCTTATTGCAGACAAGAGCCAGGGCACGGGATAATGGACTATATGTCGTCGTGGCTGGTTGCGGGTGCGGAGCTAACGCCAGTCGAGTGATTGCTCCTAACGGTGAACTGATCGGATATGTACAGGACGAGGAGATGGGTGTTTTTGCTGCAGATCTTGACTTGGATCAACGGTTGTATAAGTACTGGCTGTCGGTAGGCCCAGGAAATGGGGAAGCGCGTAGCCTTTTCAGAAAAGAAAGAAGACCTGATACTTACGCGGATATAATCTAAATCGCACTACGKGGAGGCTGTGAATGATGAGTGTCGTTGGTCGCAGAGAAGAATTGATGGGACTGCTGGGCAAGCCGCCGTCTCGAACGAAGCCGATTCAAGCGCATCTGTTGCAAGAACAAGAGAACAGTTCGTATATATTAGAGAAACTCGTATTGGAATTGAATGATCGCGAGCCAGTTCCTGCCTATTTTTTACGCGCCAAGCATGCAGGCCCGCGTTCTCCGGTTATGCTCTATAACCACTCGCATGGCGGGCGATACAAGGTTGGCAAAGAGGAGTTGCTCTCGCCAGCTCCTTATATGAACGAAGTATCCTACGGCGAGAGTCTCACACAATTGGGGATTTCTGTTTTATGTATTGACGCTTGGGCATTTGGGGAACGAAGTATGCGCAGCGAAGCGACCATTTTTAAGGAGCTGCTCTGGCAAGGGCGGACGATGTGGGGAATGATGGTTTTTGACAGCCTGCGCGCTGTAGATTATCTCGTATCTCGTTCTGATGTGGATCCTGCACGGATAGGTACGCTAGGGATGTCGATGGGGAGTACGATGGCATGGTGGCTCGCAGCGTTGGATCCGCGTATTCAAGTGACAGTTGACATCTGCTGCCTGACTGATTTTGAGGCGCTCTTGGAGGAGGGCGGGCTCGACCGACATGGCTTATATTACTATGTATCCGATTTATTGAATCATTTTACAACGGCTCAAATTAATGCTTTGATTGCCCCGCGACCCCATTTGAGCTTGGCAGGCAGTCTGGATCCCTTAACCCCGGTCAAGGGCTTAGATAAAATAGATCGCGAATTAAGAAGCGTCTATGAAGCATTAGGAGCTTCCGAGTCATGGAAGTTATCCAGGTATGACGTTGCCCATCTGGAGACGAAGGCGATGCGGGAGGAAGTTATTGCTTACTTACAAGCGTGGTTAAACAAATCAATGAACGTATGAATTTGAGTGGGGAGCTGACTAAGTGGGGAAATATCGAGTCACTGTCACGGAAGAAATACAAGCGAAGGTGCAATCGCTTAGCCATAAACAATTGTTGAAGCAAGTCTGCTGTCCGACTTTAGGACGAATCGGGGAAGAGTGTCTAGAGGAGTTCGGCGCAATGTTTTTTCATCCCATGGAGCGCAGCCGGCTGGAGGGGGTAATTGCAGAGTTCAAGAAAACCTGTACAATTCCGCCATTTATCGTCAGCGATCTGGAATGCGGACCGGGTAATATGATTTTAGGAGCTACCAAGTTTCCCTATATGATGGGCTTAAGCCAAACAAATTCGGAGACGTTGGCGTATGAGACCGGACGTATAGCAGCACAAGAAGCTGAAGTGCTTGGGTTCAATTGGACGTTTTCACCTGTAGCAGATCTGGCAGTTGATCCCGACAGCCCAGTTGTCAGTATGAGGAGTCCAGGTGTCACCCCGGAACATGTTGTGAAAATAGCCGGCGCATACATGAAGGGGTTACAAGAACATGGCATGATGGCAACAATTAAACATTTTCCAGGAGACGGATTTACTAGTTTGGATCATCATTTGACGACACCGGTCATTTCATTATCTCAGGAAAAATGGTGGCATGGGCCAGGACGAGTCTTTCAGGAATTAATTGACCGAGGTGCAATGGCCGTGATGCCGGGACATATCGCGCTGCCATGCCTAGACGAGCCAGATGAACGTGGTCTGTATCCGCCGGCGACAATTTCTCCTAATTTACTGCAGGGGGTGCTACGCAAGCGGATGGGTTTTGAAGGATTAATCGTGTCTGATGCGCTTGAAATGGGTGGTGCCGTCGGGTTTAGAAATTATTACGATGTTTGTGCTGACGCGCTGGAGAGTGGTTGTGACATGCTGCTCTTTCCCCGTATAAATGAGCGATTTTACTCAGAGATGGAGCAGCGGCTTGCATGCGGGAAGCTTTCGATCGAAACGCTACGCGATCGGGCTAGCCGCATTGTAGCCGTCAAAACGCAGATGGGGCTATTCAATCAAGAAGCAGTGGTGGCGGGAAGTACACAGTTCGATCGGGAAGCACACCAGCGAACCGCCAAGCAGGTGGCGCAGGCTTGCATTACCGTCGTACGCGATCGCGCCGAATTAATTCCTTTCCCCATTGAGCCACAGACCAGAGTACTCCATGTGGTCATAATGAACAATCATGATCAATTGATGGAACTGCATGCTCGTATGAAGCAGGAGATCAGTAAGTTCTCCGATCATGTGACGCAATGGTTGGATCCAGGACCAGATGCGCTTTTTGAAGCAGCTTCGGAGAAAGCTGCCGACCTGATTATTTGTTCAATTGGCTGTAAGCTTAGTTATGGGATAAACGTAGTTCGTCTACATGATGAAGTGGCTAGAAATATGATGGGAGGGTGGACGAAGTTACGAACGCCGATCATTTTCGTATCTCATTTCCATCCGTTCGTTCACCGAGAGTATGAAGCCTCTATTGATTCTATAATTAATATGTATGGTGATATTGAATGCTCGGCCGAGTTATTGCTGCAAGCGATGACCGGCAAAATTCCAATCAATCGAGAGTTGTTCGCTCACCAATAAAGCAACAGAAGGCTATACCGGAATAAAAAGAATTAACTATAATGGGCTAACATACATAACAAAAACTAGACTCAGTACCTACCAGGTATTGGGTTTAGTTTTATGTTCACTTGGAAGAAAAAGTAAGTAACTTCAACATAGTTGGTCATTAATCAACACGTCAGTTTGAATTAGAAATACTGTAAAGTAATTTACCTTGCTTCGTGTTCATATCGTCAAAAAATTCGACAACACCGGAGAAGATTTGGAAGACCTGATCTCCATCGGGACGATTGGACTGATCAAAGCTATCGAGTCCTTCTCCCCGAACAAAGGGACAAAACTGGCGACTTTTGCTGCGCGTTGTATTGAGAATGAGATCTTGATGCATCTGCGTTCATTGAAGAAGACACGTAAAGATGTATCTCTGCATGACCCGATCGGAACGGATAAAGAGGGGAATGAAATTACGCTGATTGACATCCTTGGCAGTGAGGCAGATGACGTAGTCGATGCTGTCCAGCTCAAGATTGAGAAGTCGAAGATTTATAAAAATTTAGAGATTTTGGATGACCGAGAAAAGGAAGTTGTTGTCGGTCGATTTGGTTTGGAGCTTGGCGGCGAAGAGCGGACGCAGCGGGAAATCGCGAAAAAGCTGGGAATTAGTCGTTCCTACGTTTCACGGATTGAAAAGCGGGCTCTGATGAAGCTGTATCACGAGTTTTATAAGGCGAAGAGGTAAAAGAACAGCATTGTTATCAGGTTGGAACATCGTATTCTTCATTTATTTGGCTTCAAATAATGGGGGGGCGAAGACAATGACAGCCTTAATACAGATTGAGCATGTGAGTAAATTTTACTATATTGGCGGGGAGATAATCCGCGCCCTAGATGACATTTCGCTAGACATTGTACAAGGCGAATTTGTCGCTATTATGGGACCTTCGGGGTCTGGGAAGTCCACGCTGATGAATATCATCGGTTGTTTGGACGTTTCGGATGAAGGCCTGTATGTGCTGGATGGGAAGCAGATTCATTCGCTGAAGGATTCACAATTGGCTGAGATTCGGAATCGGAAGATCGGGTTTGTTTTCCAGAACTTTAACTTACTGCCGAGATTAAATGCCTATGAAAATGTGGAGTTGCCGCTGATATATCGCGGCTTATTGAGGAAGCAGCGGGAGCCGCTGGTTCTCAAAGCGCTGGAAGCTGTTGATTTGTTGGATCGCAGGCGGCACTTTCCATCGGAGCTGTCTGGTGGACAGCAGCAACGTGTTGCGATTGCGCGCACGTTGGCGGGAGATCCGCCGATCATCTTGGCGGATGAGCCTACGGGGGCGCTGGATTCAAAGACAGGCGCGKAGATCATGGATATTTTCAGGCGCTTGAATGAGCAGCAGGGACGGACGATTATTGTGATTACGCATGATCGGCAGGTTGCGGAGCAGGCAAAGCGGATTGTAAGGTTTCGGGATGGCAGGTTATTTAATTGAAACGAACAATATTACTCACAAAGATCGGCCCTACGATAAAATCGTAGGGCTTTTGAGCTTTTAATAATGGTGAATGCTGCTTTGATGACCTTGAGGAACGCTTGTTTATTGAAGTGAATTCAAATGATTGTAAAAGTGAAATTTCATGAGCATAATTCATTAGGGATCTACTATATCAAAAATGGGGTGGAGGCAAGTTGAGTTGGTGGTTGGTGATCAAGTGAAATAAAGATCGTTAGTGGTAAATAGATTTCGTTAGTGAATATTTACTATTATGAACATTCACTTTTTAATTTCTAAGGGTTTGTTGATTAGTGTTGAATATATCGGGTGGATCTAGGACAGCAAGGGTACCGCTGTCCMTCTGCTTCGATTTGTATTTGATTTGCGAATATCCGAAAACACTATTTTATTCGAACAAATCTCGCTTACAGATCAATATAATCGACTTCAAAATATCCTTGATATCCAGGCATCTGCAAAGGTAAACATCATTAAGAAGAACATTGGACAAATCCAGACCTCACTTTGAGTATTAAATTAATAATCAATGTTTAAGACAAGGGACTGGATATTAGACAAGACTGATTTATCAAATAAAGAGTTATGTTGATTGACACTTCCAGCAGGGAACAGAGGATTGTGCTTCGATTAGAGCTATCCGTGAACCGAACTTATAAAACGTGGTCTAACCGCTTACTAAAAACAGTTCCTGATGATTGTACTTACCTAATTTTGGTTTCACATGACAGATATTCTTTGTAGGACCGATACATATGACTATATTTAAATACTTATGGAATAACTTGCGTTTTTTTTCTAGCCGTAGCAACATCACATATTTTACAGATACCCTTATATCAATTTAGTAGTATATAATGGACCGAGAAAATATTTCAAATTAATTGGAATCTTATCTACTACAATGTTAAAGGAGACTTCTAACATGCTGTCGTTAAATTTTAATACGATTCGGTTTAAGTTAATCTTCGGTTTATTCGTTATCATGCTGCCGATTATTACATTTCTTGTTTATAACAGCTATTATTCAATTAGCGTAGTTCGCAATCAGGTGGCACAATCTAGCAATAATTTGCTTCACTTATATACGGGATTGATCGATAAGGATTTAAATAATATTGACACTTATCTCCTTCAATTTGCTGCGCAGAATGCAGGATTATCTTATTTGGATCGTCCAGCTGAGCAGGACCTAGATACCTATAATCTCTCTAAATATCAACTATTTCGGGAATTGTATGAGAAAAGCAACTCGTATAACGCGCTGGATTTTTTCTTTGCCTATTCCGTTGTGAACCAAGATCTAATACTTGCTCCCCGAAGTACTGTTTCAGAGAGTCCAGATCTTCATGTATTTAAAAATACACTTAAGGAGGTAGCTCAAGATTCTCAGAAACTATCCCATTATAGTATGAATCGCTGGACTACAATTACAATTAATGGAACTCCTTATCTTATTCATCTATTTCAATATGGGAATGTGTATATTGGGGCACTGGTAAATTCCAAAGAAATCATGGTGCCTCTTGACCTGTTGGACCTAGGGGAAGAGGGAAGATCACTGATTGTTGATGCTGGTAATCAACCGCTAATGGACATTGATTTTTACAACTCACAGAAAATTCAACTGAACTATGAACGGGGCACTTATTTACTAACTGGCGCGAATCAAAAGTATCTAGTGATTGGTGAGCAATCAACTAAAGGAGATTTCAGTTTGCTTGCCGTAATACCGGATCGTAATATTATCGAGCAGCTTCCTTATACACAGCGTATTATATTGATAATTACAATTGGGGCGGTCYTTGTTTTAATCGGAGCTTTATATTTCTTGAGAAGGACCGTACTTCTGCCGATTAACCGCATTATTGTAGCGATGCGCAAGATCAAGGACGGCAACTTGGAGGCTCGGATTGTTAATACGCCGATATCTCAAGAATTCCGAATGATGAATGAAACCTTTAACGATATGATGGCTCAAATACAGGAGCTCAAAATCAATGTCTATGAAGAGCGTTTAAACAACCAAAAGGCGGAGTTAAAGCATCTGCAATTGCAGGTCAACCCTCATTTTTATTTGAACTCCTTAAATATTGTATACTACTTAGCAGAGGATCAAAATTTTCAATTACTAAAGGAGTTATCTTTGTCTTTAATTGGATATTTCCGTTTCATGTTTCGTAGTCATATGGATTTCGTGCTGCTTAAGGATGAAATCAAGCATGTTCAAAATTATTTGCGTATTCAAGAGTTTCGTTTTCCTGAAAACCTGACTACTCATTTTTTCATAGCGGAATCTCTAATGAACTATAAAATCCCTCCTTTAATGGTACAAACATTTATTGAAAATGTGATCAAGCATGCCGTGTCTTTAGATGAGCCAATTCATATTCGGATTGATATCGAKCAAAGTTTAGACCAATTGATTATTCGTATTGAAGATACCGGCAAAGGATTTGAACCAGGGGTTTTGCAGAAATTGGAGCAAGGTATAGCCCTCATGAACAATGACTCGGGAGAACATATCGGAATATGGAACGTGCAGCGAAGAATATGGTTGCTTTATCAAGATCAAGCGAACATCACCTTCTACAATAATCCTGGGGCGGTTGTTAAAATTGTTCTTCCACTTCAGTCAGAATAAGGAGATTATTACTATGTACACATTATTGATTGTAGATGACGAAGTATACATTGCCAACAAGGTGAAAGCTACCGTTGATTGGGAACAGCTTGGAATAACAAAAGTATTTGTTGCATATAATATCCGCCAGGCTAAAGAGTTATTCGAAAATCATTCAATTGATGTGATGATTTGTGATATTGAAATGCCACAAGGTAATGGTCTGGATCTCTTGACGTGGGTAAGAGAAAAATATTTGAAAACAGAATCCATTTTTTTAACTTGTCATGCTGATTTTGAATATTCCAAGCAAGCGCTGCGATTGGGAAGCCTAGACTATTTACTGAAGCCAGTACCGCAACAAGAATTAAAGGAAGCCGTACAGAAGGCTATATTAAAAATAAAGACGGAAAGGCCGTTAGTAATCGAACGTTTTTGGCTGGACTTACTTCAACAAAACATACCTTCACACCCGGAAGTAATAAAGAGAGTGCTCTCTGAAAAAAGTATCCMTTATTCAGAAATGGCAAGCTTTCTGCCCATACTGATAGGCGTTCAACTTTGGGAGAAAAGGCTTTCCGTGCGTGAGGAAAATATTATGGAGTATGCTCTTCGAAAGACAGCGGAAGAGCTAATCCTACAACAAGGGAATAAAKGTCAAATTATTCAGATTAAAACCGGTCTTATCTTAATTATCCTTGAATTGAGGAAAGATTCCTTTCCAACCGAAGAAATGCTGACAGATTTGTGTAGGTCTTTTATTGAAGCTAGTCATCAACATTTTTATTGCCAGCTTTCCTGTTATATGGGCGAAGTGACTCAAATTCAAAACGTACTTGTCATGTATGATAAACTAATGTATCTGCACCTTAACAATGTTTCTCAAAGTAAACAGGTAATCGCTTTCCGAGAAAAAAGCGTTAAGACAGAAGAGGTATCTTGGCCTCAAATGAACATATGGGCTGAAATGATGAAGCAGGGGGATAAAAAGAAGCTGCAAGCGGAAATCGTAAATTCACTTAACTCATGGAAGCAAATAGAAGGACTGGATGCGAAAGGTCTGAAGCTATTTTACCAGAGTTTTTTGCAAATGCTATTGTATTCTCTGCAGCAAAACGGTCTTAAAGCGGATCAAATTTTCACAGATCACTTATCTCCTGATCGAGCACTTACTGTTACGAAGTCCATCAATGATCTTCAAAACTGGGTGATGGAGGTTCTAGATATCACTTTTCTTCAAATGGAAGATGAAGGGGGAAATGAATCTTTTGTGGATCGAATTAAACAGTATATTACTTCCCATATTGATCAGCCGTTATCACGTCAATACATTGCTGACTATATCGGACTAAGTCCGGATTATCTTGTGAAATTGTTTAAGAAGGAAACAGGGATATCCATCTCGGATTACATTGTACAAGAAAGGATTCATATTGCTAAAGAGCTTCTCGCACATTCCGATTTACCCGTGAGCAGCATTGCCCAGGCTGTTGGGTATTCCAACTTTGCTTATTTCTCAACCACTTTTAAGAAAGAGATGACGATGACACCTCAGGACTATAGAAAAACGGTTCGTTAATTTTAGATAAACATCCCGATTCGGGATGTTTATTTTATTAGGACGGAAATTCAAAAATGGGAGTGCGGAATTATGGTAGTTGCTTGAAATCGTTTCGCTTAATATAAGGTTCATAAGAACTGAAGAATTTGAATAAGGKGGAGATGACATTGAACACAAGGGCATATGAAGCATCACGATCAGAAGTACAGCCCCAACAAGTTACAGCCACGAGAGCTTTATTAAAAAAGGTGGTTAAGTACCGGGCATTACTCTTAATGACGCTTCCAGGAGTTTTGTATCTGTTGATTAATAATTATTTGCCTATGTTTGGGGTAGTCATTGCATTCAAAAACATCAATTTTGCGAAAGGAATCTGGGGAAGCGACTGGGTAGGGTTCAAAAACTTTGAATATTTGTTTAAGACATCAGATGCCTATATCATCACCAGAAATACAATTCTGTATAACATTGTATTTATAATTCTAACCACAGTGTTTGCCATCGGTTTAGCAATCATGTTGAATGAAATAAAGAATCGATTTTTGTCACGGATGTTTCAAAGCTTTATCTTACTACCTTATTTAATTTCCACGGTTATTGTGGGCTACCTGGTATTATCATTTTTGGATGTTGAAAGTGGATTTATCAATACATCGATTCTTCCTATGTTGGGGATGAATTCAATCGAATGGTATGCAGAAACGAAATATTGGCCTTATATATTAACGATTGTGCACACATGGAAGGACGCAGGATATTTATGTGTGATTTATTTAGCAGCAATTATTGGGATTGATCAAGAATACTATGAGGCCGCAACGATAGATGGGGCCAACCGGTGGCAGCAGATGTGGAGTGTTACCCTACCGCTGATTACTCCTGTCATTACGATAATGTCACTATTAGCCATCGGACGTATTTTCTATTCTGACTTTGGGCTATTCTATCAAGTGCCCTTGAATACAGGGGCCTTGATGCCGGTTACCAATACCATTGATACCTATGTATACCGAGCACTTATGAATTTAGGTGATTTCGGAATGGCGTCTGCTGCTGGGCTGTACCAGTCTCTTGTCGGATTCATCCTCGTTATGATATCCAATTTTATTGTTAAAAAAGTAAACAGCGAGAATGCACTGTTTTAAGGAAGGTGACCCCCATGCTAACAAATAAAGGATATCAGTTATTTTTGAATATTATTATGTTGCTCTTTGCCATCTGCAGTGTATTTCCTTTTCTTCTTTTGGTTTCGGCATCCTTTACGGACGATATGGAGCTGATTCGTAGCGGATACTCGCTAATTCCTGAGACAATTAGTTTTGCAGCATACGAGTATCTCTGGAATGACGCTGCGACAATCATGCGAGCGTATGGGATCACGATACTAGTAACCGTTGTAGGGACACTAATAGGACTAACATTTATTTCTTTGCTTGCTTATCCGTTATCCAGGAAAGAGATGCCATTTCGCAAGTTTCTGGCTTTCTACGTTTTCTTTACCATGTTGTTTCATGGTGGACTTGTCCCTACGTATTTGGTCTATACCAATTTACTTGATTTGAAGAATACGATTTGGGCCCTAATTATTCCTGGATTACTGGTGAATGCGTTCTATGTGATTCTCATGCGTACCTTCTTCTCAACCTCCATACCGCCATCGATTATTGAGTCGGCTTATATTGATGGAGCGAAGGAGTCAAGAATTTTTATAAGTATCGTCGTCCCATTATCAACACCAGTAATTGCCACCGTTGGTCTATTCCAAACCATTCGATATTGGAACGACTGGTTCAATGGGCTAATCTATATTACCGATAGCAAATATTACAGCCTCCAAAATTTATTGAATCGCATTTTGCTGGATATCCAATTTATGCAGAACAGTGATGGACAAACGATGGAAGCGGCGGCTCATTTACCTTTGGAATCGATGCGAATGGCTATTGCTGTTATAGGGGTCCTTCCGATCATTGCTGCGTATCCATTCTTTCAAAAATTCTTTATTAAAGGGATTACTGTAGGCGCTGTAAAAGGATAATAGCTATAACTGGCCTATGCCAGTTTAGTATAAAATTACAAAAAGGGGAGTTTTGTATGGTAGCACTGAAGAAATTGAGTATAAAACTTGGTTTATTAGGGCTTGGAACGAGTGTCTTACTGGCGGGCTGCAGCTCAAATCGCAGTGAAACGCCCCAGAAAGTACAGGAGAGCGGGGCTCAGTCAAAGCCGTATGAAATTGTCATGGTGTTTCCCATCAATAACCAACCGAAAGAATTGCAGTTGGTTACGGAGGAAATCAATAAAATCACGAGAGAAAAAATTAATGCTACCGTAAAACTTGTGCCGATCAGCTTTGGAACTTGGTCACAGCAAACAACTGTTATGCTGGCGGGTAAGGAGAAAATTGATCTCATGTATAGCAGTGTACGCGGGTCATATACGCAAACTGTAGCTCAGGGACATTTCCTGCCACTGGATGAGCTTATTGCTAAACGCGGTCAAAATGCTAAGAAGGCTCTGGATGAACAAAATCCTGCCATTATAAATGCAACGAAAGTAAACGGGAAAATATATGGCTTGCCAAATATTAAAGATCTGGCGTCCGATTACGGAATCACGATGCGCAAGGACCTAGTTGAAAAATATAAGATTGATGTAAATAGCATCAAAACACTTGATGATTTGGATGCGGTGTTTAAATTAATCAAAGATAATGAGCCCGGTGTAACGCCAGCCGTAAAATATGCCTCTTCCATTATTGATTCTTACGTGGCGGCTCTTATGGACTCACTTGGAAACGGCTTCGGTGTTCTCCCTAAGCATGACAATGGGTTAAAGGTCGTGAACTGGTTTGAAACCAAGGAATACGAGAATTTGCTCAAACTTGTTAGAAGGTGGTACCTAGCGGGTTATATTGCAAAGGATGCCGCTACGGATACGGAAACGAAATATAATCTCGTCAAGGCAGGAAGAGGCTTCTCATGGTTATCCCAAATGAAGCCTGGCATTGAGCARCAGGAATCTCGAAGCACGGGCAAGGAAATGGTTTCCGTTCGTCTATCTCAGCCGATCACGACAACAGATAAAATTACAGGCAGCGCTTGGAGCATTACGCAGAGCTCGGAAAACCCGGAACGCGCAATGATGTTGTTGGACTTATTGTACACGAACAAAGACCTTCAAAATCTGTTCAGTTGGGGAGTAGAAGGAAAGCATTACGTGAAAAAAGGAGATGTTATCGATTTCCCTGCAGGGGTCGATGCATCAAACTCTGGTTACAATCTACAACAAGGCTATATGTTCGGTAACCAGTTCTTATCCTATATCTGGAACGGCGACGAGCCGCAGCTTTGGGATAAAATGTCCAAGTTCAATAAAAGTGCGGTAGTATCGAAAGCTCTCGGCTTTAGCTTTGATGCAGAGCCTGTGAAAACAGAAATTGCTGCGGTTACGAATGTACAAAATCAATTTAAAATTGCTTTAGAAACGGGTATGGTGGACCCTGAAACGAAGCTGCCTGAATTTAATAAACAGTTAAAGGCCGCGGGGCTGGATAAAATCATTGCTGAAAAGCAGAAGCAGTTGGATGAGTGGGCTAAGAGCAATAAATAAAATTTGCGGTAGATCCCTTGCATTATGCGAGCGGGTCTACCGCAATTATTTTCCAATATTGAATCATAAGTGAGGTTAGCAGGATGATACAAACCATTGAGATGAATGATGGATGGATTTTTACTAAAAACAATAGTGTTACCTATTCATTGGATGATATTCAAGGAGGGGAGGAAGTCACTCTCCCACACTGCTGGAATCACATGGATGGGCAAGAAGGAAGTCAGTACTATCGAGGACAGTGCTGGTATCAAAAAAGACTGATTCTCTCTAGCGAGGATAAAGCAAAACAATTATTCCTGGAAATCGGAGCAGCAGGGATGCTTGGTTCGGTTTATATTAACGGGCAAAGTGTCGGCGAGAGCCGGTGCGGATATTCCATGTTCAGAGTCCATCTGAATCCTTACCTTATTCTAGGAGAAAACCTTATAGCTATCATGGTGGATAATAGCTTGCACAAGGATGTATTCCCCCTAATGGCTGACTTTACGTTTTACGGAGGTTTATATAGGGATGTAAAGCTCCTGGTCATGGAGGATATACATTTTGACCTACTGGATCAAGGACGAGACGGTGTGTATTTAAATCAAAAAAAAATTGGGAGTAACACCTTTGAATTAGAAGTTTTCGGAAAAGTAATTAATCAATCTATTATTCCCACAATGGGGACTCTTATCGTCCAAGTTAGCGATCAAGAGAACAAGACAGTTCTGGAAGAAAGCCTGGAATTATCACTAATCTCTGAAACTGCCTTTAATATGAAAAGTAAGATCCATAATCCTATTCTATGGGAAGGTATTGAAAATCCATATTTATACACCGTCAATGTTTCCATAAATATAGAAGGAAAGACTTATGACCTGCGATCAATGAAGTATGGATTTAGAACGGTAGAAGTAACAGCAGAAAGAGGCTTTCTACTGAACGGTAAACCTATAAAGCTTAATGGGGTTAGTCGTCATCAAGACTATGCTGGTGTAGGTAATGCCATTACTAAGGCTCACATGGATGAAGATATGGCTTTAATTCGAGATATTGGTGCGAATAGCATTCGTCTCTCTCATTATCAGCATGACGATTACTTTTATAACCTGTGTGATCAATACGGGATGCTAGTTTGGGCAGAAATCCCTTTTATTAGTATTCCCTCTACCCTAGACCCTGAAAATCAGAATGCATTAGACCAGCTTGAAAGATTGATTATGCAAGCTTATAATCATTGCTCCATCTATTGTTGGGGAGTGCAGAATGAAATCACAATAGCTGTTGAAAATGAGAAAACATATGAAAGTGTAAACCGCCTAAAGGATCTGGCCAAACACTTGAATCCTGATCGGCTAACGGCACAGGCTAATATATATTCGGTTGAAGACGATAGCCAACTTAACACCTTTACCGATCTTGTCGGCTATAATTTGTATTATGGGTGGTACTATGGGGAAATGAAAAACTTGGGAGAAAGACTGGACCAATTCCATCGTGTACAGCCCAGTGTACCTGTCCTTGTAGCCGAGTACGGCGTAGATACGAACACTAAATTTCATTCTTACTCCCCTCAAGTGAAAGATTATACCGAGGAGTATCAGCTGCTCTTCCATCAAAATGCGTTACAGACAATCAACGATAGGCCATATGTCTTGGGCGGCTATGTATGGAATATGTTCGACTTCGGCAGTGCGAATAGAAACGAAGGCGGCGAGTCTGGTAAGAACTTGAAAGGGCTCGTAACGATTGACCGGAAAATAAAGAAAGATGCCTATTATCTATGTAAAGCCTTTTGGTCTAAGACTCCTTTTGTTCACATTGCCGGGCGTCGATTTGCTAATAGGCATAGGGAGTTGAATGATATTGTTATTCTTTCCAATATTTCTAGTATCAAAGTTTATAAAGATCAACTCCTGCTCAAAGAAATAAATAGTGAAAAACCAGTAAAGTTGGTGCAGGATCTTTCGCTAACCGCAGGGGAGAATCATCTGAAGGTTGTGGGCGTGGATGAACATGGTACCATCTATACCGATGAGATTGTGCTTCATTATACGATGGAATTAGATAACAGCTATGTTTATATAAAGAAGGAAGAGGCTAGGCTTGTTGTGAACTGGTTCGAAAAGTTCGATTTAACCGACGTTAAAGAGATTGAACTGAAAGAGGGCTGTTATTCGACTTTTGACACGATAGAAGATCTATATACGAATGAGAAAGCTAAAGAAGTGTTTCTTAAATATTTTGAGCATACAACTCACAATCCTAGGTTTGAATTGACCAAAGGAGTCATGTCCATTGAGAAAATGACGAAGCTCTCATTCTTCAATATTCCTAAAGAACTGCTTACTGTGATTAACAAAGAACTAAATGTGATTAAAAAATAAGCTTCAGGATAAGGGTGATTTTTCGAAATGTTATATCCTCAAAGCAACACGAAAAGAGAATTAATAGAGTTAAATGGAATCTGGAGCTTCAAGTTGGATGATGGAACAGGGGTAGCTAATCGAATATATGAACAAAAGCTGCAGGGGACAATCCCTATGCCTGTGCCGGCCAGCTATAACGATTTGGCGGAAGACGCTCGAGTTAGGGACCATGTAGGTGACGTATGGTATGAAAGAGAGTTTTATGTACCCGAAGCTTGGAGAGGGAAGAGGATCATTCTCCGATTCGGCAGCGTTACACATTACGGCAAAGTGTGGATTAATGGACAAGAGGTAATGGAGCATCACGGAGGTTACACGCCATTTGAAGCAGACATTGCACCTTTCGTATTTTTCGATCGAAAAAATCGKGTTACAGTTCTCGTAAATAATGTGCTCGACTACACTACAGTCCCCATCGGTGAGGTGAATGTCAGACGTGATGCTGCGGGGAATGAGATTAGAAAGCAGGACTATTTCCATGATTTCTTCAATTACAGCGGTATTCACAGACCTGTTCGGATATATACAACGGCACAACAGTATGTCAATGACATTACTATTCGCACAGACCTTCGCGGCCAAACAGGCGTAGTTTATTATGAAGTGGAAACCGAAGGGTCCACCAATGTTAAGGTAACGATTCTGGATGAACAGGAGAATGTTGTTGCTGAATCATCAGGTTTGCATGGAGATATGAAAATCGAGAATCCGACGCTTTGGGAGCCTGGAGCTGCCTATTTGTATACGCTAAGAGTAGAAGTTATTAGCAACGATGGCAGTGTTGTGGACACATATCACGAACTCTTTGGTATTCGTACGGTTAAAGTGGAAGGAAAAGAGTTTCTGATTAATGGCAAGCCCTTTTACTTTAAAGGATTTGGTAAGCACGAGGATGCGGAAGTCCATGGCAAAGGTTTGGATGAAGCGTTGAATATCAAGGATTTTAGCTTAATGAAGTGGATTGGGGCTAATTCATTCCGTACTTCCCACTATCCGTATTCAGAAGAAATCATGCGATTGGCTGATCGTGAAGGAATAGTTGTTGTTGACGAGGTTGCTGCGGTAGGGCTTCATCTCTCATTAGGAGCTTACGCTTCATCTAATAAACGTAATACCTGGCAAACCATTCAATGCCAAGAGAGCCATCAACTTGCTATTAAAGAGTTAATAAAGAGAGATAAGAATCACGCATGTGTTGTAATGTGGGCTATTGCTAACGAACCTGCCGGTGAGGAAGAAGGAGCATATGAATATTTTAAACCACTTGCGGATTTGACCAGGAAGCTTGATCCTACAAGACCCATTACTATTGTGAATTATTTTGCCGCCTCACCAACTACCTGCAAAATTCATTCGTTAAGTGATGTGCTGTGCTTAAACCGATACGTAGGCTGGTATGCGTTTGGCAATGACTTGGAGATGGCTGGCAGAGTACTACATCAGGAACTGTTAGCATGGTGGAATCTTACTGCTAAACCTGTCTTTCTAACGGAGTTTGGTGCGGATACCATCCAAGGGCTGACTTCAACGGTGCCTCTCATGTGGTCGGAAGAGTATCAATGTGACTTTCTACAAACATATCATCAAGTTATGGACAAACTCGACTTCGTGGTTGGTGAGCATGTCTGGAATTTTGCGGATTTTGCTACAAAGCAAGGCATTGTAAGGGTGGATGGAAACAAGAAGGGCGTATTCACCAGAGACCGACGGCCCAAGAAAGCCGCGCACTTCCTGCGGGAACGTTATCGAAATATCAAGGATTACTACTATAAGACTGAAGAAAATAAATAAAACAATGACAATTTGGAAGTCTTGAAATGTTAGAGCATTTTCAAATTGGAGGCATAAGCTTGCCTTAGCATTGGATGAGKGAGGGGTTGTTGAGAGACAAATAAGTTTTAAAGCGACAAATTAAGCTTTGAAATTAAAAAGGCGCCACTCCTAGAGTGAACGCCTATTTAATTTATTGTATGGAGATAATTCTTATTCGTATGGAAGTAAACAAATCAGTCAACTCGAGATGGCGATTGAACTAAATGAGCAGATATGATTAAATTTAAGCTACATTTGGARCAAAGAGGCGTTTCTTGAACTGAAAGAATTGCTTCGAGGGTCACAGCGATTCAGCTACAAAGGAATGTAACTGTGATTTAGACGCAGTCCCTTACGGATACTCTAGGATTTCTTCTTAATAAGCGCTTTCCTTGTTGCTTAAAGCATCAGAGGATTTGTATGTTGATCTGCTTGGTAAAATAAAATGCGGGCTTCACCTATTAATTGGAAAAAAAGTACTGAGTGAGAAAGTGTTGAAACTCGCGTGCAACTGAAACTGAATGGATCCAATGGTGTTCTCTCTCTGGAGCTGAACGCCTATTTTACGTTGCTTCGTGTCCACAACCTCAAAAAATTCGACAATACAGGAGAAGATTTGGAAGATTTGATCTCCATTGGAACGATCGGGCTGATCAAAGCTATCGAGTCGTTCTCGCCGAATAAGGGCACGAAACTGGCTACATTTGCGGCGCGTTGTATTGAGAATGAGATCCTGATGCATCTTCGCTCATTGAAGAAAACGCGGAAAGATGTGTCCTTGCATGATCCMATTGGGACGGACAAAGAGGGGAACGAAATTACGCTCATTGACATCCTGGGTAGCGAGGCTGACGATGTGGTGGATGCGGTGCAGCTGAAGATTGAGAAGAGCAAGATTTATCGCAATCTGGAGATATTGGATGACCGCGAGAAGGAAGTAGTGGTTGGTCGGTTCGGATTGGAGCTTGGCGGCGAAGAGCGGACGCAGCGGGAGATCGCGAAGGAGCTGGGGATTAGCCGCTCCTATGTATCACGGATTGAAAAGCGGGCGCTGATGAAGCTGTATCATGAGTTTTATAAGGCGAAGAGGTAGAACAGGGTAACGCCTGATAAGGCAAAGCAGTACAAAGACGGGTAACAGATTTAGAATGAATCGCATTCTTCATTGTTAGGGATCGTGGGATCGCAAAATGGAGGCGAAGGATATGAGCTTGATTCAAATCGATCATGTCTGTAAGCAATATGTGATGGGCGGGGAAACTGTTCATGCCTTGGATGATGTATCCTTGGTGATTGAAGAAGGCGAATTTGTCGCCATTATGGGTCCATCATGATCGGGTAAGTCTACGCTAATGAATATCATCGGGTGTTTGGATGTGTCTGACACTGGAACGTATGTTCTAGATGGGAGATCTATTAACCAAATGAAAGATTCGCAACTAGCGGAGATTCGAAATCGGAAGATCGGATTCGTGTTCCAGAACTTTAATTTGCTTCCGAGATTAAGCGCGTACGAGAATGTTGAGCTACCATTGATTTATCGAGGATTGACGAGGAAAGAACGAGAGCCGCATGTCATGAAGGCGCTAGAAGCGGTGGATTTAATAGATCGAAGGAAACATATGCCCTCGGAACTATCCGGCGGCAAGCAGCAGCGTGTGGCAATCGCACGGACTTTTGCTGGAGATCCGTCGATCATTTTGGCGGATGAGCCCACGGGAGCGCTGGACTCGAAGACGGGTGCGGAGATCATGGATATTTTCGCAAGGTTGAATGACCAGGGCAGGACGATCATTCTCATCACACATGATCATGCGATTGCGCAGCAGGCGAAGCGAGTTGTGAGGTTTCGGGATGGTCGGTTGTTGGAGAGTCTTTAGTTGAGGAATGATGAGGCCGGAACTCCATGGGAAATAAGGGGGTTCTTGTTTCTTTTTCGTTGGATACATAGGCTTCATTTTTCTCTAGTTAGTGTAGGAGAAATATTCCAATAGTGTGAAGGGAATGGCGTTATCGTCCAACAGGAGACGATTGTGACAGCTAACATTGGATTAGCTGGTTGGATAGAAGGGGATTCCACTGGCTGACGAACTTATAAAAAAGCCGATAAATCGATGTATATTACAAAGAAATCGGGGGAAAATCGAGTGATTTCATACTCTATTTGATTAAGGAAAATAAAGATCATCTGATCATGGGAAATAAAGATTGTATTGGGAAATAAAGGGTTTTGGTGCAAAGGATCCAAAGCGTGATAACATAGGGGGAAATGAAATCATGGGATGGGCCGAATCAGTATGGAATCAAAGATAATGTATTCAAATGGAAACCTTACGAAACTGATATGATCCTATTAACCGTTAGATGGTATTTAAAATATTGTTTGAGTTATAAAAATGTCGCAGAAATGATGAAAGAGCAAGGATTGAATATTCCTCATACTACGATCATGAGATGGGTTCATGAGTTCGAACCTGAAATAGTCAAACGAATTCGCCCCTACTTGAAACCGACTATCGATTCATATAGGGTCGATGAAACCTACATCAAAGTCAAAGGGAAGTGGAAGTATTTATATCGGGCAGTCGATTCTGAGGGAAGCTCGATAGATTTCATGTTGTCCTAAAATCGTGATATTCATGCGGCGAAGTGCTTATCATTGCAAATTATTGGTTGGTTACCCTCGTCGCATTAAACGAAAACAAAGCAGGCCAAGTACAGGTCTGCTTTTCGATCATGTAAAGTCTATTCGTCACCTGACTTGACTTGCAACTGGGAGATTAAAAGCCTTCTGATTCTTTGACTTTGGTATTATTGACTTTATGGATAAAGATGCTATAATTTCAAGTAAACGTTTACATAATACGTTTTTCAGATTATTTGGTTTGGAGGTAATGAAATGGGGAAATGTTAATGAAGGTTGCAGTGAGAACACCAATTAAAAAGAAAGAGAATAAACAATTCAAACCCAATGTATTATGTGTAATTGTATATGTTAAATAATTTATCTAAACGTTTACTTGTTTTGCGTATTTCCTCAAGCACATACATAAGTCTTTTCATATCGGCCGTGCAGCATTATTACTTTTTATCCATATGTAAACGTTTACCTATTAGCTTGTAAGGAGTGAGATCATGAATAAACAAGTACATCGCGTGCTGAGTATTATATTAGCAGTCCTTATCATAGTAAACTCATTTCAATTTACTATGGGTTCAAAGGTTCAGGCTGCCGGCGTTGACACCTTTGATTCGGTGACAGGTACGCTGACGCTAAACAGCTCATTTGTCGCAGGTGGATTAAAGGCTCGGATTGATGCCGTTATTACCCCCTTAAGTAAAACTTACGCTGATATTAAAGTTTTAATTGTGACTGCTGGCATAGTCGGCGTTGGCAAAATAGCTGATGGCGGTAGTGATATAGCTACAGGAGGCATCATTCAGTCGCTATCAGGTCTTATAGATTTCCAACTAATTGGTACGTCTACCGTACAAAGCTCATCAACCGCACCTAGCGATAACATTATTGCGAAAAACTTTTTTGTCCCTGCTCAAAATCCTCTGCTCAAATCGGTTACATTCCTCAACGCAACGACAATCAATGCACAAGCTTTCCAAAATATGAGTAGTCTGACAACACTCACGATTCCTAAAATAGCAACGATATCAAGTACAAACGCCTTTTCGGGCTGTACAGGTCTTTCGTCTATTACCTTTGGAACAACCACGCCAACCTTAACATCCGGCACCATAACTACGATTTATAATGCCTTAGCTCCGGGTGCTACTTTCTATGTCCCAGCTGCTAGTCTAGCCGCATACCAGAGTACATGGAGCGCTATTTCAACCCATATCAGTGCCATCTCAACCGGTGGCGGAACTGGCGGAGGCGATGCAGGCACATTTGATGCGAACACAGGCACAATGACACTGACGGGTACTTTTGCCGTGAGTACGTTAAAAGCTCAAATTGATGCCGTTATGCCTACTGGCAAAACGTATACAGATATCAAAGTCTTAAAGATTACTTCAGGCATAGTCGGAGCTGACGATACAAGTAATATCATCCCGCTATTAACGAATCTTCAGGATTTCCAACTGACAGGCACAGCTAACACACAGAGTACGGCGAGCAGCAGCGATGTTGGTATGGTCCAATCAAACTTTTTTACAGCGGCAAATTCTCAACTCATCTCTGTGACGCTTCAAAACGCAACGACGATCAATGCGCAGGCGTTCCAAAATATGAGCAGTATTTCGACACTTGTCGTTCCCAGTCTAACAACCGTCGTAGATGCAAGCGCTTTCGTGGGCATGACACATCTCGCCTCCATAACGCTTGGTGCTACGATTCCGACGGGCGGCCCAACTGTGTTCCCAGCAAGTACGATATTCTTTGTTCCAACGGGAAGCGTCGCTGGATATAAGGCGGCATGGAGCAGTGTAGCAAGCCGCATAAAAGCGATTGGTGAAACATTAGATTACATCCAGGGCTTTAACACAACCACAGGGACGTTAACGTTAACAGGTGCATTTGGCGTGAATACGCTAATGGCTGAAATTGACGCTATTATGAGCCCTCTAGCGAAAGCTTATACGGATATTAAAGTCTTAATTATCACCAATGGAATCGTTGGCCCTACGGATGCCACAAGCACAATTCCGCTATTAACCAATCTGCAGGATTTACAAATTGTGGGGAATGCCACAACCCAAAGTAGTAGCAACAGCAGCACGAAGAACATCACGCCCAAAAACCTTGCTAGCGGAACAGCCAACACCAAATTAACATCAATTACACTGAACAATGTAACAACATTAGGTACGACCACGTTTAGCGCGTTGGATAGTTTAACAAATTTAACTATTCCTGCAGTGGGAACCGTATCCGATGCTAAAGTTTTTCAAAATGTCACTAATCTTACATCGATTACGTTAGGCACTACGCCGCCAAGTTCCGGAGTTGGATTCTTCCCTGTAAACACGACATTTTTCGTTCCAGCTGACAAAGTCGCGACATATAAAGCGGATCCTGTTTGGGGCATAATAGACAACCCCATAAAGGCGATTGGTCAAGCGCTAGACTACACCCAAGGCTTTGACGCAACGACAGGAACGCTGACATTGACGCGGATATTTGCTGTTAACACGTTAAAAGCTGAAATTGATGCGATTATTAACCCTCTTAACAAAACTTATGCTGATATTAAGGCTTTAAGGATCACTGCAGGAATTGTTGGCGCCACGGATGCAGGAAGCACTGGCATCATAGCGCAGTTAACGAATCTGGAGGATGTTCAACTCATCGGCAGCGCTACAACACAGAGCAGCTCCAACAGTGCTACGGTGGGTACCACGCCGAAGAACCTGGTTAGCTCAGCAAACGCTAAATTAAAATCAGTCACGCTTAGTAATGTTACGACGATAGGTACAAGTACATTCAGCGGTTCAGGCAGCTTGACAGCATTAGTCATTCCCAGTGTGACTACTGTTGCAAATGCAGACGCTTTTACTGACTGTACCAATCTAACATCGATCACATTCGGCGCAGCACTGCCGCCAGCCGCAGCGGGTCCAATTTTGTTCCCTGCGAATGCGATATTCTACGTACCAGCGGACAAAGTCGCGATCTATAAGGCGGATGACGTTTGGAGCAGCGTGGCACTTCGTATCAAAGCCATCGGCGATACGTCGGGCGACGGAGCGGGATCAACGGATGACATCACCTTATCACTGAAGCCTGCTCATCCGAACATTGTGAGTGTCAATGAGAGTGTGCGTTCCATACAGGTTATCGAGAAAACAAGCCTCGAACAGCTTGATGCGCAGACCACGAACGGTGCCGGTACGATATTGAGGATTTTGGATGCAAAAGGCATTCCCAAAAGTGAAATAACGGAGCTCGTCGCCGACGACAAGTTTGTCGTTATTTCGGGGGAAATAAAAAAGGAATACACGATTCAAGTGATTCATTATACGCTGGAAAATCTGGCATTGAATCCGAATGCAAACAACATTAAGGTCAGCTCTTTTAGAAGCGGCAATGATCCTACGAATGCTTTTAACGGCGCTTCTACCGGCAACGCTGGCAGCGGATATCAGGTTGACGGCTCACAAAGCACTGCAGCTAACATTAGTGTAGGGAAAAATACGTTCTGGCTTGCCCTAGACTTAGGCCAAATGAAGAAAATCGACCAGTTTAGCGTGGCATGGGGCACGACCGTGGGTGATTTAACAACGAGGCTAAAAAACTCGACGTATTATGTTGAATACACCAATGACCCTGCGAAATGGGCCTCACTTTCGAACGCAACCGTTGCGGGTTCCAGCGGCATTGCGACTGGCTATAGTAAACCATCTGGCTGGGACGTAGCCTATGCGCAAGATGTGACGCAATTGCCGGATGCGAACGGAAACAAGGTGTTCATGAGCAATCTTGCGTCACCTATCAATGCCAGGTATGTGATGGTGACAGGCGAGCTTGCAAGCAATTGGATTGAAATTTATAATTTCTATGTTTTTCAAAAAGAAGTTACCAATGTTGTGCCAACGCAACCTGCGTACGCTACAGGAGATTTGGCAAGAATCATGCCCGATTATGAGGGAATGAGCCTAACCATCGGCCGGCCTGCTATTGTAAAGAAAGATACAGCGGTTCCGAAATTCGATATCACGGCGACAACTGACATTACAGTCACCGGTGTATTAAAGGATCCAACTGGAACCGTCGTTTATACCCTTCCAAGTCAGAATATAGCAAGCGGCGCAACAAGTGTCATCACGCCTAATGTAACAGCTTCTAAGCTTGGAACGTATATCTTTGAGTACACGATTGCAGGAAGCAAAACGATCTATGATAAGGTATATTTTACGGCTGTAGATGATGATATTACCAAATATAGCTATACCAAGCCGTATCCTGCGCTTTCTGTCAGCGCCGGTAAACTTGTCTATGTGCCAGATTATCGCGGCAATACCGTGATGGATTACTCCAATGTCGGCTATAAGGGCGGCGGGGTTGAAATTCCAAATATTCCTGTGAAAATTATCCTTGAACCATCGGGAGACAACAACTCTGACGATACCGAGCGGATTCAAAACGCAATCAACATGCTTGGACGTATTGACCCGGATTCGAATGGATTTAGAGGCTCAATCTTGTTAAAGGCAGGTACGTATAGGGTAAGCAGCAGCATTAGAATTGCTACTAGTGGAATCGTCATAAAGGGTGAGGGTGATGATCACGAAGGCATTGAGACGCATAATACGCCTCTTAGCCCCACCAACTGGAAGGATTATACGCACTCTGAGGCACCGCAGCCCAACGTGACAAAGGTTGTTGCGACATGGATCGCCAGTTCATACGACAAAAATACCGCTATATTTAACTTTGCCGGCGCAGCAACGTCCACAAGCGGAAGCGCAATCAAAGTTGTCGATCAGTATGTCCCAGCAGGTGGACATAAGATAAGACTTGAGAGCGTTAGCGGGCTTAATGTTGGAGACACGGTGAATGTTCGCAAAGCTGTTAACGCGGCTTGGGCGCAGGATCTTAGAATGGATGCCATTACAGATGCGCCTGGCATACCTTCGGCCAATCAATGGGCGGTAAATGGCGTAGTAGACAGCGGTTATGTTACGACGGACGAAGAGCGGACGATTCAATCCATCAATCCTCTCACAAATGAGATTACGCTTGTAGAGCCATTGGCGGATGCACTGGATATGAAGTATGGCGTTTCAACGGTTACCAAGTATAACCCTACTGGCAGAATTAGCAATGTTGGTATCGAGAATATGCTGATTATGTCGAGGTTTGATTCCTCGACGACAGCCATTAATACCGCATTTGGTGTGGACTATCAGTCCTTTGACGACGAGCTTCATGCTGAGTTGGCCATTCGCTTCGGCAATGCGCAAAATGCATGGGCAAGAACGATAACCACCTACCACATCGATAGTGCGGTGGCGATTGCAACAGGTGTTAGTAAGATTACAATTCAAGATGTCAACTGCCTTGAACCTGTCAGCGGAACAGGGGGAGAGCGCCGATACAATTTTTCAAACGCTGGCGGCACGTTAGTGCTCAATCAACGAAACTACTCGCGATACACCCGTCATGGATTCATTGTGATGGGCAATGTTGTCGGACAAAACGTATTTTACAACGACAGGACGGATTATCAATTTGACGCGAATGAGCCCCATTTGCGGTGGTCCACCGGCGGATTGTATGACAATATCAACGGACGAATTTATCTGCAAGACAGATGGAACAACGGAACGGCACATGGTTGGTCGGGAGCAAACTATACGCTCTATAACAACACCGGTTCCTATATCATTAGTCAGAACCAGCTTGCTGCCAACTATCTGTTCGGCCAGTCAGGAGACCGATTGCCGTTTGTCATGGATGCGGTTGATCCAGGAAATGTTCCGAATTTCCGCGCCTATGAGTACAGCAATGGAAGCAGAATGACACCTGCCAGCTTATTTATTCAACAGTTGAAGGATCGGATGGGGCAAGGGGCGGTCGATACGACTAATAGCAGTGTGATTCCTGCTTATATGGATCAATCTGGCGATTTTGCATCCCAGTTTGCCGTTCTCACAGGAATCTTCGTTGACGGCGCACCGATAGCAAACTTCAACAATGAAGTCCTTTCGTACACGGTACCTGTCCCATTAGACTATACGGCGCTGCCTGTCATTACTTACACAGCAGGTATTGGAGTAACTGTCACACCATCTGTAGGCGGTAATAATGCGGTTGTCCTTACAGCTACCATGCCAGGCAAAAAGGATAGCGTTTATACCGTTAATTATGGGATTATCAACAAGAGCGTTCCTGTCACTTCAAGTGTAGGCGGGTCAAACGTTAATAATCTGATTGATGGCCTTTTATCGACCTCTTGGTCGGCGTCAGGTACCCCTTGGGTTCAGTTCTACCTTGGTGATAAACCAACGTTTATTAGTAGTGTATCACTTGGATATTCGAGAGATACCCAAATCAGAAGGTCGTATTACTTTGAGTTTCAGGTTTCGAACGATGGTTATACGTGGACGAAAGTGATGGCGAGTAACTGGCAGCAGGATAACCTCGGTAACGGGCATATCATGGGTAAGGAAGTTGCGCCAGGTTCAGACGGCGATTCGGCGTCCGATTATGAAACGTTTACTTTCCCAGCGGATATTTCCGGAAGATTGCTACGCGTAGCTATGTTTGGAGCGAGAGCAGGCTCGGGTACAGGCACATCCAACTCTAATAAGTATTGGGCCATTGATGTCGGAGCAGTAGTCAGCGGCGGGCCGCTCACTGTCTCCAAACAGCCCCAAAACGTAGCAAAACGAGCAGGCTTTACGGCGTCTTATACGGTAACGATGTCCGGTGGAACAAGGCCATACAACTATCAGTGGCAAATGTCAAAGGACGGTGCGTCATGGAATAACGTCACGAATGGGACCGGCGCGAATACCGCAATTTATACGACAGGCGCAATAACGGCAGATATGGATGGAACTCAATTTAGATCCAAAGTAACCGATGCGGATACGAGCAGCCCTCAAACGGCCTACTCAAATGTTGCTACGCTCACCGTCAAGCAGGATACGGGCATCATTGTAACACCGGTCGATACAAGTGTTTCTGTTTTTGACAATGTCATTTACAGCAGAACGGCTACCATTAGGAACACCTCCTTTGTATACGGCTTATTAGGGTATCTCGATATTAAACCGGCGGGGTCTACGGTATTTATTATTCCTTCAAATATATCACCCAAGACGGAGTCGGTGGCTGCATTTACTGATGCTATGGCAACATTCTGGCCACCGGATGATGATAGTTTAAGAGACAGTAATAAAAGCTATATCCGAAAATCCGGCGAACAAATCAGAGATGGCGATCATCTGCTCATCATTAACCCAGCTGGGACTGGTGTTGAGCGATACATCATCAACTATGCCAAAATGGATGACACAACCGTGGTGAGCGCGGATAAGTCTGTCCTTACGTTTGACAAGATCAAAGGTCAAAATACAGCACCGGATGCAATCATTGGGAATCTAAATTTGCCTACGACTTCAAACTACGGCTCAACAATCAGTTGGAAGGTCGACAATAATACAAACTTATCAGCAACTGGAGTCGTGAAAAGACCGCTTTTTGTGGCTGGAGATGCGAGTGTAACATTAACAGCAACCTTAACAAGTGGAACCGTCATCGACACAGTCGTATTTAACCTCATTATCTTAAAAAAAAATGCAGAGGAACTCCCAAGTAACCTCGCAACCGTCACGGCAAAAGGAAGCACGGAGACGGGCTATCTTTGGGGACTGGCGGTCGATAATTCCTTGAAGACGATCATAGGATTGGCGGCTTCGACCAGTGTTGATGTGTTTAAAAATGGACTTATTCTTGCTCCGTCTGCGAGCTGGAAAGTAGTCACAAGTGCGGTTGYAAGCACTGTAACGGCGGCTACATTTGCGAGCGCAATCGAAACTACGAAAAACGTAGCAAACGGCAATGTACTAATCGTTCTGGCGGAGGATGGTGCAACGTTAAATAAATACCCAATAACGTTAAAACCGACTGCAGCAACGCCATCAGCCGTAGCCGTGCCCGGCAAAAAGTTCAATACAACAAAACTAACAGGATTAGTGGCCGGTACAACGTATGAGTATGTGATTAGAACTACTGTAGGTATGCCTTCGGGGTCTACTTGGGCATCTTCCTCCGTGCAGTTTACAACAGGCGCAGGTGAAACGGAAAGAGATAATCTGTTTGTTACTCAAGGCAGCTATTTGTATATTCGGGCAGCGGAAACAGCAACGATGTCTGCCTCAAGTCCCATGTATATACTTATAGATATTAGTCAAATCAACAAGACAGTGGATGCCTCAGCCCCAACTGTAACGCTTCAACCGGGTTCAAATCACTTAACAACCAAGCTAACAGGCTTGCTTCCAGGAACAGCATATGAGTATATCGTTAACACAAGCGCACAAGAACTCGTAAACTGGGATGCCGCATTACTGTTCACAACAGCCTCCAGTGACACGACGAAGGACAATATACCGGTACTAACTGGGCAATATCTTCATATCAGATTTTCAGTTACTGACATCAAAGAAGCTTCCTCTGAAAAAAATATCTATGTAACGGCAGATCTGGTAAAAGTAAAGCCTGCGAATGCAACGCCACAGTCCAGTGCGCTGCCAGGCACACTAGGAGGAACAACCAAGCTGACAGGTTTATTGCCGAACACAACGTATCTGTATATTATCAACACGAATACTGACAACCCAGCGACAGATGCGTGGGATCATAAAGGGCAATCGATTACAACAGGGAATGGCCAAACCGTGTATGACAATATTGTTTCGTCCCCTGAGCTTTACATGCACGTAATGGCGGTTGAAAATAGCAGCAATGCCAATTCGCTTCCACAGAATTATTTAGTAGGAGCGGGAGGCGTCAAAAGCTTGCCGCAGGGCGTTATTCCAACCGCATCAGCCGAGCCTGGAACAGTTGGCGGTACGATGAAATTGACAGGTTTACTTCCTGAAACCGCGTATGAATTCGTGGTTACGGATGCCCTCTCTTCGCCTAAAAACACCACTTGGGGCGAGGGTATCGTTATAAGAACAAAGACAAGCGTAGGTGAAACGACGATCGACAATATTGAAGTGCCCGCTGACCTTGGAAACATACACGTCAGAACTGGCGGAACTACAACCAATTCGCCGTCCGAGGCGCAAAACTTTATTATTCTGGGTTCGTATGTGAATAACGCAGCTGGAGCACTCAGCAATAATGCCTATGTAACAGCCGCAACCAGTGGTCCCGGCTACATTCCTGGCATCATCGTAAGCGGCAAGGCGCCGAACTTCACTATACGCAATGTGCCAGCAGGCACGACAAAGGAGGCGCTGAAAGCAACGCTTCTAAAAAACAGCAAGGCTGGTTGGAAAGTCGTCGCAAACGCTTCTGTGTCTGCAACTGTAAAAGACGCGGCATCGTTTAATAGTGCAAGGGAGATTTCTACAAACGTATCCATTGACAATGTCCTTACTGTGCTTGCCGAAGACGGAAAGACGGTTCAGCGTTATACAATAACAAACAACGTGACAACCATCAGTCTAACTGGCATTACGGTAAAAACGCCGCCTACGAAAGCAAGCTACACAGTCGGCGATGCGCTTGATCTCACTGGCTTAGAGATTGAAGCTGCCTACAGCGATAGCACGAAAGCCAACGTGATCGGCTATATGGTTACGCCAGCGAGTGGTACGCCGCTTAACACACCGGGTATTACTATGGTTACCATCAGCTATACAGAGGACAGCGTAACCAAGACGACGAACTTTACCGTCTCTGTTAACAGCGTTACGGTCACCCTGACTGGCATTATAGTAAAAACACCTCCTACCAAAACAAGCTACACTGTCGGCGACGCGCTTGACTTCACTGGTTTGGAGATTGAAGCAGCCTACAGCGATAGCACGAAAGCTAAAGTGAGTAGCTACACGGTTACGCCGGTGAATGGAACGTTGCTTAACACAACGGGGACCAGTACAATTACCGTCAGTTATACGGAGAACGGTGTAACCAAGACGACGAACTTTGTCGTTTCTGCTCATGTAGCAGCGGTCACGCTAACTGGCATTGCGATAAAACCGCAGCCTACGAAAACAAGCTACACAGTCGGCGATGCGCTTGATTTCACTGGTATGGAGATTGAAGCAGCCTATAGCGATAGCACGAAAGCCAATGTGAGCGGCTACACGGTTACGCCGGCGAATGGAACGTTGCTTCACACAAGTGGTACGACTATGGTTGCCGTCAGCTATTCAGAGGGCAGCGTGACCAAGACGACGAACTTTGTTGTCATTGTAAATGCGGCAAGCTCGAACGCGAAACTGAGCGGCATTAGTTTATCAACAGGCGCGTTGAACGAGACGTTTACTACCGTAAAGACGAGCTATACGCAGAATGTAGCGAATACCGTTGTAAGTCTGACGCTTATACCGACGGCAGAGGATGCACCAGCGAGTGTGAAGGTAAACGGAACGACCGTTATTTCTGGACAGCCGAGCGAAAAGATTGCGCTTAACGTAGGGGAGAACATCATTACTGTTGATGTAACAGCAGCGGATGGCTCACCCAAAACCTATACGGTTACAGTAACTCGTGCATCTGCACCTTTAACGCAGCCTAGCAATGGCGACGGCGGAGGAGGAGACACAAGTGACACAGTGATGTCAACGAATGGGAATTTAACACTGCCAAAAGGTAAAATAGGTGAGGTTAGTTTGGGTGATGTAGTCAAGATCTCAATTCCTGCTGATGCCTCAGGTAAAGAACTGAAATTATCGATAGAAAAAGTGTTAGACACGCAAGGGCTTCTCACAGAAAAAGAAGTTCTAGCCAGTCCAATCTATGAGATTTTGAAAAACTTCTCGGAGAACTTTAGCAAAACTGTAACACTGAGCTTTGCTTTCGATTTGGCAAGCTTGAAGAGCAATCAGAAAGCAGCAGTCTTTTACTACGATGAAGTGAAGAAGGAATGGGTGGAAGTGGCTGGAAGTAAAGTGAACGGTAATCATATTACGGTAGAGGTCAATCATTTTACCAAATATGCCGTATTTGCCATTGATCATGTTGTGGAGAAACCAACAACAGAGAACCCTACAGATACTATACCGCATATTCAATTTAGCGATATTACTGGACACTGGGCAGAAGTTAGCATCAAGCAAGCGGTGAGCAAAGGAATCGTCAGTGGATATCTGAACAGCACATTTAAGCCGAATGCTACGGTAACACGTGCGGAATTTGCTGTGATGCTGATGAATACGATGAAGCCGCAGGGAGAAGGAGCGGCACTGACTTTCACAGATACAGCTAAGATTGGAAGCTGGGCGTTGAAGGCTGTCGCACAGGCAGTTCAAGCTGGTATTATTCAAGGCTATGAGGACGGTAGCTTCCGTCCAGACGCGGAAATTACACGCGCAGAAATGGCAGTGATGCTCGCCAATGCTATGGGTCTGGCCGTTGATGTCGAAACGGCAACCGGCTTCACTGACGACAAGGATGTTCCGGTATGGTCCAAGGGAGCAGTAACAGCGATGAAGAAACAAGGATTGATAGAAGGCAAAGGCAACAACGAGTTCGGTCCTACAGCTCGAACAACGAGAGCTGAGGCTGTCACAGTTCTTCTGAGGATGCTCGCTTAATAGAACTAATAACGTAAACAATTTTCTCAAAATTAGGTTATTCCTCAGGTAGTCGAACAGACTGCTTGATGGATAACCTTTTTTCATTGGCGAATTTTCTGTAAATAATTAATTCTCAGACCAAGAGAAGTTCTTGACTTTATGGACAAAGATGATATAGTCATAAAGTGAGCGTAAACGTTTACCTATACTATTTCAGAATATCCTCATGATGAATCACGCAACAAGAAATAGTCGGATTTACTGAGTATTTTTTATTTCCATTCTATATGTAAACGTATACTCAAACTTTTGTTCAACTATCAGCATAAAGCTGTTCTTTGCTTTCTCAAAAGCAAAACTGTTGAACTTTGGTATTTAATTTCCAAGTAAACGTTTACCTATATTTGGAATAAGCATGGAACTGTTTTCTCGCTCTCAACACTGAAATTTAGGAGAGACCAATTGAAAACAGTGTGCAACCGTTTACATAAGGGTGGTTGTACAAAATGCTTGACATCTTGTAAGTGAAATTATTTTTAGGAGGAGTGAGAACGTGGTTAGAAAAATGAATAAAGGAAAAACGAATAAAGTGTTGAGCCTTATTCTAGCAATTCTGATGATATTTACATCAGTTCAATTCACCATGGGCACAAAGGCTGAGGCCGCCGCCCCCGATAGCTTTGACACGGCGACAGGTACGTTGACATTAAATGGTACTTTTGTCGCAGGTGTGTTAAAGACTCAAATTGACAACCTTTTTAACACTCTAACACCTAAGCCTGCATATTCCGACATTAAAGTCTTAATTATCACGGCAGGCGTCGTCGGTGTTGGGAAATCAGCTGATGGCAATGACACAACGGCACCGGGAATCATTCCAAGTTTGACAGGTCTTGTGGATTTTCAACTTATTGGTACTGCAACAACTCAAAGTGGTCAAAATGTCAACACGAAGAATACCACACCAACTAACCTTTTTACCTCAGTCAACAACAATTTAAAATCTGTTAAGCTTGATAACGTAACGACGTTAAGCTCAAGTACTTTCACAGGTATTGCCAGCTTAACAACATTAGTCATTCCTAAAGTTACATCCCTGAGTCCCTCAGCGTATCCGAATTGTCCCAATCTTACATCTATTACATCAGGCGTCGTGGTAGCACCACCTCCAACTGGCGATGCTGTCATCACATTTGATGGTACGAACAACAGTAAGGCTCTTCTGGATCTTTTGGCCGAAGCTGGATATGACTCCACGGATCCCGCTAAGGCTGCTCTTCTGAAGACACTTGTAATAAAATCAAGCAGCGGCGCAAAGAAAGTGTTTGCAAATAGCGACTTTAACCCTACTACGGGTAAATCTTTCAGCAATTATAAGAACCTTACTTCGTTCACAATAGAAAAACCCATTGATCCTACTTTCCTAACATGGAGCGGCAACAAATTACCGAATAACGCCTTTAAAGGGCTTACAAGCCTAAAGACAGTGAAAATAGGCATTGATACTTCCTACATCGGTTCATCCGCGTTTCAGGGTGATATCTTACTTGAAACAGCCGAGTTTGGCTTGACTCGCACGCTGGGTCCGCTAGCTTTTAGTGGCGATATCAGCCTTAAATCCATCACTTTTAATAAAACTTATCTTCCGATTGGGCTTGATGATCTTGTTGGTCCACCACCTGCACCGGGCGACTGGTTTTATGGGGTCGATACCGACCATCTCATCATTCGTGTGCCCACTGTTTCCGTAGACCTTTTTATTAACGATGGAGACTGGAGCGGTATTGGTGACAATGGTGTAATCGTGATGTCAAATGGCGACGATGCTGAGCAGGATGCTGGCAGCGGACCAGCCGCAACCCAAACAGTTACCATAAATACGTACTTTGCTCCTAAATCTCTGAAGAGTGCGATTGACAGCTCTAATTTTACGGGTACTAACTATGGAGATATCCGAGTTCTTACCATCAATGCCGGCGAATTAGACCCTACTGACTGTGCTTTTATTGCTTCCAACCTTACAAAGCTTGAAGAACTCTATGTCGTTGGCACAGCTAATTTCGTAGCTGCGACCATTCCCAAGAACGCATTTGAAGGTAATCGATATTTGAAAAAAGTCCAAGCGGATAACGTAACGACAATCGGAGTAAAAGCATTTAATCTATTTGAAAATTTAACTGAAGTCAACTTTCCAAATGTAACAACGATAAGTTCCCAAGCGTTCGCCCAAACAAAGGGTTCTAGTGCCAGCAAGCTTACGACGGCAAGATTTCCCAAAGTAAAAAAAATCGAACAAAGAGCTTTCTACTTTTGTATGAATTTGACGGATTTATACTTAGGAGACGTACCGCCTGAGCTTAATGTACCTGATGGCAAACAAGGCTTATGGTTCAATTTTGTGACACACATGACTATTCATGTGCCTAGTTTAGCTGTATACAATGAGTATATTAAGCTGGAAAATAGTGATCAAATTGACTGGAGCGCGATGACATTTGTTGCTGATAATGGTGACTCTTTACCCGTAATAACACCGGCGGCACCTTATATTGATGCAGATTATAACTTCCTCCGTGTGGATCAAACGGTGCCGTATTATAACGGTGACTATAAGTTAAGTCTCAATATGTACACCTTTAACTCGAATATCAACTCATTCTTGCAAGGTCGTACATCACCGACTCCAATGACAGCACTTGAGGCTATTCAATGGGCACATGATCATGGATTTGATGCTGTCGACGTCACTTGCTATTACATTCCAGGGTACAGCAATACGGCTATGCCTACAGAAGCTMAGATACCAGCAATCCTTGCCTATGCCAAACAAATTAAAGATCTGGCCAGCAGTTTGGGTATTGCGATAAGCGGGACGGGTATTCAAAATAACTTTGCGGACCCCAATCAAACGAGACGTGATTTGGATATTATGCGCATTAATTTTTGGACGCAGGTTGCGTCTGAAATGGGTGCGCCTGTGATCCGTGTGTTTTCTGGACCTCCTCCTGTTGACATTGCGCGCACAGGCTGGGCGACAATCACACATGATCGTATTGTGCCTGCCATTCAGCAAGTTGCCGATTATGCAGCAGCAAATTATCCAGATGTTCAAATTGGTGTTCAGAACCACGGCGATATGTTAGCAACGGCCAACCAGGTTCTACAGCTTGTGCAATGGATCAACAGATCTAATGTTGGCATTGTGAACGATACAGGGTACTACAGAGATTTTCTAAATGTCGACGCGTCACAATACGATTGGTATAAGGATATTTCACTTGTCCTTCCCTACTCCAACAACTTTCAGGTTAAGAAAAAGCCTGGTGGTGCCGAAACAACGGAGCTTATGGATTTGAATAAATTGTTCGGGGTCATCCGAAATAGTCCGTATCGTGGTTATATCCCAGTTGAACTATTATGGCTTCCCGGTGATGACGGCTATCCGAACGTTCTAAGTACACCACCTTACGATGAAACATCAAGGTTCCTTCAGTCGATGAAAACGGCTATGGCCGATACTAAGCATGCGCCTGTCCCTGATTTGAGCAATATTAGTTTGTCATCGGGCGCGTTGAACGAGACATTTGCTCGGGCAAAACAAAGCTATACACAAAATGTAGCCAACAATATTCTGAGCTTGACGCTTACCCCAACGGTAGTTGATGCAGAAGAGAGTGTCACAGTAAATGGAACGACCGTTATAAGTGGTCAGCCAAGTAAAGCTATCGCGCTGAACGTAGGGGAGAATATCATTACTGTGGTTGTGACAGCTCAGAATGGTACCCCGAAAACCTACACGGTTACAGTGACTCGTGCATCTGCACCTACAACGCCGCCTAGTAATGGCAATGGCGGAGGAGGAGATACAAGTGACACAGTAATCTCAACGGATGGTAATTTAACGCTACCAACAGGTAAAATCGGTGAGGTTAGTTTGGGTGATGGGATCAAAATCTCCATTCCTGCCGATGCCTCAGGTAAGGAACTGAAACTAACAATTGAAAAAGTGTTAGACACGCAAAAGCTTCTAACGGAGAAAGATGTTCTAGCCAGTCCAATCTATGAGATTTTGAAAAACTTCTCAGAGAACTTTAGCAAACCTGTAACGCTGAGCTTCGCTTTTGATCCAGCCAGCTTGAAGAGTAATAAAAAAGTGGCGGTATTCTACTACGACGAAGTGAAGAAGACATGGGTAGAAGTGGCCGGAAGTAAAGTGAACGGTAATCATGTTACGGTAGAGGTCAATCACTTTACCAAATATGCTGTATTCGCCATTGATCAAGCAGCGGAGAAACCAACTACAGATAACCCTTCGGATACGAAACCACCTATTCAATTAAGTGATATCGTTGGGCACTGGGCAGAGGTTAACATCAAGCAAGCAGTGAGCAAAGGAATCGTCAGTGGTTATCCAGACGGCACATTTAAGCCGAATCATACGGTGACACGTGCGGAATTTGCTGTGATGCTGATGAATACGTTGAAGCCGCAGGGAGAAGGAGTGGCGTTGAGTTTCACAGATACAGCGAAGATCGGAAGCTGGGCGCGAAAAGCTATTACGCAAGCTGTTCAAGCAGGTATTATTCATGGCTATGAGGACGGCAGCTTCCGTCCGGACGCGGAAATTACACGCGCAGAAGTGGCAACGATGCTCGCCAATGCTATGGGTCTGGCCGTTGATGCCGAATCGACAACCGACTTCACAGACGACAACGATGTTCCTGCGTGGTCCAAGGGTGCAGTAGCGGCGATGAAGAAACAAGGACTGATAGAAGGCAAAGGCGCTAACCAATTCGCTCCTACAGACTCAACAACGAGGGCTGAGGCTGTAACGGTCTTGCTCAGACTGGCCAACAAGAGCAACTAATCAAAATCAGTTGGAAGGCGGAAAAAAGGGTTACTCTGCGGCAGTCAAATAGACTGCCTGAAGAGTAACCTAAATTCTTTTAGGAATTTTAAATAGCAAATTCCAACAGTTTCTGTAAGTCAATTCAAATGATTCGCATTAGACAAAAAACGACAAAAAATACCTTGACAGCAATTGGGATATGGGATTAAGATATAATTCAGGAAACGCTTACAGTGATCAAGTAAACGTTTACCTTAAATAAGTAAACGTTTAACTAAAAAGAGGAGGTATTTTCATCAGAGAGATATTAAACATGAAATACACGATCACATTAGAAGTAATTAAGCCGAGTTTTCAAGTGAGCTTTGTCGTGTTAAACGCTAATAAACTAATCCATTAGGAGGAAGTAAAATGAAAAAACAACAGATCATTATCGGTGTTGCCGCAGTAGCCATTATCGGATTAGCAGTAGGTTGGCCGAAGATTTCACCTATGTTCAAGGGTGCGCAAGCCCAGTTCCCATCTAAAGATATTACTTTAATTGTTCCTTATGCTCCCGGGGGCGGAACGGATCTTACAACTAGAGCCGTAGCAAATGAAATGTCCAAAGCACTAGGTAAAAATATTAGCGTTGTCAATACACCAGGAGCCAGTGGTTCTGTAGGAACGATTAACGTCTGGAACGCTCCGCATGACGGTTATACCATTATGGGTAACGGCTTTATGTCATTTTCAAGCTATCCGGTTATGGGCTATACAGAGCAAACGTATCGCGATTGGAACATTTGGATTGCAGCCTTCTCTCCTAACATTATTGCTGTGAAGCCAGATTCTAAGTACCAGGATATCAATCAGTTGATTAAAGGTTTGAAAGACAATCCTGGGAACGTATCCATAGGAACAGCAGGTGTTGGTACAGGTGGGCATATCGCCAGTGAAGTACTTAAATCAAACCTTGGGTTCACATACAAGCATGTCCCTTATGCAGGAGGCAACCCTGCTATCGTAGCTACAATTTCTGGTGAAGTCGAAGTGGTGCCTCAATTGTCTATGGAAATGGTTGATATGATTCGTGGCAAAAAATTAAAAGGGCTTGCTGCTTTGACAGATAAACCACTTGCTATCGAAGGTGCTGATCCCATCCCTTCCATAACGCAAGTTGCACCAGAATTGAAATCCGTTGTCCCACTTGGTGAAGCGTTTGGTATTGGTGTACCGAAAGATACGCCGGCTGACGTAGTGAAGAAAATTGATGAAGCCTTCAAAAAAGCAGTGGAAAGTGATAGTGTCAAGAAGTTTGCTGCAGAAAAAGGTGTAGAGATCCTAGGTCTCAGTGGTGATAAGGCTCAGCAATATGTAGAGAAGCTCGCTTCGACTGTGGACTGGGCATTATATGATGGCGGAGTTGCCAAAATCTCTCCTGAGAAATTTAACATTAAAAAGCCAACAAAATAAATTTGATAGAAATAAGGTGAGCAACAGATGGAGAATAACTCAGGCACAACGGCAGGAACGCCTAAWCATCTGGATTTCATAACGTCAATCTGTTTGTTTCTAGTTTCGGTTTATATTGTAGTGGATAGCTGGATGATGATAAATTCGGTCGGAGGGCCAGTATACTCATCACCAGGACTGCTGCCGATTATTATTGGAAGCATGTTGATGCTGTGCACGATTGTGTTATTTATTAAAAGTGTGAAAAACGTGGGTTTTAGTGGCAACTTACGAGCGATAAGTGAATGGTTTGGACCATTTTTCAAGGATGCAGATGTACGTAGTATGTTTACAGGGATCCTTATTATTGCTGTGTATTGTTTTGTCTTAGTGCCGAGGTTGCCTTTTTTGTTGTCATCGGTGATCTTCATGGTGTTTCTGATGAAAGTATTAAATGCGGGATCGTATTTGAAAATCATTTTGACTGCGGTTTCCGTAAGCATTTCGTTATACGTACTTTTTGAAATATTATTTAAAGTTCCTTTATTCTAAGGAGAGAAGGCAAACAAAATGACACTGCATTATACACTTGAGGCTTTATACTCTCTGATGTCTCCTGTTAATTTAATTACACTCGTTCTATCTGTATTTTTTGGATTGATTGTGGGTGTACTACCGGGATTGACCTCAACGATGGCTATTGCTCTTTTGACTGGTTTAACGTATAGCGTTTCCGCGGAAACAGCTATTTTGTCCCTTGTAGGTGTGTATGTCGGCGCGATATCGGGTGGCGTTCAAACCGCCATCTTGCTGAATATACCGGGCACACCTGCTTCAGCGGCAACAGCGCTTGACGGTTATAAGATCGGACAGAGAGGTGAAGCTGGCTTAGGTATTTTCCTCGGGAATTTCTCCGCTTTCCTTGGGACACTATTCGGCGCTGTTTGCGTCTTGGTGCTAAGCCCCATGCTTTCGAAGATCTCCTTGAAGTTCGGTTCGTGGGAATTTTTCTTGCTGGGCTTGTTCGGAGTTATCATTTGCGGTAGTTTGACTTCTGGCGGAAATGCAATCAAAGGATGGATTGCCGGTGCGCTGGGTTTGTTCGTATCACAAATCGGGTTAGACGGTATAAATTCATACCCGCGTTTTTCATTCGGCAGCGTGGAACTGATGGCAGGGCTTTCATTGGTTCCCATCATGATTGGCTTGTTCGGATTCCCTGAAATTGTGAATTCCTTTAAGAAGCAGCAGATTAAGGTTCCTACGGAAGTCCTTGATCTGCGAGTCAAAAAGGGGTTAGGCATCATTAAGGGAAATACGCCAACGATATTTCGTTCGGGTGTGATCGGAGTTCTTATCGGGCTTGTCCCCGGAGTTGGCGAGGACGTGGCAGGCTGGTTATCGTACTGGGCGGCAAAAGTTCGCAGTAAAAAGAAAGAATTATTCGGCACAGGTTCTTATGAGGGCGTTATCGCTGCAGAAACAGGAATTAATTCCACCATCGGCGGCCATATTATTCCCTTATTGACCTTGGCCATTCCCGGAAGTACTTCTTCGGCCGTATTGCTTGCAGCTATGTGGCTTCATGGTTTAAGACCAGGACCATTAATGATGACCGAATCGCCAGGGTTTATATACTCCATGAGCTTGTACTTGACAGCAAGTGCCTTTGTTATGTTGTTCTTAGGACTCCTAATCTCCAGATATACGGTAAAGGTACTTCGAATTGATAAGCGCATCCTGATGCCAGTTATCTTTGTTATTTGTGCCGTAGGTTCGTATGTTATCGATAACAAGATTTCAAGTATTTATATCATGTTTATTTTCGGTATTATTGGGCTACTGATGTCCAAGATGAAATTTCCAGCTTCCCCGTTTTTGCTTGGGGTCGTTCTCGGACCTATGGTGGATACGAACTTAAGACGTGCAATGGTTCTGTCTGGTGGCAGTCTAGAGCCGTTGTTTACAAGACCTTTATGTTTAGTTTTAGTCATCTTCATTTTGCTTTTAGTTTTATCGCAGTTTAATGCATTTAATAAGGTAAAAGGAATGTTCACAAACAAGAAGGACATTGCAGCGAAATAATAGAGAGAGAATAGAGATTCTGCCCACTTCCTGGTCAGGAGACGGCAGAGTCGATTATTCTTCTAGGAGGAGTAGAGAGATGAGCAAAGAAAAGTATGGGTTTGCAATCATTGGAGCGGGCGTAATTGGGCATATTCATGCACAGCGATTGTTAGATGTTGATAAAGGGAAATTGGTTGTTATTTGTGATCTGAGCGAAGAAAAAGCCCGTGAGTTCGGTGAAAAATACGGCTGTGAGTGGTCCTGCAACTTAGATGAAGTGCTCGCTCGTCCTGATGTAGATATCGTAAATATTTGCTTGCCAAGCGGCATGCATGCAAAGTTTACTATCGCTGCTGCACGTGCAGGAAAACATATTATTACGGAGAAGCCAATCGATATTACGGCAGAGAATGCTTTGAAAATGATTAAAGAATGTCGTCAAGCGGGAGTTAAGTTAGCCGTTATTTCACAGCATCGTTTACAACCTTCAACCCAGCAAGTGAAGCAGGACATTGAGAGCGGTAGGTTTGGGAAATTAGTATTGGGATCTGTAGCGATCAACTGGTACCGTTCGCAAGAGTACTATGATAGTGGAGCTTGGCGTGGGACCTKGGCATTTGACGGGGGTGGGGCATTAATGAACCAAGGAGTTCACTCGATTGACGTCTTGCAGTATTTAATGGGGCCAGTCGAGAGCGTGTATGCGCATTGTGAAACATTGGGTCATGATCGAATCGAAGTTGAAGACGCTGCTGTAGCCACTCTACGTTTTCGCAACGGAGCTATTGGTACAATAGTAGCCACCACTTGCGCTTATCCGGGTCTAACAGCGCGTATTGAAATATTTGGAAAAGACGGAAGTGCCGTTATTGATGGCGATGAGCTTGTATTTAGAGTATTAAAGTCTGAAGTGGGAGAAGCGGATTCTCATGAGAAACCTGCCATTTCAATGATTAAAGGTGGAGTAACAACCGCTGGTGACCCTGGTGCAATTGAAGGAACAGGTCATATTAAACAAATGAATGACATGATTGCAGCGATTGAAGAAAACCGCGAGCCTGTCATTAATGGTGAAGAGGGGTATAAACCGCTGGAAATTATCTTGGCGATTTACGAGTCAGCTCGTACAGGTCAGTCGGTTACACTTTCAAACCAAGTTACCGTGTGTTAATAAAATGTTAAACTTCAAGTAAACGTTTACCTACTAAAAGACTAAGGCCGACAACACACTATGTATTGTAGTGAGTTATCGGCTATTTTTTAAAGCAACGATCCCAATGCCTCGATGATAAGATGACCTAGATGTGATTGCATTGCTCATTTTTACATTCAATAACTTTGATATTAAGGGGGGATTAACTTGAGAATGACCATTCGATTAAAGCTTATGTCAGGATTTCTAGCACTTTTATTTTTATTTCTAATTGCCATCACATGTAATATGTGGATTCAAGAAAGAGTAAATACCTTAACGAACGAAATCATGGGTAGCAAAAATGAACAATCTATTTTACAAAAAATTAATTATTTAGTCCGCACGACGAATGATGATGGTGGCAGGTATTTAATGAGTTCAACAAAGGAGAACAAAGAGAGATATAAGTCCTTAATGGATAAGGACATCGAAAACGTTTCTGAACAATTAAAGCTAATAATCAAAGGCCATTTCCATGATAACGAGCAGTTAAAATCAATTACAACCTTTGATAATGAATGGAATACATATATTCGAGGAATTGATGCTTCTTTCAGTGCTGTCCAAAGCAAGGGGGCCCAAGCGGCTCAATCTATGTATACAGAGGTTCCTTTTGATCCTGTAATAAACTCATTAATTACCTATAATGATGGCTTATCGGAATTAATTTTAACGCAAGATGCGGCTATTGTTACTTTCAAGTCTTTTGTCAGAAAATTCAATATTACCATAATCATTGTTACTTTTTTAATTGGGATAGGGCTTGCATTATTGATATCTGGAAAAATAGTTAAACCTGTTCTTCAAGTGAATAGGCAATTAAAGGAAATTGCTGAGGGAGGTGGAGATCTAACAAAGCAAATTATCGTGAAGTCCAAAGATGAGATCGGTGATTTAGCTCTTCATTTTAATCAAATGATCCATAATCTCCGGATGATGGTGCAACAGGTAGGTACTACTGCACATCAAATAGCTTACTCTTCTGAGCATTTAAACGCTTGTTCTCAACAAACAGGTCAAGCAACGGAACATATTGCTTTTAATATGCAGGAAATGGCTGTTAGATCTGAAAAGCAAGTACTAAGCTTGAGCGAAAGCGTAACAAGGATAACCAAAATGTCGGTGGGCATTCAGCAGATTGCTACCAACATTCAGGAAGTATCGAAAACGTCCACGGTATCATCTGCATTCGCACTCTCAGGTAATGAAGCTATACAATCGGTAGTCGATCAAATGAATTTTATTAAGCTATCCATTCATGGTTTAGCAGGAATCATTCATAATCTTGGAAAACAATTATCAGAAATTGATCAAATTGCCGTAGTGATTACGGATATAGCTTCACAAACCAATTTATTAGCACTTAATGCGGCAATTGAATCCGCGCGTGCTGGCGAACAAGGTAAGGGATTTGCGGTAGTCGCAAATGAGGTGAAAAAACTTTCGAAGCAATCAGACAGCTCGGCCAAAAAAATTACTGAACTTATTCACGATCTTCACATTGAAACGGATAAAGCGGTTTTATCTATGGAAAAGACGCTTATTGAGGTAAATGAAGGAACATCTGTTATTAATCAAGCAGGCGAATCTTTTGAGAAGATCCAACGATCAGTCAATGGTGTGTCAAGGCAAGTTGAGGGAGTTTCTACAGCCATTGAACAAGTGTCGGCTAGCGCACAAGAAGTAGTCAATTTGATAAACATCGTTTCACAGCAATCAGAAGAAACTGCATCAGGTACACAAAGCGTCTCAAGTGCATCTGAGGAACAGTTAGCCTCTATGGAAGAACTCTCATCTTCAGCAACGTATCTTGCTCAAATGGCGGAAGAACTACAAACGTTAGTAAGGAAATTTAAAGTGTAACTTTTTTGAAAGTAAGTGAGTCAAGTCGAAGACTTAAACTATTCGTATAGTGAGAATTCGGCTTTTTGCTCTGTATTTCTACGGGGAACAAAGGCATAACTTTATGGAGTATGAGGCCTTATGCTTATAATGTTGATAGGTGTATGTCCGAGCCATGACAATTTTCCGTTAACGTAAAGAATTGTGTGTATAGACCTTGACTTCAACTGGAAATATACCTAGAATTAGTCGAAAAGGGTTGTGTTTTTTTATTAATTCTAGGGAGAATTTTATATTAGAAAGTAAACGTTTACCTTATGTTGAGGAGGGGAAATGGTGGTTTTAATCGATAAACCGAAAAAAAAGAAATATGCAACACTTAACGATGTAGCCAAGTTGGCAGAAACTTCAATTGCCACTGTATCATATATTCTCAATGATTCCAATAAACGTTATGTAAGCTCAGAGTTAAAGGAACKGGTGATTCAAGCGGCTAAAGAGCTCAATTATATGAAGAGTGCCGTAGCTAGCAGCTTAAAAGGCAAAGAACGTGGCATACTTTCCGTTCTGATTCCGCAGTTCGATAATCCTTTCTTTACTCGAATCGTCGTTGTTATTGAGGAAGTAGCTCGAAGCAGAGGATACTTTGTTTCAATCAGTACAACTGTAGATGATATGGAGAGAGAACGGGAAATTATTAAAAAAATGATCGAACAGCGCGTGGATGGAATAATTATTAGCCCAACCATTCAAGGGACTGAAAATACGGATCATCTACGCAGCTTAGGTATACCATACGTTATTTTGGAGAGACCATTAATTGGCGTTGATCAATATGATTTTGTTGGTTGCGATAACTGGAACTGTGGTTATACCGCGGCAAAACATTTGATTGAAAATGGACATACCAATATCGGATTTATTGGATGGGACACGTTTATTAATGTCCAAGAGAGGAAATTGGGGTTTCTAGCTGCCATGAAAGAGCATGGTATTGAGGTCAAACCGAAGTGGATTCAATTAGGCGGTCTTGGTGCGGAGTGGGGTTACCGGTTAATGCCAAATCTGCTGGATTCTCAAGTAACCGCAGTTGTGTTCGGCCACCATACATTAGCTGAGGGGGGAGTTCAATTACTAAGAGAACGCGGGGTAGGAATACCTGATGATCTGTCTACCGTCATTATTGGTACCCCAAGTTGGACGCAGTTGAATGTACCTAAATTTACATGTATTGACCAGTCAGAACGACTCATTGGAGAAATGGCCGCTGACGTCTTGCTTAGTAATGTTTTAGAAGAAAACGAAAGTAAGCCTTGGCAAACACTAAAAATTGCTTGTGAACTTCTACCCGGAGAATCGGTAAAAAAAATAAATTAATAAGGAAAGCTCTTGGAAGACGAAGGCCACTGAAGAAGGGAGGCATTTTCTAACGCTAGATATTTGAAACGAAAAAAAACGGCACTTACTCCCTGTTTTTGGGAGCAGGTGCCGTTTTTTTACACAGTAATGCCCTGTTGGTTTATTAGTTTTTAGTCATTCAGTTTCAATATTCGCTTCAGATTCACTGCAAAAATCCCCATCGCTCCTTGAAGCTCCATCCCTCCAATCTTGTAGCGTTCTTTGGATTTCTCCTTGAAATGCTCACTTTCCTGAGATGCAATTTGCTCAGTATGCTCTTCGGATTAATACTTACCGAATACGATTTACTTTTCGCGTCTGCCTTGTAGCAGCCTTCTTGAAAAGGGCATCGCTTGCATTTCTCTACGTCAAAATAGTAGGTATCGGTTTGGTTTGTCCCAACACCTTTTTTTCCTTGCTGCGCTTTTCGGATTGCCATATGACCACATACTCAAATCCCACATGTAATCACCTTGGATAAAAATCCAGTATATCCACCAGCCATACAAGAATTAATAAATGAGGAATCCTTAACAAAAGAAACCTTGATTAGACAGACAAAGTATCTTAACAACATTGTGGAGCAAGATCACGGGTTTATAAAGAAAATCACAAAACCAATGCTTGGCTTCACATCGTTAGTGGGGTAACTGGCAGATTTTTGTGAATCTTTGCACCATAACCCAATGCGTTATATTGATGGTAAGGGCTGGCGCATCGATGAGCGGATTGAGATAATTCATTAAGTTAAATCTATCTAAATATAGTCATTATTTTTATCTAATAACTATTATCCTGAATTACGAAAGTCAGTTTTAGCTTGGAGTATCCTAAAAAGGGCAGATGAATGATGACTGACGGTTGGTCGGTTCGAAAAGATGGATTAAATATTTTTGAGTTGACAACGAGTATGAAAAAGGAGCTGGTCCATTTCGACGTGGGTGCAGTCTTTATCATTACTCGTTTTTTTCTTGATACGAAAGAAGGAACTTACCTTGCTTCGTGTACACAACCTCAAAAAATTCGACAATACGGGGGAAGATTTGGAAGATTTGATCTCCATCGGGACGATTGGACTGATCAAAGCTATCGAGTCCTTCTCCCCGAACAAAGGGACAAAACTGGCGACATTTGCGGCGCGTTGTATTGAGAACGAGATCCTGATGCATCTGCGCTCCTTGAAGAAAACACGGAAAGATGTATCCTTGCATGATCCGATCGGAACAGACAAAGAGGGGAATGAAATTACGCTGATTGACATTCTCGGCAGTGAAGCGGATGACGTGGTGGACGCGGTGCAGCTGAAGATTGAGAAGTCGAAGATATATAAAAATTTAGAGATTTTGGATGACCGTGAGAAGGAAGTCGTAGTMGGTCGGTTTGGGTTAGAGCTTGGCGGCGAGGAGCGGACGCAGCGGGAGATCGCCAAGGAGCTGGGGATTTCGCGTTCGTATGTGTCGCGGATCGAGAAGCGGGCGCTGATGAAGCTGTATCATGAATTTTATAAGGCGAAGCGGTAAAAGTATAGAATTCATTGGAATTATAATAGATTGGAATTGAATCGCATTCTTCATTTATTTGATTTCAGATAATGGAGGCGAAGACAATGACAGCCTTAATTCAAATTGAGCATGTTAGTAAATTCTATTATATGGGCGGGGAGACAATCCGCGCCCTAGACGACATTTCATTAGACATCGCACAAGGTGAGTTTGTTGCTATTATGGGGCCGTCGGGGTCTGGAAAGTCCACGCTGATGAATATCATCGGCTGTTTGGACGTTTCGGACGAAGGTCTGTATGTGCTCGATGGGAAGCAGATTCATTCGCTGAAGGATTCACAATTGGCTGAGATTCGGAATCGAAAGATTGGGTTTGTTTTTCAGAACTTCAACTTGCTGCCGAGATTAAGTGCTTATGAAAATGTAKAGCTACCATTGATTTATCGGGGATTATCGAGGAAACAGAGGGAGCCGCTTGTTTTGCAAGCGTTGGAATCGGTCGACTTGCTGGATCGCCGGAAGCACTTTCCTTCGGAGCTTTCTGGTGGGCAGCAGCAACGGGTTGCTATTGCCCGGACGTTGGCTGGTGACCCACCGATCATCTTGGCAGATGAGCCTACGGGAGCGCTGGATTCGAAGACGGGTGTGGAGATCATGGATATTTTCAGGCGGTTAAATGAGGAGGGGCGGACGATTATTGTGATTACGCATGATCGACAGGTTGCGGAGCAGACGAAACGGATTGTGCAGTTTAGGGATGGGCGGTTGGTGCATTGAGTACGGAATGTATTAGTGAAATTTAAACATCAGAATTGATATTACTTACACTGTAAACCCGTTCAAATTGCGCGGGTTTATTCTTGATGTATAAATGTATCATACGAAAAAGTCAGATAAAAATAGTGTGATGATGATCTTTATTAATCAAGGAAAATTATCAACAAGTTCTCTTTCAGCCTTGCTGTAAGCTTCTCGTAGTCCTCAAGGAGGTACTTCAGGTTTTGCCTTTCTTCCTGCTCGCAAGTGGTACGTCCAATGGAACGATGGGATACAGCAAGTAGTAGAGCCGCTTTCTGTAGACTGCTGGAACCGCCGGCACGTTTCATATGCATCCGCCAACCTACTCCTCGCCGGTCTCGACGTTGACCATTGTGTAGCGGTAGGGTCCGCCTTCGCGGACGTCGAAGGAGATGGACTCCAGAGGTGTCGAAGGCACAGGGTGCGGGTGATGGTGAACTCCGGTGCGGATGTGGACATGTTCATGTTCATTGTTCGAGTGGCTCGGTGCGCATCGACAGGGTCCGCCACTGTGCGTTCGATCAGCCCTGCTCGCTCCAGCACATTGAGGTGCTGGGAGATCGCGGGTGCGCAAATCTCGAAGGGCTCGGCGATCTCCCCGACTGTCGCGGGCCTCTGTGACAGCCTGGTCAGGATGTTTCGGCGTGTCGGATCGGCGAGCGCAATATCCTGCTGCTTCATCACTTAGTCCCCGATGAAACGCCGGTACTCCCGTTTGCTCGGCACGGAGCCCACCTACTCCAGAATCATGTTGTCCGCATCGAATTGCCCGGAGTTTTTGATATAGTATTTATCCTCCATTTCATTGTAAAACATCATTTTATCTTTTGACATGCAAATTGTTTATAGAAACCATATCCTTTATTTCATATCCTCACAAAAACAGACCTCTTCCGGGTCCGCTGGAATAAAAGGAGCATCACTCTTTATATTTTCCCGGAGTAACTCCCTCATATTTTTTAAAACTGCGTATCAACGCATTGCTGTTTAAATACCCTACTTTGACAGCCACGTCGGAGATATTGAGTTTTTCGTCCCTTAATAACACTTTCGCTTTTTCTAACCTTACCTTATTGATATAATCCGGCAAGGTTTCTCCGGTTTGTTCTTTGAAGAGCTTGGACATATAACTGGGAGTAATTCCTAGATTTTCTGCAATCATCGCTACATTTAAAGTAACTTCTCCATAGTGGGTGTTAACAGACTCGATGATACTCCTGCTCAATTCGTAGGAACGATTACCGGTTTTTGACTGTATGCGTTTACATACTGATGATAGTGTATTGGTAATTTCCGCCTGCAGTTCAGCTAGGGTTTCACATACAAACAATTTTTCCACCGGTTCAGCAGCAGATATTTCTTTTACTGTTTTTACGACTGTACTTGCAAGGTCAAACATAAAATACCTTGTCATTTCAGCAGTGGGAGTGCCGTCAATAAAGTTGGAGCGAATAATGTCATCAAGTAATTGCTTTCCTTTTTCAAACTCTCCGGATTTGATGCAATTCACTAATTTTTGCTCTTTTTCACGAGGGTAGAAATAATCTCTGACATTATATTTCAGACTTTGGAAGCTGATGATCTTTCCGTTACCGGCAATCAATTTGTATTCCAGGGCTTCTACGGCTTCCTGATAGGCTTCCTGCATACCATGGATACCCGTGTGGGCATCGCTGATGGAAACTGTAAAGATCATATTGTAATATTTTCCAAAAAAGTTTTGCAGCTCTTCTGTAATGTTTACCAATTCCTGCACATGATCTACCGCTTCAGGATCCTGCAGGTTCACTAGGAATACTATTTTCTCATCAATCTCTGTAACAAAATTCTTATACCTTTGTCCCAAGAGCTCCTCGAAAACATTGGTGATCACAAAGCTGGGGAGCTTTGACTTCGCTTCAAAATCATCTCCAATCCCTAAGGAAATAAGCTTGCCCTTATCTTCTATGGAGAGGAGCACTACTATAAAATCACCGGATATAAACTGCATGTCAAGAGCGTAAAATGCATTATGATGTACAGATATATTGCCAAACTTCCCCTTTAAAAGCTTATGCAGAAAATCCGCTCTCACAACACTGCTTTGCTGTTTAAGTTTCAGGTTTATTTTTTCCTTTTCTTGAAGAGCATCCTGGATTGCCTCATAAATAAACTGATATTCATTACCGGATCTGTCATAAGAGTTCTTTATTTTCCCATTTTGGACGATACGGATGAGATTACGAACCGGATTATAATTACGCCAGGTAAGTAATACCGATACTGCTCCTCCAAAAATTAAACATAGTATAATGCTTGCAATCATTAATTTTTCTGTAAACTCACTTTTTTCCATCACAATCTCTCGCCGAACAATGGAAACATACTTTAGCTTGGATACATCGGATTTCGTATAGGATATGATTAACGAATCCTTTCCTTGTCCTTTCACCAGCATATTATTGCTATCGTTCAGCTCTTCCACCTGTAAGATGTCCGATAAATGAAAAGAAGCAGTCGACGCAAGAATGTTGTTATCCTTGTCTAAAATAAAGATACTTCCATACTGCGCCGATTGTATATTTTGAATCATTTCAGTAAATCGTTCTTTATTTAACAGGATGACGATTGTGGCAAGAGACTTCTCCGAATTTGATATTGGGATTGAACGCATGTAAGCGAGCGCTCCGGAATTCTCACTTGAGTTTGTCTTATTGTCTATTGATATATATCTGCCGCTGTACGTATTTTGAAGAGTATCTATCCATTGTTCATACCTTATGTCTTTATTGACAAGAAAAGAGTACATATAATTACTCCTTGAAGCTGCTGTTGAAGAAATCACAGCATCCAAGTTTTTAAGGTACACATAAAAATTATCAATGTAGCCATTCGTTATATTCATCCTTTTGAAATCTTTTACGATCTCAGAAACCTCATACTGTTTGTTATTCCAGTTCGTTTCCTGCGAAGTGGCCAGCAATTGAATATCCGGGTTAAAGGCAATATCAAAACTTAAGCGCTCGGCATCCTTTAAGATGTTGTCCATATTCAGCTGAACTTGTTTCAGCATAGCAAGATTTGCCCTGTTTGTTTCTTGCTCAATGGTCCTTACAGTAACAAAATAAACGATTCCAGTGAAAATGGTAGGAATTAACAGAATCAAAATATAAGATAAAATTTGGGTGAAAATGATACTATTTCTAGTGTTCAAAACTCTCTTTACGTTCATGAGATCCCCCTCATTATTATGATTAGTGAGTTCGGGTAACAAAATTCCGCACAGAAGGAGGGTACCCGGATCTTCAGCCACATTCGAAGGTTCGTCTCCATGCTCCGCAAGCAGGGATTACCAGTCTTGGAGAGTTTACGTTCCTAAATAGTATACTACAATACATTATAAATGAAATTCCATAATTTTCCCGCAGGCTTTATAAGACCATCTATGGCCTACAACTTGGAGCATGCCCTTCCTGTGCTGCCTGACTGGCGGCACTCCGGCAGTGCCGTAGGAAGCAGACATCGTTAGGCGTTGCACCGTTTTTTGTTTTTTGATGATGATTTGCTCAAATTTGATATTGGTTTTGGGGATTTTGAATACGCATTCTGTTGGATGGAGATTGATTTACGGTTGATAGAAATACTACACTTGCCCTAGCAATTGTAATTGTTGATGTAGAGTGAATGCTTGCAGTCAGGTTACAATTGCGTGTGGCAAAAACATGAAATTTATGGGGAGGAAAAAGTGTTGAAAAGTAAAAAGGTTTTTAACAAGATGACGACCGGTTCCCTCTTGATAGCGCTTTTAACATCTGTGATGATGACAGGATGTGGAGAGGCGGAAAAAGGGGCTGAAACAACGAATTCGACTTCGACGGATACCGCAATAAAATTACCTTTTGAGAAAACGGTAACATTCCGCGTCTGGGATCCCCTGATGAGTACTTCTCTTTCGGTGATGAAGAATTATGCCGAATCCGCACTGAACAAAGAGCTGGAGAAGAGGCTAAATGTTAAGATTGAATATATCCATCCTACAGAGGGCTCGGCGAAAGAACAGTTTAATCTTATGCTTGCGTCCGGCGATATACCGGATTTTATTGTGGGTACCTTTGGAGACTATCCTGGAGGAAGGACAAAAGCCTACGAAGACGGGATACTGGTTGACATCAAGAATGAAATCCCTAAATATGCACCAGATCTTGCCAAAATCTATAAAGCCTATCCTAATTTATTAATGGATGTAGAGACAGAGGATGGAAAGCAGTTTTATGTCCCTTTCCTCAAGGGTGATGAGAGTATCTACACTTTCTTTGGAGGCTTTATGCGTAAAGACTGGTTGAATGATCTGGGACTGCAAGTGCCGGAAACCATCGACGAAATGTATACCGTATTGAAAGCCTTCAAAGAAAAGAAGGGGGCAACCGCGCCTTTTACCGGAAGTGTCGGAAATATTAAAGGGACCTACTTTACCGGAGCATGGGGGATTAGCCAGGATCACTTTATTGAGAATGGCAAGGTCGTATACGGAGCGATTGACCCAAGGTTCAAGGAATATACCAAGACCATGGTAAAATGGTATAAGGACGGTCTATTAGACCCCGAATTGGCTACGAATAATTCCAAGACGATCGATGCCAAAATTACTGGAAATCAAGCTGGTGCAACCGTTGGAAACACGGGTTCAGGTCTGGGCAAATACTTGCCGTTGATGGCGAAGAAAGATCCGAAATTTGACCAGGTCGCCATGCCGTATCCCGTACTTAAGAAAGGTGACTTCAATCCCTTTATGCCGAAGGACGGCCCCACCGTCAGCAACGGTGCATGGAACATTACCAGCACAGCTAAGAAAAATCTGAAGGAAGCACTCGCATTCTTGAATTATGGCTATACGAAGGAAGGATCCATGCTCTATAACTTCGGCATTGAGGGCGTCAGCTATAAGATGGATAATGGGTATCCCAAATATACGGAGCTGGTTACGAATAATCCCAACGGACAGCCTATCGCAACCATGGGAACATTTTATACCCGCGCCTTTAAAGACGGACCCTTTGTACAGGATAGGAGGTATTTTGAACAGTACATGGCGTTGCCACAGCAACAAGAGTCACTTAAAACCTGGACCAAATATGCGGAGCAGGTCACCAAGGCCAATAAAAACTATAGAGGGAATTTGACTCCAGATGAAGTCTCTCAAACCACTACCAAACAAAATGAAATTAATACGTATAAGGATGAAATGTTCCTGAAGTGGCTTATGGGGAAAGAAGATGTGGATGCTACTTGGGATAAATATGTGGAGCAAATCAAAAAGCTAGGTATTGAGGATATCAACAAAGTTAGACAGGGCGCCTATGATCGGTTCATTAAAAAATTCCCGCAGGCATTAAATCCGCATTCGTTTAATATCAGCGACATCTTTGCTAAATAGCATGATTGAAATGGGGGAAGAAATTCCCCCATTTCACCATACAGGGAGGTTCCAATAGTGCCAGAAGTAAAGATGCAGCCGCAACATTTGATATACAACAAGCCAAGCCTCATTCAGGCAATAAAAAAAGATTATAAAAAAAATAAATGGTTGATATTGATGGCCCTGCCCGTAGTAGCCTGGTATATCTTGTTTCACTACGTTCCAATGTACGGGGTCATCATCGCGTTTAAACAATTTAGCCCCGTAAAAGGAATCTGGGACAGTAACTGGGTAGGACTAAAACATTTTCATGATTTCTTTAACAGTATCTCCGCATGGAGAGTCATCCGAAATACCTTATTAATCAATTCCTATCAGCTTATCTTTTCTTTTCCGGCACCTATTATTTTGGCGTTATTGCTTAATGAAATCAAAAGTAAATATTTTAAAAAGACGATCCAAACCGTTACCTATTTACCACACTTTGTTTCAACGGTGGTTATCTGTGGCATGATTATTGATTTTTTCGCAAAAGGCGGCCTGATCAATGATATTATTGCTTATTTTGGAGGCTCTCGAACGATCTTTCTTGTTGAAGCAGGATGGTTTAGGACAATTTATGTAGGTACAGGCATCTGGCAGGGCGTAGGTTGGGGGTCGATTATCTATCTCGCTGCCCTCACCGCTATTGACACGGAGTTATATGATGCGGTAACCATTGACGGAGCCGGAAGGTGGAAACAGTTTGTCCATATCACTCTACCGGGAATTGCTCCCACAATCGTGATCCTGTTGATCATGAATTTTGGCCATATGATGAGTGAAGGATATGAAAAAGTCATATTGCTTTATAATCCCAGTACTTATGAAACAGCGGATATCATTTCATCCTATGTGTACCGACGTGGATTGGTGGAGGCAAATTACAGCTTCAGTGCAGCGGTGGGGCTATTTAACTCTGTAGTGAACCTGATTCTAATCGTAGCAGCAAACTATACAAGCCGTAAGGTTAATGAAACCAGTCTGTGGTAAGGAGTGGAAGGCATGGTTGTCAAAAAGACAGTTGGGGATTACATTTTTGATTCGGTGAATGTTATTTTATTAGCAGCTCTAGCTGTGATAACGGCCTATCCGTTTGTTTATGTTATTTTTGCATCTTTGAGCAGTGCAGATGAGCTTACAGCCCATAGCGGCTTACTTCTGAAGCCATTGGGCTTGAGTCTAAATGCTTATAAAGCTGTGTTAAAAAATCCAATCATTTATACCGGGTATATGAATACCCTCTTTATTGTAGTGGTGGGCACGGCTTACAATATTATGATGACATCCATGGGAGCTTTTGTTCTCTCCAGGAAAGATTTCTTCTGGAGAAAGCCGATTACCATCATGATTGTTTTCACCATGTTTTTCGGTGGTGGGCTGATTCCCAATTTCTTGTTAGTCAAGAATCTCGGTTTAATGGATTCATTATGGGCTTTGATCATTCCCGGAGCAATCGGAACCTGGAATCTGATTATCATGAGAACGGCGTTCCAGGGAATTCCGGACAGTTTGGTAGAATCTGCCCATATCGATGGCGCACATGATTTCACCATCCTATTCAAAATCATTTTGCCACTGGCTTTGCCAACCATTGCCGTTATGGTGCTGTATTATGGGGTAGGCCACTGGAATGCGTGGTTTGGCGCCATGATTTACTTGAGAAATCGGGATTTATGGCCGTTACAGTTGGCGCTGAGGGAAATTCTGATTTCCAACAGTACGGATGAAATGATGTCCGGAACAGTAGCACAGGACAGACAGTCAATTGGAGAAACGATCAAATATGCAACTATTATGGTTGCTACACTCMCTATCCTGGCAGCATATCCATTCTTGCAGAAGTATTTTGTTAAGGGAGTAATGGTTGGAGCGCTCAAAGGTTAAACCTGACAATTATGGCAAGAAGCGAATATATAATGTGGCTGCCATAAGATCAAATACCATCGGATTTTTATCCGATGGTATTTGATCTGGGCAGAGAAAAGTCTTGTCGAAAAATGGCTCAATCTCAACAAAACTCGAGAGTTATTCATCATTCCATGACTTGCCGCCGCCAACAACTAATGTTGAACAGACGCGTTCCGGTTGATGTCAGTAATGGCACGTGTACTTTTAGTTAAGATCAGAACTTCCTTGCGCACCTGTTTAATGGCCGTTTATTAAAACAAGAACTTTACAGAACCAATCGGCTAAACCTAAAATGTGTGCATGGAAGGGAGAGAACATCATGGGGTTGCTGAGAGATATTGTACGAAATCGTAGTCTTTATGTGATGGCATTGCCGGGTATACTTTTTCTCATTTTATTTGCCTACTTGCCGATGGCCGGTCACATTATTGCCTTCAAACAGTTCAGAATTACGGAAGGGATCTGGGGGAGCTCTTGGAACGGTTTCGAGAACTTTAAGTTTCTCTTCGGGGGTACGGAGTGGATCCGGATTACCTTAAACACACTGGGTCTTAACGCGCTTTTTATTTTTTTTGGATTGGGGACAGCATTGATCATCTCAATTCTATTAAATGAAATTCGATCGCGGATCTATAAGAAGCTAGCACAGACGTTCATCTTCTTACCGTACTTCGTATCTTGGCTGGTTGTCAGCCTGATGGTGTTCGGATTGCTGAATTCCACGAACGGCCTGGTCAATCTGCAGCTGGAGAAATGGGGTGTGACCGGCGTCGATTGGTACAGCTCGCCTTCGTATTGGCCAGCTATATTAACAATAGTTTCCATATGGAAGTTCGCCGGATACAATTCGGTCATCTTTCTGGCTGCAATCTCCGGGATACCCGATGAGTTGTATGAGAGCTCGACGATCGACGGAGCAAGTCGGTTCAAGCAAATTCTGCATATTACTCTTCCGATGATGCGCCCGACCATCATCATCCTGACATTGCTTGCCATCGGTCGGATCTTTTACGGCGATTTCGGGATGATTTACGGAATTGTCGGGGAGAATAGCCTGCTGTTTCCGACAACAGACGTTATCGATACCTATTCCTACAGGGCTTTGCGCGGGCTTGGCGACTTCGGGATGGCTTCCTCCGTATCGCTCTATCAATCCGTGATGGGCTTGATCACGATCCTCTTTTTTAATTGGATCATCAAATTATACGACCCTGATTCCAAACTGTTCTAGGAGGTGATCTGATTTGAGACGAAAGGTTTATGGACTGAACGATCGCATCCTGAGCATGTCATCGTATCTGATTACAACCATTTTCATGTTATTCTGTTTGATTCCTTTTTGGATGGTCCTTATCGGATCATTTACTGATGAGAATGCGCTTCGCGTTAATGGCTTCCAGATTATTCCGGAAAAACTGAGTTTATTCGCATACCACTTTCTGCTCAATGGAGGACAGGTTTACCGCAGCTATGGCGTTACTATTTCGGTTACGATCCTGGGAACGCTGATTGCGGTACTCATAACTTCTATGTACGCATACGTCCTTTCGCATCGCAAGGTTCGATTTCGCAACACTCTGGCTTTTCTTACTTATTTTACTATGCTGTTCGGATCAGGTTTAGTAGGGTTCTACCTGATGATCGCGAACTGGTATCACCTGAAGGACACGATCTGGGCACTCATCTTGCCTTATGTGCTAAATCCATTTAATACCTTCGTTATGGTCGCGTTCTTCCGGACAACGCCGTACGAGTTGAATGAGGCGGCTACCGTAGACGGAGCTGGKGAATACCGAACCTTTTTCCGGATTATTCTCCCCATCTCCACACCGGTGCTGGCAACCGTTACGCTTTTGTATGCGCTGCAATACTGGAATGATTGGTGGCTGGCTTTGTTATTTATCGACGATGAAACCCTGCACCCATTACAAATTATGATTCGCCAATTGATCTCCAATATTAACGCCGCATCGTACATCCAAGGTTCAGGCACAAGCTATACGCAGGCTATTCCGTCCTATGGTGTACAGCTGGCGACTGTATGTCTGACAATCGGCCCCATCGTTTTATTGTATCCATTCCTTCAACGATATTTTGTAAAGGGATTGACGGTTGGTTCGGTCAAAGGGTAAAACGGCGTTAACCGAATTCGGTTGAGCATACATGTGTGAACAAAAAAGGGAGGAAAAGCAATGAGTTACTTCAAGTCTAAAGAAAAGAGCAGGCTGCTCATGTTCGTTGTCCTGATTCTTGTTTTATCGAGTATCCTATCCGCCTGCAGCGGGAACAACAACGAAGGAAAATCAACAACGAACGGCGGAAATGCCGGAGAAACGGCGGCTAAAGGGAACGGCAGCGGGTCGAAAGCGCTAGACCCTGTTACGCTCAAAATCTATATTCCTGGCGACCGTCCGAAGAAGATGAACGCTGTCATTGCGGAAGTTGAGAAACGGATGGCTTCGACGATCAACGCTAAGCTGGATATTACTTTCATTCCTTGGTCTGATTTAGACAGCAAGACTTCGGTGGCGCTCGCCTCCGGCGAGAGTATTGACCTCATTTTCGACGCGCCATGGCTCCACATGAACAAAATGGTTTCTTCGAACGCTTATGAGCCGCTGGACGAATTGTTGAAGCAGTACGGGCCCAATATCATTAGCACTCGCCCCCAAGACATGTGGGATGCCAACAAGTTTGAAGGCAAGGTGTACGGAATTCCGCTAGGTATCTCGCATTACCAAATCCGTGGCATTTATATTCGCAAAGATTTACGTGAGAAATATGGGTTAGGAAAGATCAAAACCTTCGAGGATTTCAATGCTTATTTGTATAAAGTGAAAGAGAACGAGAAGGGCATGAGTCCTCTTACTACGATGGTAGATACGGACCGGATTACGAATGCTTATAAGTTCAACTACGATCCCGTCTATGACTATAAACAAGAAATCGCACAGCTGTTCCCGTTCCTATACAAGAAAAATAACAACGGCAAAATCTACAACATGCTCGAAGAGAAAGACGCCGGAATTTGGGCAGGCATCCAGAATATGCGCAAGTGGTATGAGGATGGCATCATCAACAAAGATAATTTGGCTGTAAAAAACGAACAGGATCTGTTCATGAACGGTAAAACTGCAGCGATCACCATTGCGGACGTAGGCGTTAAGCAAAATATGCAAGACGCGGTGAAGAAGCTCGGCGGCGAAGTAGAGTGGCTGACGCTGCTAGACCCGTCTCAGAAATACGTTTCCGATTTCAAACAATGGAACTTTATCAGTATTCCAAAGACAAGCAAGAATAAAGAACGGTCCATCAAGTTCCTTGACTGGGCGAATCAGAAGGAAAATTATGATCTGCTTAGTTATGGCATCGAGGGACAAGATTGGGAAGCGGTAGGCAAGGATGGCTATAAGCCGCTTAGTGCGGATTACCCGCTCTTCGGCTACGACTGGATATGGAATCCGACATTGGAACGCTATAATTCTACATTATCAGAAGAAGATTTGAAGTGGTGGAGATGGACGAAAGATTCAAAAAATTTCATCAAATCTGTGGATGCAGGTTTTACATTCAATCCTGATCCGGTCGCCCAGGAAGTGGCGACGCTGAAAGCCAATTCATTCGTCTATCCGATTCTGCTCGGCGGGCTTGATCCCAACAAAGGGATGGAGGAATTCAAATCTAAGTTAGGCAACACGCTTAAAAAAGTTCAAGACGAGTATCAAAAACAACTAGACGCTTATATTTCCCGTCATTAAGCTAACTGCAGGCTGCTATCGCGCCCGAAGCTGTAACTGCTTCGGCGCGATGCGGCTATCCGTATAAACGATGAAGGAGAACAAGATGAGAATAGGCAGACTAGAAGAGAATCCGATTATTTCGACTAACCATGTGAAGCCCAGTAGACCCGATTTTAAAGTCGTCGGCGTGTTCAATGCCGGGGTGGCTGCCATCAATGACGAGATCGTCTTGCTGCTCCGAGTTGCGGAGATGCCCGTCCATGTGCCGGGAAACTATATAGCCGTACCCGTATTGAACGAGCAGGATGGGACGCTCGAGATCAAATATCTGAACAAGAACGATCCTAGATATAACTATGAAGATTCGCGTGTCGTGAAAGAACAAGGACGGTACGCTTATTTAACCTCGATATCGCATCTGCGGGTTGCGCGAAGCAAAGACGGAGTCCGGTTCGTTATCGACGAGCATCCGTCGTTGTTTCCGATTGATGCCGAGGAGACTTGGGGTATCGAGGATCCGAGGATCACTCAGCTGGGCAATCGTTATTACATCACTTATAGTGCCGTATCTCCCAAGGGCGTAGCGGTAAGATTGGCGGTAACGGACGATTTTCATAACTTTGAGAGACTTGGATTAATTCTGCCGCCGGAAAATAAAGACGTTGCGATCTTTCCTGGTAAAATTGAAGGCAAGTACTTTATGCTGCATCGTCCTGTCCCGAAATCAATCGGTTCGCCGGAGATGTGGATTGCGGAATCTCCGGATCTGATGCACTGGGGAAATCATCGGTTCCTGATCGGCTTAAGTGAGCAAAGCTGGGATAACGGGAGAATCGGCGGAGGCGCGGTACCCTTTCTAACGAATGATGGGTGGCTTGAGCTGTATCATGGAGCCGATGTGAACGATCGATACTGTATGGGAGCAGTACTGCTGGATAGGAAGGATCCTGGGAAGGTGCTTGCCAGGTCCCGTGTTCCGGTCTTGATGCCCGAAACGGATTATGAGATGAACGGATTCTTCGGCGGTGTCGTGTTTTCCTGCGGCGTGTTGCTGATGGATCAAACCGTACGCATGTATTACGGTGCGGCGGATGAGGTGATGGCTTGCGCGGATCTTTCTCTCGAGGATATTTATCGTACGTTCTGAATTTCATCATTGTAAAAACCAGAACTATCGAAAACCGAGCCTGCTGGGTACAATAGAGTTATTCCAACAGGTGTGAGGGACTATTATGCGTAGAATAAAAAGACTGAAATGGTCTCTTCATAAAACATATCTCCGAGTGTTTGCCACATTCGCGATCCTCTTTACGATTATCGTAACTGTCTTTTCATTGTACCTTGTCCAAATTTTTTCTATGTCTGCGCGTGAGGAAATCGACCAGGCTGCCCAAACCCAGCTCGGCCAAATCATTGAAAACACGAAGTTTACCCTCTATAAGCTGCGCCTCTATGGAATGAGGATGTATGAGGACGAGACTGTACAAGGATGGTTCACGGATTACGATGATCCTCAACTGCTTGTCAGGTTGAACAATAATATCAAGAAATATATCTCTTCAGAACCCTTTATCTATAATATCGATTTGATCAGCACTTCCGGAAAGCGCGTGTTGACCTCGCGCGAAGCCATGTTCGATTATAGTGAATTCTATGATCAGCCACTGCTGCAGGAAATAGTTGAAGGTTCCGAACCGTATCTTCGATTTAGCAGACATGATTATCTTTCGGAATCCTTCATTAAACTGGCTGTCCGCGCGATAGGTTTAAAGAAGCCTGAAGGTTATTTGATTATGCTGCTTGATCAGAAGTTGTTTGAACGCTATGTCATGCAGTCAAACGATCAAAGCTTAGTGAAAATCATCATAACCGATCCTTCTAGCAATCCGATCATCGGTGAAGTGCCGGAGAATTTGGCGCAAGCGATTCCAGATAAATCGCAAGCCGAGACGGGAACGTTCGGATGGGAGAACGGCAAGCAAAAATGGACCGTTCGGTACAGCAAAATTGATCCGGAGGGCTGGACGGTCTACCAATTCATGCCTTGGGAGATGTGGAAGAGCAAAGTATCCCATTTGAGGAATGTGATTCTGCTTTCTGCGGGCGGAATGTTTTTACTGACTTTGTTTTTTGTGTTCTGGATCTCAAGAAGAAATTACTTGCCATTCAGCGACCTGGTCGGCTTGCTTCATAAGAATGAGGGCCGACATGACGACGCGATTCGCGATAAAGCCGAATATGAATTGATCCGAAGCGGCATTCGCAAGCTGGTCGTTCAAGTCGAACAAATGGATCAGTCGATTAAGTCCAGCCAACACATTATTCGGGAAGATCTGCTTAGGCAATGGGTGCAGAACGGAAACTTGCCGGAATTGACGCTCGTTTCCCTCCGGCAATTGACCCCGATCGCCGGCGCCCGAAGATTGAGACTTGCGGTCGTAAGGATCGAATCGTACCCTTCCTTCGAAGAGGAATATACGTATTATTCTCGCAGGCTGCTTAAATACGCAATGGGTAATATCGTAGAAGAGACGATGCGGAATCGCCGAATTACAGCAGCATCGATAGACTTTAAAGACGACCATCTCGTCGTTCTTATGGCGGATCCGACGGATGATGGCGAGTCTCGCGCCGCTTTGGCGGAAGCGAAAGAGAATGTGAGCCGCTATCTCAACATCAATTGCGTATGCGCGTTTTCAACAACCTTCAAGGATTCCTTTGATCTGAACGCGCTATACCGTGATGTGCTCGAGATTTCTTACATCAAGTTTTTAACCGGAGAAGAGAAGATTTATGATCATTCGGACCGTCAGTCTTTGCTGGGAAAATCATCGGAGGATATTCCGAACGACTTAATCAAAACCTTGATCCAGACAGTCAATAAAGGCAATGAAGCTGAGACGGCGAAAGTGATGGATGATATTTTTCAATGGCTTCGGCAATTGCCTTTCGAGGAGTGCAAATTCCATCTAGCCCGTCTTATGTATGAAATCGCGAAAACTTTCCTTCAAACGGATACTCTTCAGAATTGGCAAGGGATTAATCTGAAGCTTGAACAGTATGGCAGTTTAAATGAAGTGAACGAGTGGCTGAGGAAAGAAATCCAAGTCGTGCAAGAGAAGGTAAAGAAACCTGGCCGGGAGAAGCGCAAAGAGGATGTAGCTGCAGCTGTCGTCAATTTCGTCAACCAAAATTTGCACAATCCTATCCTCTCGATCGAAGACATCAGTTTGCACATCGGGCTTTCGCCGAACTATGTGCGGACCATATTCAGGGATACATTGCAGGTGAGCTTGTCGGATTTCATTCTTGTACAGCGCATTGAAAAGGCGAAACAGCTGCTCCATTCCACCGAATGGCCGGTATCGCAAATAGTTGAGGCAGCCGGGTTTCAAGCGAAAAGCCATTTCTTTACGGCATTTAAGAAAGCGACAGGCATGACGCCCAAGCAATTCCGCGAAACAACGGAAGAGTTGAATTAAACCACTTGCGAGATCTTCATTAGAACAAAAGTATCTACACCATGGGCTTCTTCAATCCATTAAATAGAAATCGTTAACTACTACTTTTGAGCTTGAAAAAGGAGAGCCATAGAATGGATAACCAAATACAAAGGTTTAAGAGGTGGATATGTCTTACTACTGTTTGTTTATTGATATCATCGATATTCGTATACTCGCCCGTATCGGCGAGCACTCCCGAAGAGACGAATGCTTCCCAAGAGGTCGATGATATGAAAATGATGAAAAAGCGTATGGTTGATTTTTACATCTCCAAAGATATCATAAACGATGGAACGAACGGTCGAGTCGAATGGACCTTCAAATCACAGGCTGGCACTTACTTATCCAATCAAAACCCGGATGGAAGCTGGGGGGATGTCGATTACACGAGTACAACTTCCGCCGCCAATGGGAGAGGTTGGTCACCCTACCTTGCATTAGATCGGATGCAATCGATGGCTCAGGCGTTTGCTGACCCCAATGATCCAAACTATCATAGTGAAGCGCTGCTAGGTGGTATTAAAAAGGCGCTGAACTATTGGTTTACGGTAAAGCCGACTTCAACCAACTGGTGGGAGACCGGAATCGGTAAACAATTAAGGTTGGGAAAAATTGCACTTTTATGCGAAGGCTATTTAACTGCAGAGCAAGTTTCCAATATTATAGGCACGTTAGACAGCAACCCTCACACTGTCGATGGAGCCAACTCGTCTTGGTACAATCAAAATTATATGTACCGCGGCTTATTGCTGGAGGATGCTCAGATCGTTCGGAACGCCGTGAATGCATTTAACGTGCTGTCGAATGTGACGACGACTGTGACGGGAATCCAGTCGGACATGTCTTTTTTCATGCATGGCAAAACGAATTATACGACGGGCTACGGAAGAAGCTTTGCCAGAGATATGTCATTCTGGGCGTACATTACTTCGGGTACCGTGTTCTCGTACAGCAAGGCAGCGATTGATTCGTTATCTTCATACTTGTTGGACGGCACCAGGTATCTCGTGAGAGGTGATGTTGCCGATCTGGGCATGGGGATGAATGGACCTGATTGGCCGGGTTATCCGAGCGCGGCTTTGACCTTCTATGAAGATCCGCTCTTGTGGATGCAGATGGCCAATCCAATGAGGGCTGGGGAGTTTGCGAGTTTCCTAGACAATATTCGCAACTTCGGCACGAGCACGAGCAACGGACAGAACTCCAACAATATGACGCAATGGCAGACGCTTGTTTCCTCACATATGCGAAATGGCTACGGAATTACGGTCAAGATGTCTTCCAGCACGGTTAAAGGAGGCGAATGGAGAACGATTAATCCAGGCGGATTTAACCTTCTGTACTGGACGCCGCAAGGAGCCACCGCCATTCAGAGAACCGGCGACGAATACAGACCCATATATCCGCTGATGGATTGGGCCCATGTTCCCGGTACGACGGCCCCCTACGCACTCACGAAAGACGGGAACTTCAACAACCCCAAAACGTATGTAGGCGGAGTGACTAATGAGCGTTATGGGGCCACCGCGTATGATTTTAACAAGCTGAATACAAGCGGAAAGAAAGGCTACTTCTTTTTCGATAATGAAATGGTGGCGCTTGGTGCAGGAATCGCTTCGACGAACAACGCTCCTATCCACACGACATTGAACCAAAGTCAAGCGATAGGCGATATTCTCGTAGATGGCAATCCGATAGCAGACGGAACGATGCAATCAAACGGACGCTGGGCATATAACGATAATATCGGCTATATATTCCCGAATCCTACGGATTTTCAAGTAAAACGGGAGACGAAAACCGGAAGCTGGAGCGACGTGATTTCGGGAAGTTCACCGGAACCGATCACCAAATCGATTTTTTCCATTTGGCTTGATCATGGCGTGAAACCCACAAACGCCTCCTATCAGTACATTGTATTGCCAAACAAAACTTCTGAAGAGGTCGGCAGCTACGCGAGCGACAACCCGATAAGTATTCTTTCGAATACCTCATCCGTCCAGGCTGTCCGGCATCAGACTCTGAGAATTGCGGAATTGCTGTTTTATCAACCCGATACGGTGACGGTGAGAGGCGGTTTGACTGTCACGGTAGATAAACCCGCCATGGTAATCATTGACGAATCCGCAGAGCCTGTTCGTATCTCAGTTGCCAATCCCGAAACACCGGGGATTACAGTGAAAGTGACGCTGGATCGAAACGGAGAAAAATCCACGACAAGCTATAGACTCGGCAAGGATACGTTTACCGGTCGAAGCATTACTATAAACGAGGGAACCTCCATCGACGACAGCGGATTCGATCTCGCTTACGATAAAGGCTCGACCGCTTCATCCAGCAAAGGCAAACAATTCGCCTCGAATGCTACGGATATTTACAGAACTTCGTATTGGGGTTCAAACGCTTCGAATAATGAATGGATTTATGTTGATTTGCAAAATCAATATACGATCAATAAAGTTAGGTTAAATTGGGAGAAGGCGTACGGGAAAAGTTATAAAATTCAAGTATCGAACGATGCTGTCACCTGGACGGACGTTTACACAACGGTGATGGGAGACGGCGGAATCGACGACATTTCTTTTGGCAAGGTTAGTAGCAGGTATGTTCGGATGCAGGGAGTTCGGCAGGGTACCGGAGATGGCTACTCACTTAATGAATTTAAGGTGTATGAAGCAGTAGCCCCCAATCTTGCGGAAGGCATGCCGGTCGTGGCAAGCTCGTCTAGAGCCGCGGACGTGAAGCCCGGTAATGCAGTCGATGGCTCATTGACGACCCGTTGGGGATCTAACTATTCCGATTCGCAGTGGATCTACGTCGATCTTGGCTCAAGCCAATCCATCCAGAAGGTCAGTCTGAGTTGGGAATCCGCGTATGGAAAGGAGTACCAAATTCAAGTTTCGGACAACGAGACGAATTGGACTACGGTTTACAGCACCACAGCCGGAGATGGCGGAATCGATGATATCTCCTTTGAACCTGTGAATGCAAGATATGTTCGGATGTATGGCACGAAAAGAGCGACCACATACGGCTACTCGTTCTGGGAATTTAAAGTGTACGGTACCGAGACCGTACAAATGGTTCCCGCTCGGATCGAACTTCAAGCAACGCCGTCTTCCGTGACGGTCGGAGGCGAAGTGTCTGTTACGGGAGTCGTCTACGACGGCGACGATCTTCCGGTCCCCGGCGTGGAGGTCGAATTAGCGGATTCGTCGGACAGCTTCGACGCTAAAGCTGTAACGGATGCGGACGGCCGATTCGGCACTGTCTTTACGGCGCCGCCCGTTGCGGGAGACGTGACGATTACGGCCGCCTTGCCCGCAAGCCCGTCCGTGACGGGGGCGATTACGTACACAGCCTACTTTATTCCGGATGTTCCCGGAGTGCCGAACATTGTCACCGTGGAAGAGGGCGACGCTAAAGTCGGTCTTGGTTGGAGCCCGGTGGGCGGCGCGACGGCTTATAAAATCTATCAAAGCGTAACGTCCAGCACCTACGGAACCGAGGCCGTTACCGTTACCGGATCGATATACGGTGTCGATGTGACAGGGTTGGCCAATGGGACGACATATTACTTCGTCGTTACAGCGATGAACGAAGACGGCGAGAGCGCTGCTTCCAACCAGATCAGCGCAACGCCCAAATCGGTACCGGCAGCGCCGACGGATCTCAATGCGACAGCAGGGGACGGGCAAGTCATCATCGCGTTTAACCCTCCGGCGTCTAACGGCGGAAGCGCCGTGACCGGCTACCAGGTGATGACTTCTCCTGGAAATATACTAACATCGGGGACATCAAGCCCGATTACGGTAACGGGATTGTCGAACGGAACGACATATACATTTACGGTAAGAGCGATTAACAGCGTGGGAAGCAGTCAAGCTTCCGTTGCCTCCAATGCCGTCACGCCTAGTGCGCCGTCGTCGAGCACGACTGAAACTACCAGTTCGACTGAGAGCCAGAATCAAGGGGTGGAGATTCTGGTGAATGGTAAGGTGGAGAGTGCAGGAATTGCAACGACTACGACAAGAGATGATCAGACCGTCACGACCGTCGCGGTCGACCAGCAGAAAGTGGAGGAGAAGCTGGCGGCTGAAGGCCTGGGTGTGGTGATCACGATTCCGGTCAATACGCAATCCGACGTTATCGTTGCCGAATTGAACGGCCAGATGGTCAAAACCATGGAACAGAAACAAGCGGTCGTAGAGATCAAGACGAAGAACGCAACATATACTTTGCCGGCCAAGCAGATCAATATCAGTGCGATATCCGATCAATTTGGCCAGGACGTCACCCTGCAGGATATCAAGGTACAGATCGAAATCGGCGAGCCTGTCGCTGATATGATGAAGGTCGTGGAAAATACCGCTGCTTCCGGAAAGTTCACGCTCGTTGTGCCTCCATTGGACTTCACGGTAAAAGCGACCTCCGACAAAACGACGGTTGAGATCTCGAAGTTTAACGCATTTATTGAACGAACTATTGCCATACCGGATGGAATAGATCCCAATAAGATCACCACCGGGGCCGTGGTCGAACCTGATGGAACCGTACGTCATGTGCCGACGAAGGTCATCAACGTGGACAGCAAATACGTTGCCAAAATCAACAGCTTGACAAACAGTACGTATTCCCTTTTATGGCATCCGAAAGAATTTAAGGATGTTGCCCGGCATTGGGCGAAGGAAGCCGTCAACGACCTGGGTTCCCGAATGGTGATTAACGGGATAACGGAGGATCTCTTCCATCCGGATCAAGACATTACCCGAGCGGAATTTACGGCGATTATGGTTCGGAGCTTGGGATTGAAGCTCGAAAGCGGTAATGCCTTATTTGCAGACGTGAAGCCTTCGGATTGGTTCAGCAGTGCGGTATTGACCGCTCACTCTTATAACCTGATCAGCGGATTCGAAGACGGAACGTTCCGCCCGTCAGAGAAAATAACGAGAGAACAGGCCATGATCATCGTGGCGAAAGCAATGGCTTTAACGAATCTGGCAGAGAAGCCTCCGAACCGTTCGGCAGATGAAATGCTGAGGCCATACAATGATTCGCAAAATGTATCGGCATGGGCAAAGAATGGGGTCGCCGACAGCTTGAAAGCCGGACTTGTTTCTGGACGAACCGAGAGCCTGCTGGCTCCGAGAGCATACATTTCGAGAGCGGAAGTTGCGGCGCTTATCCAGCGCTTGCTTCAAAAATCGGAATTGATCTGATCGCATGAGCGGCAGCCGGACAGAGGATCCGGCTGCCATGTTTTGTATTTACGATTAACTCGCCTCTATTCATAAACTAGTATTTTCGTTACGGATAATTGCGGATTCGAGCAAACAGGTGAAAAATCGTTGTGCGCAAATAAGCCATCACTGTGGCCTCGGAAACAACCGTCTTGGAAGGCGGTCATGGGATCGCTTGATGGGGTTATTTTTCTATCCAACTATTTTTCGACACGGTTACCATTCGTAAGTTGGATGACTCCACTACAATCCAATATATTTAGTCGGGGAGATCCCCTCTATTTTCTTAAAGTACTTACTGAAATAAAACATGTCGCCAAAACCAACTAATCTTGCAGTATCCGTTACGGAGCAGCCGGTTTCCAGAAATTCTTTTGCACGGGCGATCCGATATTTGATAATAAACTCAAAGGGAGTTTCTCCTGTTGTTTCCTTGAAGATATGCCMTAGATGGGAGGGGCTGATTTGTATACTGCCGGCCAGCTCATTTAGGGTTAACTTTCGGGTATAGTTTGCTGCAATATAGTTGATTACTTTCTCCACTTTATGAATAGAGCTGTAATTTATGGTGTTATTATCTATGTATTTAGAAATAAGAAGAAGGATTTCCATGAAGTCGGCGCGGCATCTGAACGTCCGATTCTCGTGTCCCGATGACCAATGTCGCATGAACTCTTCAAATAATTCTTTCAAACGACGGAATAGATACCGGTCCTGAATATGGCTGTGAGGCGGAAAAGGAAGTGCAACATCAAGATTGACCCAATTGCCGTTCTCCATAATAGGACAGGCATATTGAAAGTCAATGGTATAACATTTCACAAGACTATTTGGATTCGTATCGCCCCTTCTCATGTCGCCGGGTTTAAAATAAACAATATCTCCGCTTGTGGCTTTAAACTCAGCATCATTACAAAGGAGATTGGCTTCACCATCAATGATCAACATTAGATTATGATGATGAAAAACAGCATGAGGAATTTTCCAGGAAGGGGTAGCGTACCGTTTAATAGCCAGGTAAAAATGTGGAACCATGGCGTTTAAAACATCGGTAGTCTTCAAGCCATCACACCACCAAATAATCAGTATATATTACAAATCGAATCATATCATACATGCCTTGAACACTCAATATGTGCTACGATGAAATCGTAGAATAATTCATAAGGGAGTTGCGAAGATGAAGCCATATTTTGATGAACAGGAAAGTATTTATTCGAAGTTGTATGACCGTACAGATGAGATTCTTGAAACCGTTGCCAATGCTTACATTGGAAGGAATCCTGCGCTTCCTTTTGAGTTCCGGAGTTTTTCACGGGAAGGTTTTCTTAAGGAGAATAATGGAAGATATAACATGAATTTAGAGGAGAAGCTGCCAGAAGCCAAACTGGGCCAGTATGCTTATGTCTTTGGTCTGCTCTGGAGCAACCATGACGGGTGGACGGACTTTGGAATGAGCTGCTATGGTCCTGCTACTGTTTATTTGAACCGAGAATTTCTGTATAGAGCCGATATTAATGAAGAAGTAAATCCCAAGATGAATAAAGGCATTCGTGCCAAATTGCAAAAGGGTTGGAATTCTATATGCGTGAAGTTTGTGAAGACAGCAGCAGGTTTTGGCGGGATCTTTGGTACGCTGCATACAAAATGGAATCCCATGGAGTTTATGTCTCCCTTTCAGGAAAGAAAAGGACAGGCAGGCTGGATCTATTCTGATGCCATGAATGCGGACTGTTTCAGCGAAGAGCATATTCCGGAATACACAGGCCTGGAAGAGCAATCCGGCATGGTCTGGTACCCCGCTCTTTCCTGGGATGCAGAAAAAATGAAGTTGAATTCGTGCACGCGGATTTTCGGTAATAGGCCCCACAAGGTGGCTTACCTCTGGTCGGAGCTTAGCCATTCCAGCGCTAGCCCAAAAGTGTGCAGCCTGATGGGGAGTTCCACCGGGAAGTTGAGGATGTGGATTGATGGCAATGAGGTGTTTTCAGGAGCGCTGAAGACATCGGATATGGCGGAATTCAAGCTGGATCCGGGGAAGCATGAGGTGCTGGTGGAGCTGTGTTCCTCGGAACATGGATGGGAGTACGGCTTTAACTTTATCATGGATGGGGAAAACGTTGCGTTATCGATTCCCAGGGGTGTAAAAGGGAGCTCTGAACCATGGCTGTATCTGGGGCCTTTTGACAATCAGCTGGAGGAACCCGCAGATAGCATTTGTTCCCTATACCGTTTGTTTGAGCAGGGGGATAGTCAATTCTTCTGGCAGCAGGATCGGCCGAATACATGGGTAAGACCTTACTTGGACAATGCGCTGTTCGCCAAGTGGAATTATCCCCTGGGGGTTACGCTTTACGGGTTGCTGCAGACCGGTAGGTTCTTACAGAAGCAGGGAATCCGCGATTATACGGTGAACCATATTACTGAATGCACTCGGATCTATAAATATGCGAGATGGGATGCGGTGCAGTATGGCTATCCCTCGGTAAACAATCAACTGGTGGAAATGGATATGCTGGACGACTGCGGTTCTTTCGGATCCGTTGTGCTCGAAGCGTATAGTGACTCGCAAGATCCTCATACACCTTATTTGGTTGAACAAATCGCGAATCACATGGAATATAAACAGGAACGGCTTGGAGATGGAACCTTCTACCGCATCTGCTTGAACAGTTTCCAGGAATATACGCTATGGGCTGACGACCTGTATATGAGCACTCCGTTCTTAATCCGCTATTATCGGCTGACGGGGAATGCCAAATATTTGGATGACGCGGCAAGGCAATTTAACCAGTTTAAGAAGTATCTGTTTATTCCTGAATTCAAGATCATGTCCCATGTGTACGACTTTAAGCACAACAAGCCGACCAATGTCCCATGGGGCCGGGGTAACGGCTGGGTGTTCTTCTCCTTGTCGGAGTTGCTGGAGGTTATGCCGGAAAACCACGTGGAGCGGGAGGACTTGCTGACATTCTACAATGAGCTTGCCGAAGGATATATGGCTTTGCAGGGAACCAGTGGGCTGTGGCATCAGGTGTTGACTGATCCGGATTCCTACGAGGAAACCTCCTGCACTAGTATGTTTGTTTACGGTTTATCCAGAGGAGTCCGCCATGGCTGGATTAGGGATGATAGGGTGTCAAAAGCGGTAAATGCGGTGAACAGAGGCTGGGAAGCCCTGACGAAATATGGCATCGACCGGTTCGGGAATGTACACGGGGTATGCAGGGGTTCCCGGTATTCCTTCACACCGGAATATTATAAGATTGAACTGAACGCGGTGACGAATGATACCCATGGTATAGGGATTGTGTTGCTGGCGGGCATCGAAACAGGCAAATTGTCGAAGTGGCTGAAACAAAAGAATTAATTGCGGTAATGCTTCTCCTCCACCCGTTGGAAGGAGCGGCGGGAGCGGTGGGGCTAATACCTACATGCTTTTTGAACATCTGGCATAAATAAGAGGTGTTCTGCAGCCCCACGACTCGGCCGATCTCTTCCACACTTTTKCCCCCTGTCCGTAGCAGGAGACAGGCTTGGCGCACACGGACTGCCGTCAGGTAGTCCGTGATGGTGCTGCCCACCGCCTGGCGGAAGGTGGCGGATATGTGGCTGGGCGTCAGGTGGACGGACTGGGCCAGCAGCTCAGCTGGAAGGGGGCGGCGTAGTGGGCCTCCAGCCAGTCCATCACCTGCGATCCCAGGGGTGGCGGCAGCCGGTGCAGCATGTCCTGAACACCTGCTGCTGCAGGGGCTCCTTCCACAGCCGAAGCAAAAATTGGCGCAGAGAGGGAACGCCGCCAAATGCTCCCACAACTCTCCCGGCTCAAAGTCCAGAAGGATCCGGATATACGAACAGCCCGGTTCTGTCCTACGGTCATCGCTATTGCTTATTCAATGCGTTATTTGATTATTCAGATGAAAGTTATCATGTTAATTATCAAGAAGAAAAGAATTACATAAAAAATATGTTTATAATCTAAATGCTCCAGTAAAATTCTCAACGTTTCCCAAACAAAAAAGTCACGTCATTCGTGACTTTTTTGTTTGGAAATCAATCGATCAGTGKGGAATCGGACAATGTACTTGTCAATAATCGGATAATGTTCTTGACATCCGTGTCGGGTGACAAGAACATAGTCCCATTTAATAGAGCCTTGAGATCTATCGGCAAGGGAAAAGACTTGAGTGTTGCAATCGAACGCGGAATTGTCCAATCCTTAATTATTTTTCCATATTCAGGGAAATTGGTATCTATCCAGCGAAACATTCGATTTTTTATGTGGGCAAGGTCCTTCGACCAGGACTTCCGATTCGTTCATGATTGTGCGTAAACGCTGATATATCACTTCATTTGGGGAGTAGAGAGAGTAAAAGCCGCGACATACGGCATCTATCAACAGAGCGTCTTTCACATCATTTTTGGACTTGGAATTATCTCGATTTTCCTTGTTTCGCTTCGTTGTTAGTGAGTTCACCAGCACCAGTTCGATTTGCCTGGCAGTCAGCCAATCCGCTAAGCTAAACCAATAGTGACCTGTTGGTTCAAGTCCAATAAGCACGGAAGTGTAACCGTGACTTTCTTGGAGTTTCTGATACCTGTAGCAGTTTCGTAAAGCCGTCATCGGAATTTCTAAAAGAAGTGTATCGTCCAATCTCAATTCCACGAAAATTTACCGCACGTGCAACATTTCTCGCAGAATCCAGAAGCGGTTGCTGTAGAATTTTTCGAGCCGTGGGCGGCAGTGAATCGTGAACTTATGCTTCGAGCCGTCGAGCGCGGGGAGAGCACCGTCTATGCAGACATTGAATTGGCCTGCCAAGTCATTAATTCAATAGCTTCATATCGTGGACTGGTTCAACGCAAAACGTTCGACGTAAACTTTTATCGTATGATCATTGATGGCATTCTGCTTCCTGCCTTTAAAAAAACCGCAAGCATCTCCGGAATATTCTACTGCCACTGAATTCATTCGGAAAGTAGAGGAGGATTTATCTAGATAAAGGTGTTTCTAGATGACCGACCAATCGTCGAGTTGAACTGAATACTCAAAGAAAAACGAGCCTTAGAAGCGATTCTAAGGCTCGTTTTTAATATCAATTCTGATTTTTCGCCCATTCCTCCGCATCAGCACCAGCTGGTAGGTCGTGAACTTCTTTTGAAGGATCAGTGACTGAATGCCATACTACATTTGCAACATCTATTGCATGTTTATAGGATGCCTTTGAATGTTGGAATGATTGGAAATACTCTTGAAGCGCTAAGATATAAGCCTCGGGTGCTTTTTCCTTTAAGGCCTGTGCATTTTTTTCGAATGACGTTTCAGGCGAAGCCCCGGGTCTTACGATTCGAATACGAATGTTAAAGGGCTCAACTTCAAGTGCCAATGATTTTGAAAATGCATTTACGGCAGCTTTACTGGCGGAATAGACTGAAAGAAATTTAACAGGTTCGTAAGTCACTGAAGAAGAGATGGTTTAAAGGAGATTTGCTACCTGTTCCATTTCGCATACCTGAAATTCTTTTTGTTGGTGCCATCATATAGTTTATCCAAAATATAGATTTGCAACCATGTTCCCAAAATCCATGTAGTAGAAAAAACACCAAACCCCCACCAATACTTAAAGACGTTAAAATTAAGTATATATAAAAGATAATGTTGCAAGAAGAGAAAACCTGATACAATAATATAMCACCACCACTTAGGCTTTAAAAAATATATGGTCATTGCAATACTTCCCTGTATAAATGTTAAACCGGCATACATAGAAGCTGCATTGGCGGAAGGGGTCGAAAACAAATTGGCTGTTAACGTCTGAACTCCAAACAAATACATGAACCAGCCAGGTGATGTGAACCAATTTAAACCCAATAATCCAAACAAAATATAAATAAAATTCAAAACTCGGCCGTTTCCTTTTAGGCTTTTCATATATATTAATTTTGTTACACCAAAAAGAATTATAAGACCAACAAATGTCATCCATGTCCGGTACCAATTATGACTATAAATACCTAAATATAAAAATAACTCTTCTACAAGGCAGTATAGAATGATACTAATTACATACCAATAAAATTTTAGATTACGAGCTGCTAGCAAGATAGCTGTTGCTGATACAGACACCTGTGAAAAATAATTACCAATAATCGATTCATTGTGCCAATAATATTCAGCATGAGGAAGCTTAAAATGTTGCCATGATTCTGGTAAAATCTTGGGGTAGTATGAATAAGACTTAAAATCAGCCATGATAATAATTTCACACATAACAGTTACTCCCACAATACTAATAAACAAACCCAAAATAAGCTTTTTTCTTTTGTTGTTAATTATCCCAAAAGTTAGTTCTATAATAGAGGCAACTCCTAAAATTATATACCAAATTGTATTGGTCCAGAAATATTTCATTCTATGCTCCTTCTTTTTTGATTTCAATATCAACTTAATAGTATAGTATTCAACCAAAAAATACATTTCATACTGAAATGACATTTGTCATAATCCTGAGCCCCTGATAAGCAAGGATTTTCAGGCACAAAAAAGGGACTTCACCCCAATTTTGAACTGTGACCCGTTTGATAAACACTTTGAAGAAAGTGACCCTCTTACKGGTCATTTGTGTTTTAATCAAGTTTTATGGGCACCACCGGATGAGCCCACAGGTGGGCTTGACTCGAAGACGGGTGTGGAGATTATGGATATATTCAGGCGGCTGAATGAGCAGGGGCGGACAATTATTGTGATTACACATGATCGGCAGGTTGCGCAGCAAGCGAAGCGGGTTGTGAGGTTTCGGGATGGACGGTTGGTTTATTGAAACAAACAATATGTAACAAAGATCTGCCTTACGATAAAATCGTAGGGCTTTTGAACTTTTAAAATTCAAGATAAACCCATAAGTTTGCCGTTTTGGAACGTTATGCAGCTGTTGCTGAGCCTGAAAGCTGAATGAGTCTCGCCAGTTTCCTAGTTGGTGGTATTTTTAGTGAAAGGAGTAAGTCTGAAAAGTATATAATTTAGCACGAATTTTTTTATGGGCATGGCACTCAGAATAGGATAATCTAGAAAGAGGCACTGACGAAGCGGTCAGTGTCTCTTCTTACTATTTCTTGAAGGAGTTGACACCTTGTTTACCGACCGATTTCGCCGTATATCCTTCAAGGAAATGAAGATCAAACATAAGCTGATKGGCGTCATGATGTTGTTGATTATAATTTTTTGTATAGTCGTCATTGCTTGTCTGCAATTCATTTTTCATGCTTATGATGAAATGCTATATGGGCAATCTGCTCAAACCATCAATAATTCGATTGGTGATATCGAGAATGAAATTAGCAATATTGAAAAGCTGTCACTGACAATCGCTGCTGATACGCGGATTCAAGAACAACTTTCCAAAGTAAAGGAAATGACCAATGAATATGACAGGGCGCTAGCATTAACAGAATTCAAGAATAAAATATTTGTCTATATGTTGACTGAAAAGCATATTTCATCCATCCAATTTATGAATGATTCGGGGTATAGTTTGCTGGTTGGTCAGAGTGCACAGATGCCAGATGAAAGTAAGAAAGAAGAAGTTTTCATTAAAGCGAGGCATGCCAAGGGAGGCAATGTGTGGGTTGAACCCGATGCCACGCATCCATACTTACTAGCTGCTAGAGAGATACGTTCGACAGGAGCAGATTTATTGGAGCCGCTAGGTACACTTTTATTTCAAGTGAATTTAGACTCTGTTGTGCAGCAGCATCAAACTGTCACCAAAGAAAGCGGATTGCTATACATCTGGAAAGACAATCAGCCCATTTATACGCATGATAAGGGTTTTGAGCCTCCAGCCGATATTCGCGAGACCAAACAAGGCTTTACCATACAGAAGATAGATGGGATGAGCTCTTTCATCGCTTATACGACTTCTCGAGAAACGGGATGGACCTATTACAGTGTCTTATCCTATAACAATATATTTAAGAAGAAAAATGATTTGCGCTTTGCTCTTCTTGTAGTCGTAATACTCTTATTCATAACTGTCATTGCGATTAGTTACCGATTTGCAAGAKGGATCACGAAACCAATTGAACTCTTGACGCAGCAAATGAGGTATGCCGAGAAAGGTGATTTCGGATTGATTGTTACCAATTCCCGGGAATTCGACCGATCCGATGAAGTCGGCTATTTGCAGAAAAGGTTTTTCATTATGATTCAGAGAATTGACGCGCTGATCGAAGAGAATTATACCCGGCAACTGATGTTGAAGGATACGGAATATAGGGCATTACAAGCGCAAATTAACCCTCATTTCTTGTACAACACACTGACCTCAATCAATTGGATGGCAAGGGTAAGCGGGCAAGCAGCTATATCCAGTATGGTAGAAGCTCTGAGCAGACTGCTACGGAACGCTATCAGCAATAATGTACAAGACATTACCATTGGTGAGGAAATGGCTTCGAACCCATTCTTGGCAGCTCCGATCAAATGTAAGCCATGCTCTTTCCAATTAATTAGAGCAGCAATACTGTCTCTGGATAACTTCTCGTCGTCAACCAATAAAACCTTATACAACTGACTCACTCTCCTTCGGAAGTTTAATCGTAACCTGAGTACCATTCCCCGCTTTACTATTGAAATAAAGTCCAGCCGATTCCCCGAGCGGGCACTTGAATCATATTGTGCGCAAAGCTATCGGCATGGGTATGAAGCCCGAGCAGGCCATTTATGCCAGCACACTCTCTCCAGCCAAGCGGATGCGGATGTATGACCGCGGGGTAATCGCCCCTGGCAAGATAGGCGATTTCCTGCTGCTTTCCAATCTAGAACAGCTAACGATTGA
>NZ_JBFTPF010000023.1:0-86912 GCF_056398345.1 Paenibacillus sp. 01T442
GTCCAAGCCGATATCATGAGGCCTGGAAGGCAAATAAATTAGGGGTAGTGGAGATTACCCTTTAAAAAAGGTTGAATACGAAAAATGAGAAACTGCGAGAAAGCAAGTATTCAGCAGATAGACTCCATAATTAAGGGGCCGAACCGATTTCATCATAAAGCGGGTTAAATTCGAATTTTAGCTGTAGGTTTTCCAGTTAAATCTGTTTTTCTCCGAAAAATGAGGGAATTAGATGTAGTTTTTACAGCTAATTCGCCAATTCGGCGAAAGTCCTCACTCACTCCCCAGAAGGAAAGAATCCCTATAACCATTCTTTCACTTGAGACCAGCTCGGCAATATGAGTTAATAGGTATGTAGCCGGCCGGCTAATGCCTTCGGAAAGGAGTGATCAAGGTGATTACAACGCAAACAGAGGTGATCTCTGCGTAAGCAGAGGTCACTGTTCCAAGCGGGGGCCACTAGGCCCTCGCATAACTTTTACTTACGAGTAGACAGCGAGAAGCTTTTTACATATAATGAGAAATGTGAACACGAAGTGAACACAACAATAAACTACGGTGAAGGGAGTGCTTTTTAATGAACACAATGACAATGACAGTAGCGATGAATGTTGCGGCCGCCGCAGAGGTACTCGTCTCCTAACTGAATATCATTCGTGGAATAACCGTTCACCTGAATTGTATAATTGCATATACAACCGACAGGCACGATTATGATCGTGTTTTTTTTATTCCATTTTTGAGAATGGTAGGAGGTTAAGGGGCGATGAAGATACTCTCTGCAAATCAGTCAAAGTTAAGCTTTGCGACAATTTGAGGAGGTTTTCATCCATGAGTTATAAGAACGGGAAAGATGTTCTTCCCCCTAACCTATTAAAACAATTACAAGAATATATCCAAGGCGAAATCGTCTATATCCCTAAGAAAGAGCAGAAACGCGCTGGCTGGGGAGAGAATAACGGCACTCGCATCATCATTGAGCGGAGAAATCGTGAGATTTTCCGATTGTATCAAACGGGTTCGACGGTGTTGGAGCTGATCAAGGTGTTTCATTTGTCCGAAGACAGCATCCGCAAAATTATCGTCAAAACACGTGAATTAACAGCCAATCAGGCATAGCAGCGGCATCCTTCGTGATGCTGCTTTTTTTTTGTAGGAAAACTTAGTTTCCATGCCGAAATCATTCATACAGTGGATGTAAATGTATAGGAGGAGTAGAGAGATGATAACTGTATTTGTATATGGCACGTTACTAGCGGGGGAAAGCAATCATCATGTTGTCTCTCCGTATTTATTGGAAGTGCAACCTGGCGCGATCTATGGACGTTTATATGATGTAGGACCTTACCCTGCGTTAGTACTTACAGACGATGAACATAGGATTGAAGGAGAATGGTTTGAAGTGACCGAAGAGGGACTGGCCGCTATGGACATTTTGGAAACGTACTACAGTCCAGGTCATGCTGATAATGAGTACGAGCGAATTTGGGTAAAAGATGCCACTTTGGAGAAGGAAGGTTGGGTGTATTGTTATCCTAATCCGCGCGGTCTTCCAGCTATTCACGGCTCCTCTTGGAAATCTTACCTGCACAATAAGTAGGCGTGACTTTATTCGAGTTTTTCCGACATTTTCCTATCTTGGCCACAGATATGATGATATAATTAGTACTAATTTATGGACTCGAGGAGAGAGAATATGTCAGCTTACAAAATTTTGCTAGCCGATGATGAATTGGCACTTCGCTTTCTGCTGACGGAGACGTTATCGGATGAGGGATATCTCATCACAGAGGTTGAGGATGGTCAACAAGCGATCGAGCAGCTCAGCAAGGAAGCCTACGATTTAATTATTCTGGATTACATGATGCCGGAACGTACGGGCGTAGAGGTGTGCTCCTGGTTGAGACAAAGTGATAATGTGAATAAGGACTTGCCGGTGATTCTGCTGACGGCTAAAGCGCTGGAGAAAGATAAAGAGAAAGCGAAGGCAGCGGGTGTCACCACGTACATTGTAAAGCCTTTCAGTCCACTTCAATTATTAGATACCGTCGGACAGCTATTGCAACGCTAAGTTGGAGATGGATGCGCTGGGATCAGCTAGATTAAGCTTATAAAGGGTGATTGTCTGCTATGAGCCATAGGAATATAGAGAGAGCCAAGGATTCAGCTTCTGAATCCGATCGTGATGCAAGAATCCTCAAACAAGGAAAAAAGCTGTTTATTCGTGAATATGACAAGCAACTGCAGCAGTTGCAGTCCTTACTGACAGCGGTTCAGATGAAGCCGATCCTAGAGGATTTGCAACAATGCTATCGGATTGCACATACACTCAAAGGTAGTGCGCCAGTCTTTGGTTATATGCGAATTGGTAAACTAGCGGAAGACATGGTGCGGAAATGGGAATGGACCCTAGCTATTGAGAAGCCCGACAATGAGTTGCTTCTTTCGATGAGCCCTGTACATGAGAGTATTGAACGAACGGATGAGTTATTGCTTGAATTGAAAATGGAACTGGATATCGGCTTAACGGAAACTCAGCTGGATGAGGAGAAGGATCCTGCCTCAGGCTCCATGCTTCGAACGCTCAAAAGTCGTATTTTACTCGTTGATGATGACGATGCACTTCGCTCTTATTTGACTAGACGATTGCAACTTGATGATTGTGTGGTTGATGAAGCTGCTGATGTCGAGTCAGCGAAAAAGTTACTGCGCGAGCATACGTATGATCTGGTTACGCTAGATCTTATGATGCATCCGCAGTCAGGCTATGAGCTGTTCGATTTTCTCAAAGAAGATCCTACGCTGAAATGGTTGCCGCTTATCGTGTTATCCGGTCGTGATGATATCAGCGATAAAGTTCGTTGTTTCCATTTAGGAGCGGATGATTATGTGACAAAGCCATTCCAATATGAGGAATTGGCAGCGCGTATCTATGGACTCCTTAAGCGGACCCGGAATTTTGAACAACTGGCCTTTCGCGACCCGCTGACGGGTGTGTTTAATCGCCGCTATTTTGATCTGCAAATTGGATTAGAGCTGCAGCGCATCGAGCGCTACCCAGCGCCAATTTCTCTCGTGTTTATCGATATTGACAGCTTCAAAAACGTCAATGATACGTATGGACATCATGTAGGGGATCTGGTTCTCCAAGGTCTGGCACATCTGTTGCAGGTCAATCTGCGTTCGACAGATTTATTGGCCCGTTTTGGCGGTGAAGAGTTTGTCATCGCACTTCCGAATACGACAGTGGATCAAGCTAGGTCTATTATGCAGGATATTTTAGATAAAGTTCGTATGAAGCCCGTAGCGCAGAATGAGGGTCAAACGTTCTCCATTACGTTCTCAGCTGGTGTAGCCGAATGGCAGGTAGGGATGACGATTGCGGAGTGGGTAGCGAAAGCAGATGATGCGATGTATCAAGCGAAACAGCAAGGTAAGAATCGCATTGTTCTGGCTGACTTAGAAGATGAGGGTGCACAATTCACGAAGTTGGTTGCCCATGCGAATGCCCAGCTGCAGAAGAAAAAGCTCTTGATCGTTGATGATGACCCGATTCTCAGAGCGATTCTGATTTCGCAATTGGAGCACTTGCCGATTGTAATTACGCAGGTGTCTGATGGTGAAGCGGCATGGCAGCTATTGAGTGCTCAAGTGTTCGATGCTTGTATTTTGGACGGCATCTTGCCAGGACTTGACGGGTTTACGATCTTAGAGAAGCTCAAGACGGATACGAATGTGCGATCCAAGGATCTGAAGGTACTGATGCTTTCTGGTAAGAAGAAGGAAGCGGATGTGGCGAAAGGTCTGCTAATGGGAGCTGACGATTATATGACGAAGCCATTCTCACTCGTGGAGCTGGAGAATCGCGTCAAACAGTTAATGAAACTTATCTAGGAAGGAGGGGGACATGTCCTCTCCTTTTTTTTGCTTTTTCGTCACATGAACGTTGTCTAGGGTTCAATTTCCCTTGAATGAGGTTTGCGACTCCAACACTTTCTGATACAGTAGAATGATAGATGAAGATACAGATGAAGGAGCAAGATGAATGTCGGATAAAGACAATCTCGTACGTTTTGGAATTTCGATGCCGCAGTCTTTAATCGAGCAATTCGACCGGTTGATTGCCTTACAAGGGTATGATAATCGCTCGGAGGCGATTCGTGATCTGGCGCGCAAAGCGCTTTTGACCTCAAGCAGTATGCAGCCAACAGAAATGGTCGCGGGCACCATTGTTATGGTATATGACCACGATAGCCGTGATTTGCCGATCACCCTAATGGATCTTCAGCATGACTATCATCATGCCATCATTTCAACGATGCATATCCATTTAAACCATCAGCAATGCTTGGAAATACTCGTCGTTCGCGGTGAAGTTCAGAAGCTTCGGGAGCTGCAGCAGCGCATACAAGTGTTAAAAGGTGTTGCCTACGCTGAGCTGTCTGTTACGCATGTGGACGAGCATAGTCAAAGACATGGACACAGCCATCATCATGGGCATCATCACGCTCACGATAAGGCTGAGACGGAATAGTGGAATTCGTAGTTCGTTTGTTTTTTTGCTAAAATAAAGGATATGGAGGTGCGTTATGTCGGAGAAGAGATGGTTCTCTTTGGAAGAGGCCAATCATTTATTGCCATTTGTTGATCAGGAATTGAAGAAGATGCAAGCCTTGAAGCGTGAATTCGAGGACAAATATATGGAGTTGCGACATAAGAAGAATGAATATGCGGAAAAGCCTAGCACGGAGAAGGATCCCTTTTTCGTTATGGAAGCTGCGCTTGAATTTCTTCAACTTGAAGCGCGTGGACTTATTCAAAGTTTTCAAAAGACGGGCATTGAGCTGAAGGATATCGATACGGGACTTGTTGATTTCCCGGCGTTCATGAATGGACAGGAAGTGTTGCTGTGTTGGAAGCAAGGAGAGGATAAGATTCGTTATTATCACGGCGAGCAAGATGGTTTTGCTGGCCGTAGACCGATAGCGGATTAGAGGGATACGAATGGGAATATTACATCAACGAAGTAAAATTTGGTTCCTTCGGCTGCCGCTAGGCGTGATTGCTGTGTTAGCGATCATGCTGATGAGTGCTGTCCTTGCGCCCCAATCCGTCTCTGCGCATGCTTCACTAGTTGAAGCGACACCAGAAGCGGGAGCAAAGCTTGAAAGCTCGCCAGCTGTGGTGTCCGTCACGTTCAATGAACAATTAGACAGCGGACTCTTTTATATTAAGGTTTATGATCATAGCGGAGCGGAAGTAACGAATCGCAAAGCGATGATGAATAAGGATCAAATGGGTATCAAGCTGGATGTGCCGAAGTTGGCAGAAGGCGTGTATTTGATTAGTTATCACGTCATTTCAGCGGATGGTCATCCTGTGGGTGGAAGTTATCCGATTACGGTCGGGAATCCGCCTCAGGAGGATCTACTTGATGTACCATCCGCTCATACAGGACACGATCACAGCGCAGGACCGCTGACGACCAAGGGGCTGCTACAATACGCTTCCCGCGGCTTATGGTTTCTGATGCTGTTGGCCTTGACGGGTTGGGCATTTTGGTTACGATTGGTGAGAACTCAAGGTGAGGAAGCTCAGAAATCGGTCTCAAGTTGGTCGCTCAATCTTCAACGCGGACATATTGTTGCCCTATTACTGCTCATTTTCACACATATTGAGGATCTATTGGGCGGCGGTGGTGTGGATGAAATATGGCAGCTGCTGAGCGCGACCAATATCGGGATATCTTGGGTACTGCTTCTTGTTTTATCATTCATCGGCTTTGTACTACTGGGCAGGGCGGCATGGTTGGATGTGAGTTGGGCTTTGGCTCTTCTGGCAGTCAAAAGCTTCAGCGGCCACGCAGCCTCCTTCTCACCTCTGTGGGCGACGATTGGACTCGATTTTATTCATCTTGTAGCCGCAGCTTGTTGGGTTGGCGGATTAATTTTGCTGTATGCGAAATGGCGCCATAACAAGACGGGGCTAGGCAGTTACATGCAGAAGTTTTCCAAATTTGCACTGATCTCGATTATTGTTTTAACCGTTTCAGGGATCCTGTCAGTTTTGCTATTCTTACCGAGTCTGCGTTACTTGACTTACACAACGTGGGGAATTCTCCTGCTTGTGAAGGTAGGCGTAGTGGTGCTTGTGGCCGTGCTGGGGTTCGTGATTCGACTCTTCCTACGCAAAAAGCAAGTCAATCAATCGATCGTTTGGGTCAAGCTAGATCTATCCCTTATGGTCATCATTGTTGTGCTTGTCGGACTGCTTACCTATATGGCACCAATTCCTGCGAATGCGCCGCTTCAGTGGCATCAGATGGGAGAAAAGGTCCATGTTTCGGTCGATATTACGCCTAAAATTCCAGGCAATAACAACTTCGTTGCGAAAGTATGGCTGCCTGAAAAATCAGGTCAACCTAAGCAGGTTCTTTTGATTTTGCATAATAAGGATGATAAAGAGATTGCTCCGATTTCTATTCCATTAACGATCTATACAGATAATAAGGAAGAGGAGTCCTACGGTTTTGCTAAATATAGTTACAAATCGGAAGGGCCTTACCTGCCATTTAGAGGCAATTGGGAGTTAGAAATGCGCGTCATGGATACGGAAGATAATGAGACCGTGTATACCAAAGACTTCATTGTGTATTAAGTTTGAAAAGGTAGATTGACTATGCGAGGAGGATAACCATGGCTTGGGTTCAAATCCTAGATAAAGACCATCTTTCCGTTAAACTCGATGACAAAGATGATTCCGCTCTAATTGAAGTCAATGACGGCGGCATTTCACCGAACTATGTGACAATTCGATTGAATGAGCATGAAGTGGATGAATTGATAGAAGCCCTTCAACGGATCAAGAGATCGATGCAATAAGGTGTGGTAAGAAAGAACCTTCCCTGAGACTGAAGATAGTCAGAAGGGAAGGTTCTTTTTGTACGCATGGAAGTAGGTGCGTTAAAACATGCTCCAGTCGAACTCCTGCGATAGAATGCCAAGCAGATGCACACCTGCCGTGCTGTTGCCTTTACGGTTCAGTGCGGGTCCAACGATACCGATGCCGTATTGCCCCGGCACCATCGTCAGGATGCTGCCGGACACGCCGCTCTTAGCAGGCAGCCCAACATTCATGGCGAATTCACCAGAGGCATTGTACATCCCGCAGGTAAACATGAAGGTCTTAGCAATTTGCACGAAGCGCCGCGGAATGAGACGTTGCTTGCGGATTGGATCCACGCCGTTATGAGCGAGTACGAGCGCCATCCGCGCAAGATCTGTGCAGTTCACTTCGATGGAGCAGTGACTGAAGTACACACGAAGGATATCATCAACTTCTTTGTCCAATACACCGTTATCCTTGAGAAAATAAGCTAAAGACCGATTGCGGTGAGCGGTATCTGATTCGGACTTGAATACATTTTGATTAATGGAGAGCGAAGGGTTATCCGCAATATCTCTGAAAAAATGCAAGATCCGATCAACCTGTTCATCCGTGCTATTCCCAGCGATTAAAGAAGAGATCGCAATGGCTCCCGCATTAATGAGCGGATTGAAAGGGATGCCCGGCTCGATAAGCTCGAGCTTCAGCATCGAGTTGAAGTCATCGCCTGTCGGCTCCATCCCAACTTTGGAGAATACAACGTCTTCGCCATTATCCAAGAGTGCAAGAATGAGTGAAAAAACTTTCGAAATACTTTGCAAGGTGAAGCGAAAGTCAGAATCACCGGATAGGATTGTTTGTCCTTCGCTATCCATGATGCATATACCGAGAATATCGCCAGAAGCGTTAGCTAGCTCGGGGATATAGGAAGCGACATGACCTTCTGACGTATGCGTTGTACTAACAGCAACCCATTCGTCGATGTGGCTATGAAGCTTCTTCCAGGTTTCATCGTGCTGTTGGTGAAGCATGGCGAAGTCAGTCCTTCCTCTTCTCTAGGCTTTCCAAGCCTGCGGATGATTGTCGCTGATCAGCTCTGTCGCTGCTGCATTCGCAATGACTTGCTCTGGGTTCTTGCAGCCTGGAATAACGGATGTAACCGCGTCATGCTTCAAGCACCAAGCCAGTGCCCACTTGGCCATATCCATGCCTTCAGGCACTTCGTTTTGCTGAATGCGCTGAACTTCCTCTAGCTTCTGTCTCACGCTGTCAGCATCGTGACGATGACGAACGTCCGTGTTACTAAATACAGCACCTGGCTTATATTTACCGCTGAGATAGCCACTGGCCAACGGAACACGTGCGAGTACGCCGAGGTCTTGATCGATACAAGATTGGAAAACCTGATCTTCCGGCGCGCGATCCAGACGGTTGTAGACAACTTGAATAGCTTTGGAATTCACCTTTGTAGAAGCGGCAGTCTGATGGATATTGGCATTGCTGCCGATCGACGTGCCTAGGTGACGGATTTTGCCAGCTTGTACTTGTTTATCTAAGGTCGTCCATAGATCATCATTATCGAATAAAGCATCAGGTCCGGAATGGAATTGGTATAAATCAATATAGTCCGTATGTAAAGCTTTTAGAGATGAGTCAAGCTGCTTGATGACGGATTCAGCGCTAAACTCATCAGTTCGTGTGAATAAATCATGGAAATGATGACCGAACTTCGTCGCTACAACCCACTTATCGCGATCGCGGCGGGATAAATAATTACCGATGAATGACTCGGAAAGATGATCTCCATAGCATTCTGCCGTATCTATTAAGTTGATACCAAGCTCAGCAGCTTGATCCAAAATCGCGTCCGCTTCTGCTTGTGTATAGGTTAATCCCCACTCACCGCCGAATTGCCAAGTACCAACACCAACGATGGAAACTTTCAGATCTGTTTTGCCAAGTCTACGAAATTTCATGTGTAGCACTCTCCTTATATAGGGTATCCAAATTCATTATACAACAACATTTTATTTTATCTCACCTTAATGTAAGCTTTTCATAAATGGGTTACTGTGTAAATAGGAATAATTTAAGGCGAAAGGATGTTGTTTCTATTGTTCAAAAAATATGTGCTAGGCCTATTGAAAGAATGGGTGCCTACTATAGCGTTTGCAATCATTATCGCACTTGTCGTCAATACCTATGTTGCGCAAGCAATGACAGTTCCAACTGGTTCGATGCTGCCTACTATTCAATTACAAGATGAGCTGATTGTTGAGAAAATGAAGCCACTAACCGACTTTGAATTCGGCGATATCGTTGTGTTTTGGCCGCCAATCGAGGGGAATGAGGATCGTTATGTGAAGCGTCTGATTGGATTGCCTGGCGATACGATTGAAGTCAAAAATGGGGCTTTATATAGGAACGGAGCTAAGGTAGACGAGCCCTATATCCAAGCGCCTATGACATATACTTTTCATCAAGTGACAGTACCTGAAGGGAAGTACTTCTTCTTAGGGGATAATCGCAACGACAKCTATGATTCTCATTTATGGCCGGCAACACCTTTTGTAGCTGAAAAAGATATTATCGGTAAAGCCGTATTTCGCATTTTTCCTCTGAGCCAGATCGGGACAATTGATTAAGTGAAAAGAAGCTCCCAACCTCATTTAGAGGAAGGGAGCTTTTTTCAATGAGCAAGATGAGGAGAAACCTGGTTCTCATCTTCACCGTCATCTTCTTTTTTCTTTTTACGGTCGGAAAGCTTGATGTTCCCAACGAAAAGCGTAAGGACCGCGCCGAGTAGCACGAATACCAGACCGTAGATAAACACTTGATGGAGAGAGGAAATAAGCGCATCTTTAATAATTGGCAACTTCTCCACTAATTCTTTTGGCAATTTGGCCAACTGCTCAGGACTTAATAGGGAGGAGTAAAGCGATTGCGGGTTTTTATGGATCATATCAATTAACGGACTCCCTACTTCCGCGGGGAACTGTTTCACTACTGGCTCTAGATTTTGTTCAAGTAAAACTGTTGATTTATGATTCATAATAGCGCCGAGAATCGTCATCCCGAAAGTACCACCAATTTGACGGAAAAATTGGCTGGAAGACGTTACAACACCAAGCTCCGATTTCGGGAAGCTTTCTTGTAAAGCGAGAGTCAGAATTGGCATGACAAGCCCCATTCCTAAACCGAGTAGAACCATGTAGCTAGAAGCTATCAACTTCGTTGTAGAAATACCCATTGTGCTAAGTAAAACAAAGCCAACAGCCATGACTATCATACCGATGAGCATTTGTCTGCGAACACCAATCTTATCAATTAATTGGCCTGAAGCGACGCTGGCAGCAATCATTGTAATCATAAGCGGTGTCATGACAGTTCCAGAAGCGGACGCGCTAATACCGACAATCCCTTGCATGAAGAGCGGAACGAACATAATTGCACCGAACATGCCAACCGCCATCAGGAAGCCTACGCCATTTATGGTGGAGAAGGTTCTATTTTTGAACAAACGAACTGGAAGGATTGGCTCCTGTGCTTTACTTTCAATGAAGACGAACGAAACTAATGATACGACAGCTAGTATGAACAGACCAATAATCTGCCAAGAGCCCCAAGCATACTCACTACCGCCAAATGTGAGCGCAAGAAGTAAACTCACTACACCGACAATCATCGTGACGATACCTGGTACATCGAACTTAACTTTTCCTACTGATTTATGCTTCGGCAAAGCAATTGCGATCAAAATAACTGCTAGAATACCAACAGGCAGGTTGATGTAGAACACCCAACGCCAGTCCCAAGCATCTACGATCCAGCCACCGACTTGCGGCCCGATTACGGAGGATAAACCAAAGATCGCTCCGAAAACACCTTGCCATTTGGCACGCTGCTTACCAGTGAATAAATCCCCGATAATAATCATGGCCATTGGCATCATGATACCACCGCCAAGACCTTGCAGACCGCGGAATAAGATAAGTTCAGTCATGTTCTGCGACATACCGCAAAGCGCTGAAGCAACGATGAAGATGATGAGTCCTGTTACATAAATGACGCGGCGGCCTATTAAATCAGCCAGTTTACCAGCGATGGGTACGATAACCGTGGAAGTCAGCATGTAAGCTGTCGTTAACCAGGTCATCAGCCCGAGTCCGCCGAATTCACCGACGATACGCGGCATGGCTGTTCCTACAATCGTACCGTCCAAGGCTCCGAAGAGCATGGCAATGATCAAGCCAGTGAGGAGGAGTCCCCTATTTTTGAGCTCAGGCGCAGCAGCTTCGGAGACATCCTTAGGCGCTGCTTTTTGAATAGATTCCATTTGTATCACTCCTTAGATGAAATGAAAATTAATAAAATGAAGTAAATTTTTCGAATGCATTTACGAAAATATGAAGTTCATCAGGCGGAAGCTGCGATAATCCACGGGCAATTACTTTCTTCTGAATTTCGGTGGCTTCAGCGAGAATCTCATCTCCCTTAGGCGTATTTTCAACGAGTACAATACGACGATCAGTCTCATGATGCTTACGTATTACATGCCCACTTTGGACAAGCCGATCAATCATGACAGTTATTGCACTGGGCTTTACACCTAATTTCTCAGCAAGTTGAGATTGTTTCGGTGATTGTTCCTTTGAGATCATCGCTAACATAAATAAATGCCGCGGTGTTAGTTCTGAGTCTATTTCGGCAATAACCACGTGAGCTAATCTGCGATGCGCTGTCTCAAATGCTGTGCGGAAGCGATTGGTATAGTCCGTCAATTYATCTTCCAAGTCAAGACCTCCTAATAAATTGTTAGAATTGTCTAATAATTAAACAATATAATAATTAAATCAAGTAATAGTTAAACTGTTTAAGTAAAATATAAACCTGTCGATGAATGAAGTCAATAGGTCATTTCTGAAAATTTCAGAAAACCAAGGAGTGATGTACTTGCATATCCTTTGTATCTTGCATATAATAACTGGTACATATACGTGGAAATGCTTTGACGGAGAAGAGTATGCAGTGCTTCTTGACAGGGAGGGAAAGCCGATGATTGAGAGCTGGCCCCGAGAATCAGGCTGCGGAAGTTCGCTCCCGAGCAGTCCTTTGAACAGAAGCGCTAAGTAGCTTCTCAGTAGAGGGAACCGGACACATCGTCCGTTATCTGGAATGAAGTGAGACTCGTTTATTTGTCAACTGGACATAGACGAATCTAATTAGGGTGGTACCACGGCTTTTCGTCCCTTGCGAGGGAGCGGAAAGTCTTTTTTGTGTTTTCATAAAGGGCGATTCAGAGGCCTAAATCAGGAGGGATTTCGATGAAAGAGCGGTTAGAGGCTTTGAAGCAGGAAGCGCTGCAGGAGCTAAGCTTTGTTGCAAGTCAGCAGGAGCTGAACGATTTAAGAGTTAAATATTTGGGCAAAAAAGGACCGTTAACCGAGGTTCTTCGCGGCATGGGCGCGTTAAGTGCTGAGGAAAGACCGGTCATCGGCCAAGTAGCGAATGATGTTCGCGCAGCGATCGAGGCTGTTATTGAAGAGAAACAAGCAGCGTACACGAAGGAAGAAACTGAAAACAGACTTCGTTCTGAAATGATCGACGTTACGTTACCAGGACGTCCTTCCCAGCAAGGTGCTGTACATCCGCTAAGCAAAGTTATTCAAGAGATTGAAGATATTTTCATCGGGATGGGCTACACCGTTGCAGAAGGTCCAGAGGTTGAGCAAGACTATTACAACTTCGAAGCTTTGAATCTGCCAAAGGATCATCCGGCTCGTGATATGCAGGATTCGTTCTATATTACGGAAGAAATTTTGATGCGTACGCAAACATCCCCTGTTCAAGTAAGAACGATGGAGAAGCGCAAAGGTGAAGTGCCGATCAAAATCATCTGCCCAGGCAAAGTATACCGCCGCGATGACGACGATGCCACTCATTCGCACATGTTCCAACAAATTGAAGGTTTGGTCATTGACCGCAACGTGCGGATGAGTGATCTCAAAGGGACATTGCTTCAGTTCGTACAAGAAATGTATGGCCCAGCGACCAAAATCCGCATGCGTCCAAGTTTTTTCCCGTTCACAGAGCCGAGTGTTGAAGTCGATGTGAGCTGTGCAATGTGTGGCGGTGAAGGCTGTCGTACGTGTAAGCAAACAGGTTGGTTGGAAATTCTCGGAGCGGGCATGGTTCATCCGCGAGTTCTTGAAATGGGTGGCTATGATCCGAAGGAATACACAGGCTTCGCATTCGGTATGGGTGTTGAGCGTATCGCTATGTTGAAATATGGTATCGAAGATATTCGTCATTTCTATACGAATGATTTGCGCTTCTTAAAGCAATTTTTACATGTGTAAGCATTAGGAAAAGGAGGGTATAAAGCATGAAAGTTTCTTATCAATGGTTATCGGAATATGTTGACGTTACTGGCTTCACTGCCGAAGAATTAGCTGAAAAATTAACCCGCAGCGGTATCGAAGTGGATATCGTCGAGGATCGTAATAAAGGTGTATCGCATGTTGTAGTTGGATTTGTAAAATCCCGTGAGAAGCATCCGGATGCTGACAAACTGAGCGTTTGTGTGATCGATGCTGGGCAAGGCGAAGACTTGCAAATCGTGTGTGGTGCCAAAAATATTGATGCTGGTCAAAAGGTTCCTGTTGCGATGATCGGTGCTGTCCTTCCGGGTGGACTGGAAATCAAGCGCGCTAAGCTGCGCGGTGTAGAATCCCAAGGGATGATCTGCTCCGCGAAAGAACTAGGATTGAACGATAAACTGCTTCCAAAAGAAATTCAAGAAGGTATCTTGGTCTTGCCTGAAGATACAGAAATTGGCCAATCGATTCTAGATGTATTGGCAATTAGCGATAAAGTTATGGAGCTCGACTTGACGCCAAACCGCTCCGATTGCTTGAGCATGCTCGGAGCGGCATACGAGATCGCGGCGATCCTTGGCCGCGAAGTTAAACTGCCAGATGCGGAAGCTGCGCTTCAAGCGGCAGGAACTGTCGGCGTGAAAGCTGCGGACCGCATCAGCGTGAAGATCACAGCGACGGAACAGTGCACGCACTACGCGGCTCGCCTGATCGAAGGCGTGCGCGTGGGCACTTCACCGCTGTGGATCCAGAATCGCTTGATGGCTGCGGGCATCCGCCCCATCAATAACATCGTCGACATCACCAACTTCGTGATGTTGGAATACGGCCAGCCGCTTCACGCGTTCGACGCGGAGAAACTAAACAACGGACACATCGACGTACGACTCGCTGAAGCTGGCGAGAAGCTCGTTACACTTGACGATGTGGAACGTACCCTAGAACCGCACATGCTGCTCGTCACGGACGGCACCAAGCCTGTGGCGATCGCCGGAGTTATGGGCGGAGCCAACTCCGAAGTGACGGATGGAACTTCGCGGATCCTGCTTGAATCCGCGAAGTTCGCTGGCAGCTCTGTGCGCCGCACATCGCGCCAGCTAGGTCTTCGCTCGGAAGCGAGCCTTCGCTTCGAGAAAGAAGTGAACCCGGAATCGGTGATTCCGGCATTGAACCGTGCTGCTGCGTTGATTGCGCAATACGCAGGCGGTAAAGTCGCTGACGGCATCGTAGAAGCCGCTAGCGGAACGCACAAGTCGGTCAGCATCGAGCTAGCAGCTGACCGCGTGAACAACTATCTCGGCACAGCGCTTTCCTTGACCGAGATGGGGCAAATCCTTTCACGCTTGCATTTCACATTCGAGCAAGCTGGCGAAGGCAAGCTGCTCGTGCATGTGCCGAGCCGTCGCGGAGACATTACGCGTGATGTCGATTTGATCGAAGAAGTGGCACGTCTCTTCGGCTACGATAACATCCCGACAACCTTGATGACCGGTGTTACGACGCCAGGGTCACTATCCAAAGAGCAATCCATCCGCCGGATTACACGCAATATTCTGACGCAAAGCGGATTGAGTGAAGTGATTACGTATTCCTTCACCAACCCGCGATCACACGGTGGCGCAGGTGTTGAAGTGAATCCTCAAGCACAAGTCGATGCTATTCCTGGTCTATACCGGGCAGCGAAGCCGATTTCACTCGCGATGCCGATGAGCGAAGACCGCAGTCAACTGCGCACAAGCTTAGTACCACATTTGCTTGATGTTGTTAGCTATAATCGCAATCGTACGATGGATGATGTCGCCATTTTCGAAATTGGCAAAGTATTTATTACGGACGAAGCAGCGCTTACGGCTCTACCGCAAGAAAAGCTGTTACTGTCTATCGTATTGACAGGCAAACGTCGCCAAGCTCATTGGGCTCAGAAGGCAGAAGCTGTTGATTTCTACGACATCAAAGGGATTTTTGATCGTTTAGTGGGGTACCTTGGAATTAAGGGACTGACATATACGTCCGCAGCACCAGAAGGCTTCCACCCAGGTCGTACTGCAGAAATCTCACTAGCTTCCGCTGAAGGTCCCAAAGTAATTGGTCGTGTAGGCCAACTACATCCGACTGCGCAACAACAGCGCGATCTGGATGATACTTATGTGCTTGAAGTTGAACTAGCGCCTATCTTGGAAGCTGCTGGCGAGGAGATTGTTTATAAGTTGTTGCCTCGTTATCCGTCTATCGGACGTGATATTGCAGTAGTGGTGAATACAAGCGTCCCGGTTGGACTTATGGAGCAAGCGATTTCCGAAGTTGCAGGGGAGTTGTTGGAGTCCATTCAGGTATTTGATATCTATACGGGAGAGCGCCTAGGTGCTAATCGTAAAAGCGTAGCAATCGCACTTGTGTACCGTCATGCTGACAGAACTTTGCTTGATGAAGAAGTAACTGAACTCCACGCCAAAGTTGTGACAACACTTGAACAACAATTTGAGGCAGAGTTAAGAAAATAGTGTAACTTTCCTTATAGGTTGCAGGAATATAGGCTGGTCTTATCGAAATTATTCTCGATAGGACCAGCCTTTCATCTTAAGGGAGGATTTTAATTTGACTACTGAAGATAAAACAAGAATTACTGTTGATATATATGGACACCAATACAAGCTCAAAGCAGATACAAGCACCAACCATATGAAGGCCGTTGCAGAATATGTGAATGACCAAATGTTCCGTATTGCCAAAGGTTACCCTCGTTTGGATTCGCAGCGGATCGCTGTTTTAGCCGCAGTAAACATGGCTGATGAGTGCTTCCGAATGAATGAAATTTTGGAAGAGCTTAGCAAAGTTCAGAAAGAGCAGGAAGCGACGAAAATCGCCTACGAGAAGCTAACAACACGGTATCATGAATTGAAGCAAGAGGACGACAAGAACCAAGCCTTACTCGCTGAGCAAAAAGGGAAGTTGGAACAAATCCCAGAACTAGAAAAACAATATAAGCAAGAAATTAGTAAGGTAAGACAAGAACAAGAACAATCGAATCAGCAAATGCTGCAAATGAAACAGAAATATGAACTTGGTAATCAACAGTTAGACCAGACCAAGCAACAACTGGAACAAGCAAAGCAACAGCAGGTTCAAGCCAAACAACAAATTGATCAAACGAAACAACAGATCGAACAAGCCAAGCAACAGATCGAACAAGCTAAACAACAGAATGATCAAGTGAAACAACAACAAGAGCAAGCAAATAAACAAATAGATCAACTCAAGCAACAGCTTGACCAGGAGAAACGCCAAGCCTTACAAGTCAAACAGCAACTTGACCAAGAAAAACAACAGCATCAACAAAGCAAGCAGCTGCTTGATCAAGAAAAGCAACAGCATCTACAAAGCAAAAAGCAGCTTGAGCAAGCGCAGCAACATAAATCGCAGCAGCTTCTAAAGTTAACTGAACAACATAAAGTTGAGTTAGATGCCATCGCGGACGCACATCGCAAAGAAAATGAAAGTTTGCACCAACAACTTGAAGAAGAGAAACAATCGCTTATCCAGTTACATCTGCAAGATAAAGAAAACGCAGAAATTCAGCACCAAGAAGAGTTGGCATTACTATCCAAGCAAAGTGGATCTGATATCGATGTCATCCATAAGCAGTACCAAGCACAAATCAAATCTATAACCGTGCAACACCAGGAAGTACAAGCTTCCATGGCTCGAGAACATCAATCTCAACTAGCGTCTTTGAGACAAGAGCATCAATCCGCTATCGAGACACTTACAGACGGTCATCAAGCTGCAATAGCACTTTTGGCAGAGGAACATCAATTTGCCATCGCGATCTTGACTGAAGAACAACAAGAGGCAATCGCACTCATGACAGAAGAGCATCAAGCAGAATTAGTAGCTATTTCAGATAGTCATCTCAATGAAATTGAAACAATTTCAGAAGAATACCAATCGGAGTTAAAAGTAATTACGGATAAACTCCAAAGTGAATTAGCAAATCAAATGGATGAGCACCATTTCGAGATTGCTTCATTGACAGAAAATCATCAAAATGAGATTGCTTCACTCACAAATAAACACCAAAATGAACTGAGTGCAATTTCAGAGAAACATCAAAATGAATTGGAATCGCTCTCTAAGCAGCACCGAGATGAATTAACCTTGAACAATACGAAAAATCATAACGAAATAGCAGCCATTGTGCGAGGCCACCATGCTGAGATTCATGTGATTAAACAAAAACACCAAGCTGAGTTAGAAGTAGCAGCAAGCGCTCATAAAGAGGATATCGACTCGCTCGCGTTGCTATATCAGGAAGAAGAAGAGGCTAAAGCCCGCCGATTCGAAGAGGCGAAGGGTGATCTAGAAGGTCACTATCACAAACAACAAGCATCGTTCCAACAACAGCTTGAGGAGCAAAAGGCAGCGATCATTCAGCATTATCAAGGGAAAATTGAACAATTACTTGCACAAATGCAGACGGAACGAGAAACACGCGCACAAGAGTTCGAAGAAGAGAAAGAACTTATTTGGGCTCAAGCACAGCAGGAAAAGGAAGAACTTCTACAGCTGAGCATGAACGACGAAGCTCAACAAGAAGAACTTCATGCGGTCAAAGAGGAATATCGGAAATTGCGTGAAGAATATGCGAAGCTTCAAATCGAATATAACGAATGGATTGAGCTTGTAGAAGCCGATAGTCCAATTGGGTAGCCCTAAGTGACAGTGAACCTATTGGATTACGTCTTAATGTCGGTCATTGCCTTAGGACTGTTGATTGGCTACTTTAGAGGATTTATTTCACAAATCGTTTCTATTTCGGGTATGATCCTAGCTTATCTAGTTGCCTTTTATTTTTACAAGGATCTTGCTCCGTTACTCAAGAGCGCGATCTCATTACCAACTTATCAAAATTATCAAAAATATGAATTCATCGTAAAAGGACTCAATTTAGATACTTATATTCTAAATGCCATTGCCTTTGCTCTCCTGTTTTTTGGTGTCAAACTTGCACTTATGGTTATCGGCAGAGCCTTGAATCTTCTTGCCAAAACGCCAGGACTAAGTGCCATTAACCGTTGGAGCGGCGCATTACTGGGGTTAGCAGAAGCGCTGCTCATCATTGTAATTGCTGTAAATGTCATGACCATCATTCCATCAGACGGCTCCCAGAAGCTGCTAGCAAGCTCATCTATAGCTCCTTATTTGATTAACGAGCTGCCGCAGGTTGCGGGTAAACTCCATGACCTGTGGAAACAAGGAATTTCCCTATAGAAACTACTGCCTTTTGAAAAAAATGCGGTAGTTTTTATTTGTTATACGGGGAGACAACCTATAATGCAAAGGGGATAAGGGATAAGGGATAAGGGATAAGGGATAAGGGATAAGGGATAAGGGATAAGGGATAAGGGATAAGGGATGAGGATGAGAGGTAAGAGAAGAGAGAAGAGAGAAGAGAGAAGAGAGAAGAGAGAAGAGAGAAGAGGGGGAGGTGTAGAGTAGAGGTTGAGGTTGAGGTTCAAGTAGCATGGGTAGGCCTGCCGTGGGGCAACTACATCGCAAAATATTTTTTCTGAAGTATCTACAATTTCAAAATTAGCCGATTCCCCCAAATAGTTAACACTTTCACAATCTCAGAAATGACTTTTAGGAACCTTCTGTACAATATTTCGGATCCAATTTATGAATACAATGAGTCAATCGAAATCGAGGTGCATTGCTACTCCGCCCTATAAGAATTCTATTCCCACATAAATCAGGTAAACAATTAGTCAATCGAAATCGAGCCCGCACCACTACTCCATCGTCAAAGAATTCCACTCCCACACAAATCAGGTAAACAATGAGTCAGTCCAACTCGAACCCGCATCACTACTTCACCTAAAATAATTCGATTTATTAACAAAACGGTTAAGAAATTAGGCGATCTAATTCGAACCCACGTCACTTACTCTGCCCTGAAAGAATTCCATTCCTACAAAAATCAGTACACAATGAAATCTAAGTCGAGTCCACTTCGTCCTTAAAGTAAKGTTCCACTTCCATTCGAAGCTGTTTACAGATCTCCTCCCCATACGATGCGCCGCGAGTGTTGTAACATAATTAGCTTAAACAAGTAGACAATTGCAATCAATTGTAGGTATCTCAGAAAAGATAATAATCCAGAGTACTCTCGCCAAAATAAACATTTTTTTCTTTACATGGAAACAAATGTTCGATATAATACATATAGGAACACAAGTTCTAATAATGGGGAGGATCTGATATGGAAATGCATCTTTTAGGTTCAATGAGTAATGCTTTCCAATCAGAGGAAGAGTGTGAGCAGTTCTTAATGAGAAGTCGCTGGGCGAATGGGTTCTCTTGTCCGAGATGTGATCATAATTCATTTTATAAAGTGAAAACACGTAGTTTACTTGAATGTAAGGAGTGMCGGACTCAAATATCTATTACTGCTGGTACTGTCATGCATAAATCGAAGTTACCTTTATTACTCTGGTTCAAAGCCATTCGAAAATTGATTCAAGATGAATTGACCTATTCTATCCCAGCTTTTGCAAATTTGCTTAGTGTGAACTATCGGACTGCTAAGTTGATACTTGAAAAAATTCAATTAGCCTTACACAAGCAATATGCCCGTATGGGGAAGCCTAAGACAGAAAAGCTTACTGCAGAGTCTATAGCAGACAATTTTGAGCAACCAAAGAGTGAAGAGAAAAGCATTAGAGTTAAGAAGAATACGAGTATTTTAGCAAGCTTCCTGTTTAGGACTTCTAGAAACGTTAAATATGCCGAAGAAGATATGTTTAAAAAGTGGATGCATGCGTGTATATCTGTGTTTTTGTATCCGCATTTTTTACGATATTTTCAAGTCGTCTGAAAATAAAGAAAAACCTGATCACAGAAGTCGTGAAAAGGTTATTTGAGTAAGAACTAGTAATTATTCAACGATAAGCGTTGTTTTCATATTCGCATGGCCAGATCCGCACATGATGGAGCAAGTGATAGGAAATGATCCTGTTTTATCTGGTGTAAAGGTAACGGTTTTATTTCCATTGTTGAGGTTGATGTTAAACTCTTTAATGGATGCTCCGTGAATACCTTGGGAATTGTCGAGTGTGATTGTGACAGACTCGCCTTTTTTGATGCGATATTCGGTTTTATCAAATTGAAAATTTGTAGCTTTTAATACAACTTCTTGTCCACCTGCTGCAGCTTTCGTAGTAGCGGTTGGTGAAGCTGTGGCTGCCGTAGTTGCAGCTGACGTTGTAGTAGTTGGTGTTGTTTTGGAGTCTTTGTTTCCACATGCTGTGATGGCAATAAGTACTGCTAGTCCCATCATAAGAATTGTAAGTTTTTTCATGGGTACCCCTCCGTATACATAATAATATCCTCATTATTGTACACGACCTATTTCCAAATTACAGTGACAAACTGGTGAAACCACAAAGAAAAGATCGGCCCGGCGAGTGAGAACGCTGCAGGCCGATCTTTTTTTTGGCTTTACCTTAGCTATCAGTTATGGAAACTGACAAGTTTATCGACGATCTTCTCTGCCTGTGAGCCCTTGTTCGAAAGGGGTTTTTACAGGAATGAATAGGTCGATGATCCCAATGACTAAAGCAGCTAAAATGGCACCTATCATGCTCGTAGACACATTGGTCACAATAAATTGAGCGGCCCAAATGACTAATGCGCTCACAATGAAACCTACGAGACCTCTGCCAAATGGAGTGATTTGTTTGCCGAAGATTCCTTCAATGATCCAAGCCGCGATTGCGATAACGAGCGCCAAGAAAAATGCACTCCAGAAACCACCGACTTTAAATCCAGGGACTAACCAGCTTACAAACATTAAAACCAAAGCTGAAACAATAAACCTTACCAGATGTCCAAGAAGATGCATGTCGTGAACCTCCTTCTTTCTGTCATGGTATGGAACCATTGACAAAAAAACGATTTTTTGAGCTGAATGCTTTGATTGTGATGATTTGCAGTTCCTTTTGGCAGAGGAATAGATGCACAACTTAGTGTAACCAACTTTGTAATAATTATGGGGGCAGTAACTTCCATATAATCATTGTCTCCGTAGCTAATCAGGATCTATTTGGTTTATAATATAGGTTAGAGAAAAGAGGTTGGAACATTGAATCCGAAAATAATAAAAACATTAGAATATCAGAAGATTTTACATAAAGTAGCTCATCATGCTTCGACATCTTTAGGTAAAGAGACAGCAGAGAAGCTGGAGCCTAAAGGGGATTTCGAACTCGTTAAGCTTCGCCTACAAGCTACTGATGAAGCGGTAAATGTAGAGAGGTTAAAAGGTAATGCACCTTTCGGAGGCATCCGAGATATTCGTGCGCCTCTGCATAGAGCTAGAATTGGTGGCATGTTAAATCCAACAGAGTTGCTGGAGATTTCAACCACGATGTTTGGATCGCGAAGATTGAAGCGATTTGTACTTGCTGCCCATGAGGAATATGCCATCCCTATGTTAAAGGCACAAGTGGAGTTGTTGACTGAAAACAAACAACTAGAAGATAAAATCAATAGCTGCATCGATGAGAATGCAGTAGTTGTGGATGGAGCTAGCCCTGAACTAGGGCGAGTTCGAAGTGAGCTTCGCACAGGTGAAGGTAGAGTTCGCGAAAGATTGGAACAAATGATTCGCAACTCTTCTGTCCAAAAGATGCTGCAGGATGTGCTCATTACGATTCGGAATGACCGATTCGTTATTCCTGTGAAATCAGAGTATCGTTCCAGCTTTGGCGGCATGATTCATGATCAATCGGCTTCTGGTGCGACTCTCTATATCGAACCAGATGCTATTGTGCAATTAAATAATAAAATTCGTGAACTCAAATTTAAAGAAGAAGCTGAGATCGAGAAAATTCTGCGGGCGTTGACTGAGCTAGTTGCTGAACAAGTGGAAGTACTTGTTTTGGATGTGGATCAATTGGCAGAGCTTGATTTTACTTTTGCCAAAGCAGGTTTAGCTAGAGAATTAAAGGCGACAATGCCAAGGTTGAATGATAGAGGCTTTATTAAGATTAAAAGAGGAAGACACCCGCTGATCGCGGCGGATGCCGTTGTGCCACTCGATCTGGAGTTGGGCAACGATTACTCACAAATTATCGTCACAGGCCCGAATACAGGCGGTAAGACGGTGTCTCTTAAAACTGTTGGCCTTCTGAGTCTGATGGCGATGTCTGGACTGTTTGTACCCGCTGAAGAAGGGACACAGCTCTGCGTATTCGATGCCATTTATGCGGATATTGGCGATGAACAAAGTATTGAGCAAAACTTAAGTACGTTTTCCAGTCATATGACGAATATCATAAGCATTTTACGCGATATGACACCGAAAAGCTTAGTATTACTGGATGAGCTAGGCGCAGGTACCGATCCTGCTGAAGGATCCGCACTTGCGATTTCAATTTTGGACTACATTCATCAAATTGGCTGCCGCATTATTGCAACTACGCATTATTCCGAATTGAAGGCGTATGCTTATCAAAAGCAAGGCACGATTAACGCTAGCATGGAGTTTGATATTCAAACGCTTAGCCCCACATATCGCCTGTTAGTCGGTGTTCCTGGTCGAAGTAATGCGTTTGCTATTGCTGAGCGACTTGGATTGTCTCGTCGCATTATTGAACATGCGCGCACGCAGGTAGGAGAGGAAGATCAGCGCGTAGAGTCGATGATAGCATCCCTCGAGGAGAATCGCCTGATCGCAGAATCTGAGCGTTATGCTGCGGAAGAGCTGCGCAAAGAAGCTGAAGCGATGCGCAAATCGCTGGAGGCGCAGCAGCTTAAATTCGACGAGCAACGTGATAAGCTGCTCGAAAAAGCGGAGCGCGATGCACGCGAAGCCGTTATCAAAGCTCGCCGCGAAGCTGACGAGGTTATCGCGGACCTGCGTCGCATGGCATTGGAAGAAGCCGGAGGGGTCAAGGATCACAAGCTAGTTGAGGCGAAGCGACGTCTGGATCAAGCGACACCAGAACTGCGCAGCAAGCAAGTGCGTGCTTTGAAGAAGCGTCCTGAGCAAATTGAAGCAGGGGATGAAGTCAGGGTGATTTCATTAGGACAGAAAGGTCACGTTGTTGAGCTTGTAGGATCAACCGAAGCCAATGTTCAAATGGGTATTATGAAAATGAAAGTTCAGTTATCCAACCTTGAGAAAACTGGCAATGCGCCTCAGTCAAAGCAACCGCAGAAAGTGGCCACGACGCTGAAGCGAACGCGCGATGATAATGTCAAAATGGAATTGGATATGCGCGGCATGAATATGGAAGAAGCTTTGATTGAGGCAGACCGCTTCTTAGATGAATCCTTCTTGAGTAATTTTGGCCAAGTGTATTTGATTCATGGTAAAGGCACAGGTGTGCTTAGAACGGGGATGCAAGAATATTTGCGTCGACATAGACACGTGAAAAGCTATCGGATGGGTAATTACAATGAAGGCGGAGCCGGGGTTACAGTTGTCGAATTGAAATAACTTATAAATTTTTGATCCTTTTTGAAACTCATTCTTCGGTAATGCGTATGAAATAGATATAAAAGAGTATTAAACCTTAGGAGGAATTTTAGATGGGAATTTTCAAAAGACTTCGTGATATGACAATGGCTTCAATTAATGATTTATTGGATAAGGCAGAAGATCCTGTCAAAATGTTAAATCAGTTTTTACGCGATATGGAAGAAGATATTTTGGAAGCTGAGGCGGCAGTTGCGAAACAAATTGCTATCGAAAAGAAATTTAAACTACAATTTGAAGAGTCCGAAGAGATGGTTACAAAACGTACAGAGCAGGCTATGAAAGCCCTGGAAGCAGGGAATGAAGATTTGGCCCGCCGCGCACTGGAAGATAAGAAAGAGCACCAAGGTCGTTATGATGAATTGAAACGTCAATATGATCTAGCCAAAACGAATGCGGATCAACTTCGTGCACAATTGACAGAGATGAAAGACGAGTTCAATAAAATGAAAAACAAAAAGGATTTGTTAATTGCTCGCGCAGAAACTGCGAAGGCACAAAAACAAATCAACCAAGCAATGTCAGGGTTTGGTACAGACAATGCGGCTAAAGGCTTCGATCGCATGAGCGAAAAAGTGTTGCAAATGGAAGCAGAAGCACAAGCAAGTGGAGAAATTCGTGCCAAAAACCGCAGCTTGGACGATGAGCTTGATGGTTTAGGCTCAAGTAGCAGTGCAATTAACGATGAATTGGCTGCAATGAAAGCTAAGCTTGCTGAAAAAAAACAATCCTAATGTTATACTAGTTGTACCTGCGAGAGACTGAGTCATACTCAGTCTCTACTACCATATATAGGGAATAGGGAATGGAGTTCGAGTCTCTCTACTTGTGTAAAGGAAGGCAGGAGATGATATGAACGAAGAGGTGGATGTCTTGTTAAGTAATCCGTATTTAGCAACGCTTGCTTTTTTTGCTGTAGCAGTGGTCGCGCTTGTTGTTTTCCTTACCATCTTCGAAATGGTCACAAAGTATGATGATTGGGCTGAAATTAAAAAAGGAAATCTATCGGTTGCCATGGCTACTGGTGGGAAAATTTTTGGGATTTGCAATTTGTTCCGTTTCGCCATTTTAAACAATGACACCATGATTCACTCTCTCGTTTGGGCCGGATATGGCTTCGTGCTGTTGTTGGTTGCCTACTTTATCTTTGAGTTCCTAACGCCTTATTTCAAAATTGATGAGGAAATTAAGAAGGATAATCGTGCGGTAGGTTTCTTATCCTTAACGTTGTCTGTCTCCTTATCCTATGTGGTTGGAGCTTGCGTAACTTAGTATCATAAAATATAGAATGTATTGTTTCACTTAATAATTCGGCTATATTTCTTGATAAACGCATCCGTCCTATAAGGACGATGCAGCCGTTTATTTTGCATAGTCTTGGAGGCTTGAACAATGAAATACCTGTGGGGAACCTTGTTTGCTATTGCACTTGTGTTTGTAGCGGCAGGGGTTTATTATGTATGGAAATATGCATAGATGCAATTAGCTGGAGGATTTCGCAATGAGTAGCAATGAAGAAGTTGTATGTCCGTGGTGCCAAACCGAGATCGTATGGGATCCCGAAATTGGGCCAGAGGATGAGTGTCCACACTGTTTTAATGAATTGAATGATTACCGCAGCATTGATTTGAAGGTTAAGCAGACAGGGCAGAAGCTTCGTTTCAATGAGCAAGAATATGCCGAATCCGATGAGGATTTATCATTGGCTTGGGATGATTCCGATGAGCCGCTTGATAAGTATGGCGAGAAGGTCCAACAATTAACAGATGAGCAGGAAGAAGCACCAGAGTGCTCGAGTTGTCATGAATTCTTGCTCCTAGCTGGAACTGAAGTGACAAGCGGAGCTTCCTTCACCCCCACTATTCCMAAAACGTTGGGGAGTGCGTTCTTAACAGGCCCTTTCACGACGGATGTTTATGTGTGTCCATCTTGCTTCCGAGTTGAGAAAGTGCTCTCAGATACGGACCGATTGCTGATGGTTGAACGCATCAAATCAGAATAAGATCGTTGAAAATGGAACCGAGTCCTCGTGGATTCGGTTTTTTTGCATGCATGTGGTCATATTTTCACTCCAAAGGGGAAGCTTAACAAGAGCCCATATTCGGTCTTAGTTAGGAGGAGGAATATGCAAACGAATCAAACGAATGTGAAAAGCAAAGGGAAGCTGGACGCTCAAGCGATCCTTCTGCTCGTTGTTCATGCACTATTCGGCGGAGCAAATGCCTTATCAGGTACATTCGTCGGTGTTTATCTATGGAAAGCCAAAAACGACTTTACGTTAATCGGTTGGTTCACCTTAACGACCCATTTGACGATGGCTATTACTTTTTGGTTAGCCGGAAAGTGGGTGAAAGAACACAATAAAATGAATTGTTTGCGTATTGGTGTATCCATATCGGCCTGTTTTTACATGCTGGTGCTCTGGATGGGGACTAGCAGTGTCCATTACTTCGTTTGGTTGGGTATGGTCCAAGGAATCTCTGTAGGCTTATTCTGGATAGCTTTCAACGTCGTTTACTTTGAAGTGACAGATCCAGATAATCGCGATCGATTTAATGGTTGGGTTGGCCTATTAGGTGCTGGTGCRGGGATTATTGCTCCGTGGATTTCAGGTTTACTCATCGTTTCATTAGGGGACGGAGCAGGATATCGTCTCATCTTCTCTATCTCGTTAGGCATATTTCTATTAGGCGTTGTGGTTAGTTTTTTTCTGAAGAAACGGAAATTGAGTGGCACTTACGAGTGGCTCTTGCCGCTGCGGATCCTTAGGCAACCTCAAACGCCTTGGAAGCGAGTAAGTCTGGCTTTACTTTTTCAAGGCGTGCGAGAAGGTGTATTTGGATTTATGATTGGATTACTCGTGTACATATCGACTTCAAGTGAAGCAAGTTTAGGTAATTTCGCTCTAATTACTTCATCCGTAGCGTTAGTTAGCTTCTGGGCAGCAGGGCGCTTCATTCGACCTTCTTTTCGTAAAAAGAGTATGTTTATCGGCTCGGTGATGGTCGTTCTCGTGATCTTTCCATTTTTTTGGAAAATGTCGTTCAGCACCTTGCTGATATTCGGGATTGGTTCTGCACTCTTTTTTCCCATGTACTCGATTCCAATGGTGTCCGCAGTGTTTGATTTGATTGGATCGGATGATGAAAGTGCCAAACAACGGGAAGAGTACATTGTCTTGCGTGAGTTATCACTGAATGTGGGGCGCGTATGTGGCGTGCTTATATTTATATGTGTTATTTCTTGGAGTAAAGAGCCTCTTGTCATCAATGTGCTGTTACTCGTCATCGGAAGCTCCACTTTCTTCTCATGGGTATTTATTCGAAACCAGTTGCCGGCAGCCAAGTCTTGACAGCGGCTAGGTTTCAGGCTGAAAATGTGAGTAGCATGAGTATGGGATGAGGAGGGGGCACCAATGCCGCCAAAAATGGTGAATAGCATCACAGAGCTGATCGGAGATACCCCCGCGRTGCGCGTCAATCGCTTATTGGAACCGGAAGCTGCTGAGCTGTATGTAAAGTTGGAGTATTTCAATCCGAGCGGGAGCGTAAAGGACCGGGCTGCATGGAATCTCATTGATCAGGCTGAGAAGTCAGGACAACTTCAGCCAGGTGCAACTATCATTGAGCCTACAAGCGGAAATACGGGGATCGGACTAGCGATGAACGCGGCTGCCAAGGGCTATAAGGCTATCTTGATTATGCCGGACAATATGAGCAAGGAACGCATAAATATCCTGAAAGCATACGGCGCCGACGTTGTTCTAACGCCAGCCGCATTACGGATGCCAGGTGCAATTGCTAAGGCTGTGGAGTTACGGGATCAAATCCCCGGAAGCTTTATCCCACAGCAGTTTGAGAATCCAGCGAATCCGAGCATTCATCGCATTACGACTGCACCTGAAATTTTGCAGCAAATGGAGGGCCGGTTAGATGCTTTCGTTGCTACCTCAGGAACTGGAGGTACGATTACGGGGACTGGTGAAGTGCTTCGGGAGCATTTGCCGAATATCCAGATTTATGTAGTGGAGCCAAAGGGGTCACCAGTACTGTCTGGTGGATGCCCAGGGCCACATAAGCTCGTGGGGACAAGTCCAGGCTTTGTTCCGGCTATTTTGAACACAAGCGTCTATGATGAGATCGTGCAAGTGGCGGATGAGGATGCCATCCAAACGATGAGGGATTTGGCGAGCAAGGAAGGTATCCTTGTCGGTCCTTCGGCTGGAGCCTCAGTATGGACGGGGATGCAGGTTGCAAGAAAGCTCGGAGCAGGAAAGCGAGTGCTTTGCATTGCACCAGATACAGGTGAGCGATATTTAAGTATGGATCTCTTTTAACTCGTGTACGAGGTGGAAAGGGGCGCTAGAGTCACTTGGATGGTTATCCAGTGGCTTTTTATTTTGCCAATTCTAGTGGAATTTTCGAATATAGATAAATATTCTGCCTTTCTTCCGCGATCAGTAATTGAATTAGGACAGCAATTCATTGTAAGATGAATGGATGAATGAAACATATCTCAGAAAGGTAGGTTTAACCATGGATACTTTGAAGCTTAAAATTCTCGATTTACTAAAGGAAGACGCCCGCAGGAGCGCGGATCTGATCGCCACCATGTTAGGAACGGCGGAGGCCGAAGTTGCGCGAGCGATAAGCGAGATGGAAGCGGATAAGGTCATTGTCAAATACGCGACAGTCGTGAACTGGAGCAAAGTAGATGACGAAAAGGTTACCGCCCTAATTGAAGTGCAAATTACGCCGGAGCGCGGGCGCGGGTTTGATGCGATTGCGGAACGGATCTATTTATATCCGGAAGTCAAATCGGTGTATCTCATGTCTGGCGCGTATGACTTGCTCGTTGAGATTGAGGGGAGCTCGCTCAAACAGGTGGCTTCATTCGTTTCCAACAAGTTATCGCCAATCGACCGTGTGCTTTCTACGAAAACGAATTTTATTTTGAAAAAATACAAACAAGACGGCATTATTTTCGAAGATCAGGAAGATGATCACCGAATGCTTGTTTCGCCGTAAGGGAGAGGTAGCGCTATGATCAAGGATGAGACTACGATTCAATCAAGCAAAAAATCGATGCAGGACTACCTCGCTCCTGCGGTACGTGAAATGAAGCCTTCTGGGATTCGGAAGTTTTTTGATCTCGTTAGCAATAGTAAAGAGGACATCATCTCACTAGGTGTTGGCGAACCTGACTTTTCCACACCTTGGCACGTTCGTGAAGCAGCTGTACATTCCTTGGAGCGCGGCAGAACGAAATATACGCCAAACTCTGGTATTCCTGAGCTCCGCGAAGCGATTGCAAACTATTTGTATACATCCTTTAAAGTGAAATATGAGCCTTCGAACGAGGTGCTTGTAACGGTAGGCGGCAGTGAAGCTATTGATCTAGCGCTGCGTTCACTAATTACACCTGGGGATGAGATTCTGATTCCTGAGCCTTGTTATATTTCTTACTCGCCAATCACGGCCATTAGTGGTGGTGTGCCAGTGGGTATCGAAACTTTTGCGAAGGATCAGTTTAAATTGACGGAAAAGGCACTTCGCGATGCGATTACGCCAAAATCCAAAATATTAATTCTATGCTATCCTAGTAATCCAACTGGCGGCATTATGACGTATGAAGATTGGCTCCCGATTGCCAAAGTTGTTGAAGAGCATGATCTGATTGTCATCTCCGATGAAATTTATGCGGAATTGACGTACGGCCAGAAGCATGTGAGCTTCGCAGCAGTTCCTGGGATGCAGGATCGGACGATTCTCGTTAGCGGATTCTCCAAAGCTTTCGCAATGACAGGCTGGCGGATGGGGTATGCTTGCGGTCACAGAGAGCTCATCTCAGCTATGACCAAGATTCACCAATATACGGTCATGTGTGCGCCTGTCATGGGGCAAGTAGCTGCACATGAAGCGTTGACGAATGGCTTGGAAGAGAAAGACCGGATGATTGAATCCTATAATCAACGGAGACGATTAGTTGTCAAAGGCTTCCGTGAAGTCGGACTTGAATGCCATGAACCACAAGGCGCATTCTATGCGTTCCCTAGCATTGTGGCAACAGGATTAACTTCGGATGAATTCGCACAACGACTTTTGTATGAGTCTAAGGTAGCTGCAGTGCCTGGTGATGTATTTGGTTTAGGTGGAGAAGGTTTTCTACGATGCTCTTATGCCTATAGTGTTTCCCAACTGAATGAAGCATTAGAGAGAATCGGTAATTTCTTACGGAAATTATAATATTCTTTGTAAATTCATATGTTCATAGGAGACGAAAACTGGTATTCTAAGAGTAAGGAGGGATGAGCATGGCTTTTATGGAATATCAGCTTACTAACTTTCAGAAGCAATTTCAAATTCGCGAGCAAGAGTTCGGACAGCGTTGGCTGACCAGAAATGCCAAGAAGCAAAATTCCCTAGCTTTACTTGAAGAAGAGATCCATACATTGAGACGTAAAATGGAACAGATGGTCATGGAAGGTCGAGAAATGACATCTGATGCGGTAGTTGAATTAAGTACGATACTGGATCAAAAAATAAATGAATATATGACATCTGGAAAGAAAAGTCGGTGAAAACCGACTTTTCTGGCGACTATCGATAAAGAGAGAGTACTTGACGGAGGGAAATACATACACATGAAAGCAAAATGGTTATTCGTTGTCATGCTAGGAATGATATTAATGCTTACAGCTTGTGGTGGACCGAAGGCAGATGTATCGGTATTTATGATGGGACCAAACGGGTTTCCAAGTGAAGCGGCGGAGAAGCTGGAAGTATCTCTGAAATCCAAGGTAGGCGAAATTCCTACAGTGAAGTTGAATACATCACCTATTTTTTCATTGGAAAAAATGATTGTTGAGCTTGCTGCTGGTGGTAACGGGATCTTCATCTTGGGAGAAGAGCAGTTCAAAGGCTTGAGCAACCAAGCAGGATTCGTTTCATTGGATAACATCATCAACCCTAAGGATTATCCAGATGGGGTTATCGAGATCAAAGAAGAAGGTAAGGCCGCGGAGAAGCATCTGTACGGCATTCCACTTACTGGAAACAAATGGATGAAAGAACAAGGCTTTGAAGGTAAAGGATTATACGCGTTCATTCCTCAGAATGCTCCAAAAATGGACGAGGCGCTGAAAGTTATCCAAATTATTGCGCAAAAATAAGCGAACATCTATAATCGACTAATAGCACCAATGTATAATTTGCAACTGTAGGTACTGGTAATATTCCAAATGGAACATTATTAGTTCAGGGGAAGCCGGTTAAAATCCGGCACGGTCCCGCCACTGTAATTCAGTCTTGTGAAAGTCTGGAGAGTCAGAATACCTGCCTATAGTGCCGATACAACATCCTTCGAGGAAAAGGATCGCGTTAAATCAGGAAGCAGCGCACGTAAGTTCGTTGCCATATACCGCGATTTATCGTCTCCTTCGTTCCTAGTGAACAAGGGGATTTTTTTTGGCTGTAAATTGAAAATAAGGAAAAGAGGGCTAAAGTGATGAAACAGAGCAATTTCAAAAGGGGTCTTATCTTAACATTAGCGGTTGCGACCGCGATCTCGTTAGCGGCATGTGCGAAGAAGGAAACAGAAATTACGGATCCATCGAAACTAGGTGGTGCGGGGACGAAGGCACCCGTAACGTCGGCAACTCCTGCCGCTGCGAAGAAAACGACGTATCCATTGAAAGTAAAAGATGTGACAGGTAAAGAGTTTACGTTCGACAAAGCGCCAGAACGAATCGCGTCGGTCTCGCCAGCAGAGACAGAATCGCTGTTTGCGATTGGACTAGAAGCGAATATTGTCGGTGTATCGGATTATGACGATTATCCGGAAGCAGCAAAATCGAAGCCGAAGCTAGGCAGCATTACGAAGCCCAATATGGAGGCAGTCATTGCTACGAATGCGAATATTGTTATCACTGGTGTTTCCATGAATGCTAAAACAGTGGATGACTTGCGTGCGATGAACATTAACGTGTTTAAAGTAGATCCCAAAACACTTGATGATGCGATCAATAATATTCAAACGTTTGGACTGATTACCGATCATCAAGAACAAGCGGAGAAAGTTGTCGCTAAAATGAAAGCGGATCGTCAGAAAGTTGTCGATGCTGTAAAAGATGTGAAGCAAGAGAATAAGAAAAAAGTGTATATGGAATTTGCCCCAGGCTGGACCGTAGGAAGCGGTGTGTTCATGGATGAATTAATTACCCTATCTGGGGGGATTAATGTTGCTGCGGATAAAGCAGGCTGGTATGAAATCAGTGAAGAGAAAATCATTCAACAGAACCCGAACGTGATCTTATTCGCAAACGGGATTGTTGATATCAAGAGCAAGAAGCCGTTAGAAGAAATTATTCGTACGCGCGGTGGGTGGGATGCGATTGACGCCGTGAAAAATAAACGTGTGATAGGTCTTGACCAGAACTCCGTAAGCCGCCCAGGTCCGAGACTGACGGATGGACTACTGGAAATGGCGAAAGGGATCTATCCTGAATTGGTGAAATAATGAAAAGAAAATTGATGTTTGGAGGAGGAGTAGGCGTTCTACTCCTTCTTCTTTCTATTGTGGTGAGTTTATCCATCGGGTCGGCACAGCTTCCACTTTCACAAATCGTGGGGATTCTAGCGAAGCATCTTCCTTGGATAGGAAGTCATGTCGAGGTGAACTGGCCGCAATCTTCGGAACAAATCATTAATAAAGTAAGAATCCCTCGCATGTTACTAGGTATTCTTGTAGGGGCTGTACTCTCCATAGCTGGTGCTGGTTTCCAAGGGGTTCTGCGCAATCCGCTTGCCGATCCTTACTCGTTGGGCGTATCTTCAGGAGCTTCTGTTGGGGCTGCAGTTCTTATTTATTTCGGGCTGCAGTTCGCTTGGTTCGGGCAATGGTCGATCCCCATTGTGGCTTTCGCGACGGGGCTTATTTCCCTGTTCTTGGTCTTGAAGCTAGCGATGATTGATGGGAAGCTAAAGATGGAAACGCTGATTCTATCCGGCGTTGTGATGCAAGCCTTTCTTGGGGCGTTTGTATCGTTCTTAGTTTCGATTTCGAACCAAACGGTGAATGAAATTATTTTCTGGCTCATGGGCAGTCTATCGATGCGTGGATGGGCATATACGTATATGATTTTACCTTATCTACTAATCGGTATAGTGATTCTGCTAAGCTATGCGAGATCATTAAACCTGCTGGCATTAGGAGAGCGTCAGGCTGCACATCTCGGTGTTCATGTTGAGCGTACGAAACTGATCGTACTCATCGCTTCGACGTTGATCACGGCTGCTGCCGTGTCTGTCGCAGGGGTGGTTGGCTTTGTTGGGCTGATCGTACCGCACTTGGTGCGACTGTTGGTTGGTCCGGATTATCGACTAATCATTCCTTTATCCGCGATCTGCGGTGGTATTTATGTGTTATGGGCGGACACATTAGCTCGAACTCTCCTAAGTCCTACGGAAATTCCTCTGGGAGTGATTACGGCGTTTCTGGGTGCACCATTTTTTGCCTATCTGCTCCATAAAGATAAGAAAACGTTAAGAGGTTGATCACGATGATTCAAGTGGAGGGGCTCTTTCAGAGCTTTCGAGAACAACAAGTGTTGGATAATATAAGCTTCGAGGTCGAGCAAGGGGAGTTTTTTGGGATCATTGGTCCGAATGGCAGCGGGAAATCTACATTACTGCGACTTTTATCCGGCATGGATCCGGTCATGCATGGCCATGTGCTTTTAAAAGGAAAAAAGGTATCATCGTATTCGCGCAAAGAATTGGCCAAATGGCTCGCTGTACTTCAGCAAGATGCGTTGCCGCCTGTTGGCTTCACGGTTCGTGAAGTCGTGGAGATGGGACGCTACCCGTTCCAAAATTGGTTAGGGGAAGATACGACTGAATCAGATGGACTCATTGATGCCATTATCACAAAGCTTGAGTTGGAAGGACTCGTAGATCGCACGATTGAGCGACTAAGTGGTGGGGAGCGGCAGCGTGTTGCACTTGCCAAGGTGATGGCTCAGCAGCCAAGCTTGCTCATGCTCGATGAGCCGACTACTTTTCTAGATATCGGTTATCAAATACAGATGATGGATTATATTCGTTCTTGGCAGCAGGAGTCGGAATTAACGGTTATAGCTGTTCTGCATGATTTGAATTTGGCTGCGCAGTATTGCACGAGATTGATGATCGTACATGAGGGGCGAGTAACCGCCATCGGAACACCTGCAGAAATTATTACAAGTACACAAATAGCTGAAGTATATGGAACAGAGCCGATTGTACTTAAACACCCGGTGAGTGATGTTCCACAGATTTTATTACAACCTGGGAATTAATAAAGGGCTGGAGGAAGTTGATAATGAACAATTTACATAACTTGATAAACGCGATTGAACCTATCCATCAAGAGGTGGCTCTGCAAGCCAATGACCATTTGAATCAATTGACGAAGCCGCAAGGAAGCTTGGGAAAGCTTGAGGATATCGCACGCCAAGTCGCTGGGATTACAGGTGAAGTGATGCCGACTTTTGAGAAAAAAGCGGTTATTGTCATGGCTGGTGATCATGGTGTTTGTGAGGAAGGCATCAGTGCCTTCCCGGCGGCAGTGACACCGCAAATGGTACTCAATTTCTTGTATGGCGGGGCTGCTGTAAATGTCCTTGCTAGACATGCCGGAGCAGATGTGGTTTGTGTAGATATGGGGGTTAATGCGGATTTGGAGCACCCCAATCTTGTCTCTCGCAAAGTTAGAAAAGGCACGCGCAACATGGCGAAGGAAGCGGCACTTTCTTTGGAGGAGACGACCCAAGCGATTGTAGCTGGCAGTGAAATTGTGGACGATTTGGTGGCAAAAGGGTACCGGCTTTTCGCTACGGGTGAAATGGGGATTGGCAATACGACGGCGAGCGCAGCAATCTTATGCGCACTGACGGGATTAGACGCTAGTATTGCTGTAGGTCGTGGAACCGGCATCGACGATGCGACTTGGCTGCATAAGCAGTCGGTTGTGAGTACGGCGCTGGATGTGAATGGGTTGACTGGGCGTGGAGTAGGTGCGAGTGCAAGTGCAAGTGCAAGTGCAAGTGCAAGTGCGAGTGCAAGTGTGAGTGCAAGTGTGAGTGCAAGTGCAGAAGAAGGGTCAAGTGGTGATTATGCACTTGAGGTGTTGAGCAAAGTCGGCGGATTGGAGATCGCCGGTCTCGTTGGGGTAATTCTGGGCGCAGCGAAGCATCGCTGCCCGGTTGTCGTCGACGGTTTCATTTCGTCGACCGCGGCGCTCGTGGCGAGCCGATTAGCCCCACTAAGCGCGTCCTACATGCTCGCCTCGCACTTATCGCAGGAGCAGGGACATGCGAAGGTGCTCGAGTCGGTTGGCCTCGCGGCGATGCTGCAGATGGATATGCGACTGGGTGAAGGCACAGGCGCAGTGCTTGTGTTCAACTTGATCGATGCCGCAGGCAAGATCATGAAGGAAATGGCGACCTTCGAAAGCGCAGGCGTTTCGAGGGAGTAGCAAGCAGAGAGAAGGAGGAGAACACGATGGCGGTTCTGGTAACGGGCGGCGCGCGCAGCGGCAAGAGCTCCTTCGCAGAGAAGCTAGCCATGCATCGCTGCCAGCAGGGGATTTACATTGCGACCTCCCACATCTACGATGAAGAAATGAGAGAGCGGGTGAGTCTGCACCAGCAGATGAGACTTAACTCGGGTTTCCCTTGGGAAACCCGGGAGGAGCCATATGCGCTGCGAGACTGTCTCACGCAACTTCAGGAGAGCGGMGAGGGTGCTGTGGTGTTAGTAGACTGCCTGACACTATGGCTGACGAACTGGCTGCTCTACTACGAGCAGGAGAGCGATGCAGTTCAACTCGTATCCCATCAAATTGACGAGTTAGTGGATGTTGTGTCCTCCTACAGTGGACAACTTATTTTAGTTACGAATGAAGTGGGCGACGGTATTGTGCCTGAATACCCGCTTGGCCGTCAATTCAGAGATTTGGCTGGACGGATGAATCAGCGTGTGGCTGAAGTCTGTCAGCAAGTTTTTCTGGTTACGGTCGGTATCCCGATCGAATTAAAAAGTAGAGCTTATTTGTAAAGAATTTATATGTTACACATAATAAGTTGGCAATATTTCTCTATATAATCTTCCGTCCTTGAAGGACGAGTAGCCGTTTATTTTGACATCTAAATTATAAGTTTGTTTGGTTCGGGTTAAGTGGAAAGAGAGTAGTTGTAGGAGTAGACATATAGGGATGGCATTGCTGAATCACATGAAAGAGGTTGTAGCTGGAAGTATCGTAAATATACGGTGGGCCAGAGGCAAATAGATGGATTTTATACAGTTATATTTGGGGATTTTTCGAGCGTATTATGAATAAATGGAAAAACTGCAGTTAATTTTGTACATTTACCCAATATGAATAAAAAAAGGTGAATTTAACGACATATTTTACAGTTAAATCGAGTTTTCAAAGAAATTTCTCATAAATAGCTGTATATTTTATTTTCCATTTAATACAAATGTGCAACCTATGCGACCCTCAAATCAATAAACAACACCAATACCGTCTGAAATCCCGTGTGTTAGGAGTCTTTGTGGAAAAATAATGTTTGTGTTTCATGTGATTAGGCGGCTATATGTCCTCATAAACAATTTGAGACGTTTAAGAGGGCAGCGTAGCCGTAATTTATAGACAAGTAAGTACGGAATGGTGAAGCCCTTATGTGGATATATACATGGCAGGAAATCGTCTGGATGACGGCTGCTGCAATAGCACTAGACTGGTTGGTTGGTGATCCGAAATGGCCCACGCATCCGGTTATACTCATTGGACGCTGGATCCACTGGGTAGAAGACAGACTGTACCCAAGGAAGGTCACATCAAGCAACGAAGAGGATGAACACCGCACAAGGCTGCGCATAAAGGGCCTTTTGCTCATGCTTTCCACAATTACTCTAAGTTTTATTGTGGTACTTGTGCTCGTACATTTCGCAAACGATATTCATCCGTGGCTAGGGTATGCGGTGTCAACCTGGCTCATCTCCACGACGGTGGCGATCAAAGGCTTAAAGGATGCAGCGTATCTCGTCTACAATCCGCTGCGTGAAGGGAATCTCGCGGATGCTCGCAAGTACACCGGCTATATCGTTGGCCGGGATACGGATGCGCTCCACGAGGAGGAGCTCACGCGAGCCGTCGTGGAGACGGTCGCGGAGAACATCGTGGACGCGGTCATCGCGCCCTTGTTCTATGCGCTCATCGGCGGTGCGCCGCTGGCGATGTTATACCGGGCATCGAATACGCTGGATTCGATGGTCGGCTACCGAAATGACAGATACCGTCATTTCGGCACCGCGTCGGCCCGCTGGGACGACGCCCTAAACTGGATCCCGGCGCGGCTCACCGGGATCCTGCTGATCCTCGTGGCCATGGCGAAGCCGGGCCTCTCAGCTCCGCGTGCGGCGGCGGCGATTCGCCGCTTCGCGCATCTACACCCCAGCCCGAACAGCGGGATCCCGGAGTCGGCGGTAGCCGGGGCACTCGGGATCGAGCTCGGCGGGCTGAACGTCTATGGCGGCGCGGCGAGTGAGCGCGCCCGCCTGGGCTGGCCGCTGCGTCCGCGAACGCAGCGGGATATCGTGAACGCCGTGAGCATGCTATACGGCATCAGTTATCTAGTGATGGGAGGACTCCTATGCGTCGTACTCATTTTTTAATGGACTGGCTGCGTGCCTGTGCAGCCGCCTTTCAATTCCTAACACGTCTGCCGATTCCGGTGCAGATTGATTATACCGAGCGCGTGTTTCAGCGCAGCTCCATGTTTTACCCGCTAGTTGGTTTCGTAATCGGACTGCTACTCATGGTGGCAGGAGCTGGGCTTTCCTATGTGCTGCCAACGATGCCAGCATCCATCCTGCTCCTAGCGATTTGGGTCATTCTCACAGGCGGACTGCATCTGGATGGCCTAATGGATACCGCAGATGGAATTCTCAGTCACCGTCCCCGCGAGCAAATGCTTGAGATTATGAAGGATAGCCGCGTGGGTGCAATGGGCGTTATTGTGTGTGTCCTGCATCTATTACTAAAATTTTCCTTGCTCTATACCTTGCTGGATACCTACCAAGCAGGAGACCGAGGAAGTCTGCTTCTTCTACTGGCCATCGTGCCGATATGGAGTCGTTGGTTCATGGTAGCAGCCATTCGAATGTGGCCTTACGCAAGGCCGAATTCGGGGTTAGGCAGTCTGTTCCGTGGCGTTAACAGCAAGCATGTCACGATATCCTTAGTAGTAGCCCTATTAACGACTACGCTATGTATTTGCACTGCGAACCCAACTTCGTTACCGAGTTGGAGCATTGTTCTAGGCTATATGGCCATCACCACGCTAGTTGGAAGCGGAATTGCCGCTTATATCAGCAGCAAGCTTGGTGGACTTACCGGAGATACGTATGGCGCTTTAAATGAGCTGCTGGAGAGCGTGCTTTTACTAGCCGTCATCATCATCATTGGCCTGTAGGGTAGGGGCTGTCATCTTCTCGTGAAAGGAATGACCATTATGTTAGAGCGTTATGGACACGGAGGCGATCTGTGGACAGCGGAAGAAGCTTTTAATCGGCCGAAGGAACAGTTTCTGGATTACAGCTCGAATATGAACCCTCTGGGGCCTCCAGAGGTCGTCAAAGAGATTCTAACAACAAGCTGGCGCGATATTGTCAAATATCCCGATCCTGCTGTGCGTGAGCTTCGCCGAAAACTAGCTCAGAAGTACGAGATTGATCCGGAGAGTATTTTAGTTGGCAATGGAGCCGCAGAGCTGATCGATTTGATCATCCGTGTTGTGAAGCCAAGCACGACGGGGCTTGCTAGGCCGTCTTTTAGCGAGTATGAGGAAGCAGTTCACAAAACGGGTGGCAAGTTAACCAATATCCCCCTACTTCCTCAGCATCAATTCGAACTACGATGGCAGGATGTTGAAGCAGCACTGCCAGCCCTTGACTTGTTTTTCCTCGGGCATCCTAATAATCCTACAGGCAAACTGATTCCTCGCAACGTACTAAGCAATCTGCTTCAGAGTGGGCGTAAGCTCGTGCTGGACGAGGCTTTTATGGATTTTGTTCCACAGGAGTCGGAACATTCGCTGCTGAAACTTGCTTCAACAAGCCAAGACTTAATTGTGATCCGTTCGATGACGAAGTTTTATTCCATCCCAGGCATTCGTTTAGGTTTTATGGTAGCTCACCCTGATTTTATCCAGCAACTGCGACAGCAGCAGGTACAATGGAGTGTGAATTATCTCGCCCAACGTATGGGGGTTGCGGTTCTGGAAGATGATGCGTTTGAACAGTCTACTAGAGAGTGGTTGCGCATCGAGAGGCCTTGGCTCATCGAGCAATTAAGTCATATCGGCTTGGATGTTGTGCCAAGTGATGTGAATTTCTTGTTATTTTCATTTCCTGTGTCGAGTGGGATTAGCGTGAAACAGGCTCAACAGCATATGGGTCGCCAAGGCATTCTGATTAGGGATGCTTCATTATTCGAAGGGTTGAATGAACGTTATTGTCGCGTAGCCATTCGTCTTCGTGAGGATAATGAGCGTTTACTGCAAGCCTTAAGAAGTATGATGAACGATTTAACAAGGAGCGGAGGTACCGGCCATGAGTGAATCAAAGTCAGCAGTTCTCATGATTCAAGGCACAGCTTCTGATGTTGGCAAAAGTATTCTTACGGCGGCCTTATGCCGTATTTTCGTGGGGGACGGCTGGCAGACAGCGCCTTTTAAATCGCAAAATATGTCCCTCAATTCTTACATTACGTTTGATGGCAAAGAAATTGGCAGGGCGCAAGGTGTGCAAGCAGATGCATGCCGAATTGTCGCTACGACAGATATGAACCCGATTCTCCTTAAGCCTAAGCAAGACATGGTGGCTCAGGTTGTTGTTCATGGGAAGCCATATGCCGATTTAGAGGCAAGGGCGTATAGAGAGTCCTATTTGCCCAAAGCCGAAGTTATCGTGAAAGATGCTTTAGAACGCTTGCGCTGCGCATATGACATTGTCGTTCTAGAAGGAGCAGGAAGTCCGGCGGAGGTCAATCTAAAAGATCGTGACATTGTCAATATGCGTCTAGCCGGTTGGGCAGATTCACCGGTACTGCTGGTAGCTGATATTGATCGTGGCGGGGTTTTTGCTTCGATTGTGGGTACGCTTGAAATCTTGACCCCAGAGGAACGAGACCGGGTGAAAGGCTTTATTATTAATAAATTTCGTGGGGACGTCAGCTTGCTGAAGCCTGGCTTGGATTGGCTGGAAGAGCGAACAGGGAAGCCGGTTCTTGGCGTCATTCCCTATTTGCAGCAGCTAGGTATTGAGGACGAAGACTCGGCATCACTCGATTCCAAACGTACGCTAAGCAGAAGGTCTTCGAACCATCAAGGGAAAAATCCAGATCAATTGGACGTTGCTGTCATTCGCTTGCCTCGTCTTTCGAACTTCACGGATTTTGATCCGCTGCAAGAAGAAACCGACATACATTTCCGATACATCGATTCGTTAGCTGAATGGGGTGAGCCGGACGTCGTTTTACTTCCAGGAAGTAAGAATACAATGGAAGACTTGCACTATCTGAAGGAGTCGGGTCTGGCTGGGCGATTAGTTTCTTTTGCTCATGAGGACAGAGGTTGGATCGTTGGTATTTGTGCAGGTTATCAAATGCTAGGCGTCACACTCTCGGATCCAGGAAGGTACGAATCAGAGCATGCTGAGCTTGAAGGCTTAGGGCTGCTTCCGACAGAAACGGTGTTCACGCCAGACAAACGAACTGTAAGGGTGCGAGGCATCAGTACGCTTTTCGCTGCTAATTTGGTTATCGATGGTTATGAAATCCACATGGGACGGACGCAATATGTGCATGAAATCGTACCTCCTTTCCAAATTGCTCCTCAATTAAGCACCGATTCAGAGGAGCCTCTTGAAACTTCGCTTCATCCTGACGGAGCAGTCTCACTAGATGGCCGTGTGTGGGGAACCTACATCCATGGTATTCTGCACAATGATGATTTCCGTAGAGCTTGGTTGAACCAGATTCGATTGCATAAGGGTTTATCCCCAATCTTACAAGGACTAAGGTATAAGGAACGCCGAGAAGCGGCATTTGATCGATTAGCTGACCATGTACGAGCTCACTTGGATATGGAGCGAGTTTATGAGATGATGGAAGTAACACATCCTACGAGGGCTGGAGGAGTTTTAAGATGAAAATATATACGCGCACAGGAGATGCAGGCCAAACCGGTGTGATTGGTGGTCGTGTGGACAAAGATGATGATCGTGTCGAGGCCTATGGAACGACGGATGAGCTGAATAGCTTTCTAGGTCAAGCGATGAGCTTCATGGATCCGCAGAAATACCCCGATTTATTGGCGGATTTGCTGCAAGTTCAGCATGAACTCTTTGATTGTGGTTCAGATCTTGCGCTGTTGAAGCAGGATTTGCGTCCTTATAAAGTAACAGCAGATATGGTAGATGCGTTAGAAGCTTGGATTGATAAATATGATGCCGAAACGCCAGATATCACTCGCTTTATTTTGCCTGGAGGCGGGACTGTATCCTCTACCTTGCATGTTTGTCGTACAGTTTGCCGTAGGGCTGAACGTCTTGTCGTTACACTAGCCCGCACACAGGAGATTAATCCCGAGGTGCGCCGATATTTGAACCGGTTGTCGGACTTTTTCTTCACGATTGCTCGCACAGCGAACTTCCGAGAGGGGATTGCAGATGTGGAATATATACGCAGTGCTGAGGTGTTTAAACGTAAATCATGAGCTACTATGAACCATTAGTATACATTGTCCCGCCAGAGGAAGAAGGCTTCATCCTCAAAACGGTGCTCCAAAAAAGATTGATGGTCTCACGCAAGTTGTTATCCCGCATCAAACTTACGGAGCGAGGGATTACGGTTAACGGGGAAAGGCAGTACATCAATATCAAAGTGAAGGCTGGCGACCGTGTCGAAATTCGAATGGAAGAAGAGCAATCCGAGGATATTCTGCCTCAGGATCTTCCACTGCATATTCTTCACGAAGATGAGCATCTGCTCATCTTAGCGAAAGATGCGGGCATCATTGTCCATCCAACGCATGGTCATTATGTGAATACGATTGCGAATGGGGTCGTGTATCACTGGCAGCAAGCGGGGATTACGTGCCGTTTCCGTCCGATACATCGGCTGGATCAAGAAACCTCTGGTGTCCTCGCCATTGCCAAAACACCCTATGTACATCAGCAAATTTCCGAGCAAATGATTCAGCATCTCGTGAAAAAAGAGTATCTCGCGTTCGTTTGGGGCACGGTAGCCTCACCTTCAGGGACGATCAATGAACCTATTGATCGTGATCCTGAGCAGCCTCATGTACGCATCGTTCGCTCTGATGGTTATGCAGCTGTAACGCATTATGAGGTCGTGAAACAATTCGAGAAAGCTGCACTCGTTCGGATTTGGCTCGAAACGGGGCGTACGCATCAAATTCGTGTGCATATGCGCCACTTAGGTCATCCTTTGTTAGGGGATAAGATGTACACACTGGAACAGTATAGGGACGATGCAGATGAACTGGAAGCCAGTGATCGGTTAGATCGTCAGGCGCTGCATGCGTTTAAACTAGGCTTTGTGCACCCAGGTACAAGGGAATGGACCGAATTTAACGCGCTACTACCTGCCGATTTATCCGAACTTGAGCAATGGTTAGCCGATAAAAGGTAAAAAATCGAAAATCACTCCAATATCTGGATGGTTTTTCTTTGCAATTACTTGACTTTCCATGGCAATTAGCCCAAAATTTTAAGTAGTTCTATTTGATCATCATACGGCATAAAGGAGTTATTACAACGTGGGAGTTAAAGTGTATGGTTACGATAAATGTGGGACGTGCAGGAGTACTATAAAGTGGCTGAAAGCACACGATATTGAGATTACTGATTCCATCGCTTTATTTGAAACGCCGCCTTCAGCGAAGGAACTAGCGGATTTGCTTCAGTTAAGTGGCTTTGAGATTAAGAAGTTTTTCAATACATCAGGCGACGTCTACAAAGAGATGAATTTGAAAGACAAGCTGGCAGGTATGTCACAAGAACAAATGCTTGATTTGCTAGCCTCGAATGGGCGATTAATTAAGCGACCTATTGTAACGGATGGACATAAAGTGACGGTAGGCTTCAAAGAAGATGTATTTGAGGATGTTTGGGCGAAAGGGTGATAGGGACGTGGAAGACAACCAGAAACCAACACGCAAAAAGTCACCACTAGCCATTGGCGGATTCATCGCTGTCCTCTTATCACAAGGCAAGCTGCTGCTTGCCGCTTTGAAGTTTGGAAAAGTTGGCGGCGCTGTCATCTCGATGTTTATCACGATCTGGGCTTACGCTTACTTGGCGCCGTTGCCGTTTGCGATTGGCCTGGTGCTTATGATCCTCATCCATGAGTTAGGTCATGTGCTTGCAGCGAAGATCAAGGGGTTTCCCGTGTCGGCACCAGTCTTCATCCCATTTCTCGGTGCGTTGATCACGATGAAAAAGAATCCAACTGATGCGGCGACAGAAGCCTTCATAGGTATTGGAGGTCCTGTTCTAGGGACGCTCGGAGGCGTAGCCGCTTTTGGTGTAGGTGTTTATTCGGATTCAGCAGTGATCGTTTCCGTTGCCTACGCAGCTTTTTATCTGAATCTGATCAACTTGCTGCCTATACATCCGTTGGACGGCGGACGAATCTCAACTGCCGTAACACGCTGGTTATGGTTAGTTGGTTTAGTTGGCGGGCTCATCATCATTATCTATATCGATAGTTACTTTTCGAGTAAGATTATTTTCTTGATCATCTGGGCGATGTTTGCATGGGATTTATACAAGAAATATGTGCGGTATCGCCATAAAGAAGAACGCGTAACTGTCGCTACACGATTCGAGTTTCCAGCCAATCATTTGCTGCAACAAGGCTATATGATCCCAGGGGAGAGCCATACGCGTGATTTGGACTATATCACCTATTCGGAACTACAAGGGCCAGGCGCAGGACGACAAACGTTGAATATGTCATGGCATGCGATTGGTTTCGAAGGGCACGCATACTTGCCTGTGCAGGCGATTGTTAAGAGAGTGCAATTGGTAAAAGCAGAACGCATAAATAAAGAGGATGGCTTGCACCTTGGTCTTCAGGTTCAAGTGGAATACTCCCCACTAGGGATGCAAGAAAGCTATTATGAAGTACCCGTTAAAACACGCTGGAAGTTTGGGATCTCGTATTTGGTATTAATTTTATTTTTGCTCTATATGATCAGACTTGTTCATCAGGTCGGCATCATTTCCTAACATCACATTTCACATAATGAGGAAGCTATCTATGACATTTAAAGGATCCAGACGGCTGCAGCAGCTAGGCTCGGCTATTTTTTCGGAAGTAGCTGAATGGAAGAGAGAGGTTATGAACCAAGGGGTAGACGTCATAGATTTAGGTATAGGAAGTCCTGACCAGCCTCCCTCAGATCGTATTTTGGAAGCAATGGCAGACGCAGTTCGTAATCCTGTTCATTACGGTTACCCAACATCCGAAGGAAGTTTGGCCTTTCGCGAAGCGGTAGCCAAATGGTATGACTATCGATTCGGTGTCCATCTCGATGCTGAAACAGAGATCTTAACTTTAATGGGCTCACAAGATGGGCTTGCTCACTTAGCGCTTTCTCTCTGTGATCCTGGGGATATGGCCATTGTCCCTGATCCAGGTTATCCTATATATTCGGCAAGTCTTGTCTTGGCAGGGGTTGCCCCCTATTTACTACCGCTGCGTGCAGCAAATCATTTTTTACCCCAACTAGAGGACATCCCAGATGACGTGGCTGCTAAGGCGAAATTCATCTTGCTAAACTATCCAAGCAATCCGTTGTCTGCTGTTGCAGATCGTGCTTTCTTCGAGTATTTGATTTCGTATGCGAAGAAGCAGGATTTGCTTATAGTACATGATCTTGCCTATTCCGAAATGGCTTTTGATGGCTATAAGCCCATGAGTATTTTGGAGATTGAAGGTGCTAAGGAGGTTGCTATTGAATTCCATTCTTTATCGAAAAGCTTCAATATGGCTGGTTGTCGCATCGCATTTCTAACAGGTCATGCAGATGCAGTTAAAGCGCTCAAGACGCTGAAATCGAATATTGATTACGGAGTATTTGGGGCTATACAAGCAGCAGGTATTGCAGCATTAGAAGAAGATATGGAAAGCGATCATTCTGTCTCAAGTATGTATGAGAAAAGACGAAATTCTTTTATTTCGGCATTAAATGATGCGGGTTGGATCATTCCACCACCGAAAGCAACGATGTTTATTTGGGCTCCTATCCCTAAGGGATGGACATCTCGACAAATTTCCCGGGAAATGTTGTTTCAGACAGGCGTAGTTGTCATTCCTGGCGATGCATTTGGCGCTGAAGGAGAAGGATTTGTCCGTATTGCTTTAGTGCAAGAAGAAGCTCGATTACTTGAGGCAGCAAGGCGAATAGGAGATTGGCTTCGGTCCTTAGAATGAAAGTTAGAGATTTTGGTAAAAATAGGAGAATGAGAGACATATTTAGGTATAAGATTGAGAAAATTTATACGTTGAAAGGGGTAAGTATATGGATGCCATTTCTTCACTATCAGAGCTGTTAGCTGAACAGAAGCCGTCATCGTACGTAGAGATTCCCGGAATTTTAGGACAGACGTTCGGTCAAGCGACAATTGCTGCTACATTACCTATTAGCAAACTATTTTCTATTTTTGAGGTGGATTTAGAAGTACAACGTGCGATCATTCCGCGTAACCTCTCTAAGTTAATTGACTATGTGAATTTATATTTGGAAGATCGCCAGCCAATCTATTTCCCTGGCATCATTTTCTCAGCAAGAGGCGCAGGACATTACGATGAAGACCACCAAGCCCTTCGCTTACAGCCAATTGAGAAATTGTATGTCGTTGATGGTCAGCATCGATTGGCAGCTTTCCAACGGATTATGGAAACGTTGCAAAGTCAGATGGCACGAGCGAAAGATCGTCGTGAATATGACAAAATGGATGAGATTACGGAAAAGCTGCGCCGTTTATATGCGTTCCCAATCTCAACAATGACCTATCTAGACATTAATGCGCGTCAGGAACGTCAATTGTTCTCCGATATTAACAAGCTTCCTCGTAAGCTTGGAGGCAACTTGGCTGTCCTTCGTGATCAACGCCGGTTCTATCATGTGGCAGCTACAGAGCTAGCAGCGAAAGCGCCTGCGATGCAGAAGCTAACTGTCGATATGTTCTCAGAGCGTGGCAAATCGCCGKAGTATCTTTTCTCCTACCATTTGTTGATTGAAATTCTAGTTGGATTGTTTGAAGGAAGAATGAAATCTGCTGCTCGTAATAACAACTATCAGTATGCGGATAAAGATTTGCAGGAGCTTATTTCGCTGGCAGGCGGCTACTTTAACGGATTATTGACACACTTGCCATCACCGACCAAGGGTGAAATTGTGTGGTCTGAGAATATCCAAATTGCGTTAGCCCTCTTCATGCATGAAGAAGCGACGAAAACAGGCAGCTTTAATCGCTACGCACTTGAGCATGCTTTGAAAATATTGCCACATGTCAACTGGAATAGTATTTATGCTGGAGAAGAAAAGGATCGTCTCCCAAGACGTACACGTATCATGAAAGCTTACAACCACATTAAGAGCTTCTATCAAGATCAGAATGCATTCCTAATCAGTGATGCAGAAGACTATAAAGCTAGTTTTGCGAATAAGGAGGACGTGAGCTAATGGAAGGATTACGCCTGAAAATGACTATCCATCCTTTCTGCGAAAAGTTCGGTCTCGCGACTGTGGCTTTGCGCGTTCAGGACCTGCTGAACTATACGATGATCGATCCCATGGTTCAACGGAAGCTGAGTAACATGCAGCGCAGGAAGATTTCGACTTATTTGCAAGAACGCGAATTGGACCATGTGTTCTTCGGTCCTGTAACCTTATCGCTTCGGGAAGTGAACCAACTCTCCAAAGGAGTGAAGGAATTCCTCTTGCGACACGGCTCGAAGCTATCCATTCTTGATGGGCAACATCGGATTCTAGCACTTGGCTATGTGAACGATCAGATGCAGAAAGAAGTACGACGCTATGAGAAGAAGCTGGCTCTGCTGAAGATTAAGCAACGGAAGTTTAGTGACGATGCGGAGATTAAGCAAGAGGTTGAGGAAACAGAAGGCACGATTAATCAACTTGAGGGTAGACGTTTAGACCTGATGGAAACACAGCTAGCTGTGCAAATTTATATCGGCTTAACGGAGGAAGAAGAGCAGCAGTTATTTGGTGACATTAACTCCAAAGTGCAGCTGGTTAGTAAAGAACTCGGTCATTCCTTTGACTCCATTGATCCGCTTAATCTAGTTATTCAGCAGGTCGTGGATCACAATGTGTATCTGAAGGCGGCGGGTGTGGAGAGACGCAGTAACTTGACCTCTTTTAACCGCAACTTTACATGCTTCAGCTGGTTGTATGCAACGGCGACGATGCTGTTCTCAGGTAGAATGCAGCCCTCTTATGAACTGCAGCGTAAAATTCGACATGATCCATCGACGTATGTTGAAATCTTGCATCAATTCTTCAATACGATTCTACCAATGATGCCAGAGCAGCCAGGTTTGGCACAATATACATCCGCGAACCGTGTGATTCAGGAAAGTATTGCCCTGTATGCGAATCGATTCTTATTCCCGAATGGCGAATATAATGATGAGTGGACGCAGTCCTTACAATTGCTAGAAGGCTTCGATTGGTCACATGACAATGAAGAGTTAATCTATGTATTTGGCTCGTTGGATAATGGGAAAATTAACCTCATTCACGAGAAATCGTTGAAAAAACATGTGAAGCTCGTGCAATTCTTCCTAGAAGGCACGGATTCCGCTAGTGATTCCGAAGAAGTATCCACTGCATAGTTGGAAGCTTAATAACCCTTTCGATCTCAATGAGAATTGAGACTGAAGGGTTATTTTTCGTTTGTATACCTTTCGTCAGATTACTAGTCTCAAAATATACGAATCCTAGTATTCATTTGTCTATACCAAAAATAAAGAACTAGCATACGATATCATATAAAGCTAGAAGGGAGGAAAACACAATGAGTTGCTCCGTATTTGCTACTTTGCATACTTTGTCTCGCATTTCACTTGGTACGGTCATCACAGTTCACGCGGGTACTACACCGAATCATACAGGCAAATTTCTTGGTATTGAACATGGGAATGTTATTCTAGCAGGTAATAACGGTACGATTTTCTTTGTTGCCATCGAGAGAATTGCTGTGGTTCATATCCCTTAATGATCGTACTCAACTGAGAGTAAGAAGGAGCAAGAGAGTGGACGAGCTCTCTTGCTTTCTTCCTTTTTCACATAAATAGCCATGACGACAAAGAGAGTAGGACACTGTTTCGAGTCTCCTAACTTTGTCTATACTAGTTAATGAAAGCGACTCCACCCGGCAGGGGGCTAAGAATGATGTTAGCCGTTCATCAACGTATGGCGGAATTATGGACACTACGCAGAGCCCGAGAGCTAACTCGAGGCGAGCAAGAGGAATTAATGCTATGCATGGAAGCAAACGCGACTTATGTATGGAATCGATTAAAACTAGAAAATTTATCGCTCTGTGCCTCACTGACAGGGGATTATGATTGGTTGCATGACATTTGTGAGCGCATCGAAAAGATTGAACCCAAGCACTGACTAACTGTCGGTGCTTTTTTCCTTTTCTGCAAGAGTGTGGACAGGTATAATAAGGATAGTTCAATGCTAAGGAGATGCCGCATGGTCAGCTGGTTCAAGCAACGGGGAGTAGCTCCCTGTACGTTTTTTCTTTTAGGATTCATGCTTCTGATTGCCCTCATACTTAGACTGGTTTTGGCCCCCACATGGGTAGGCTATGATACGGACGTGCGAACGTTCATGGCGTGGGCAGATCGCGCTTATACGGTAGGCTTGAAGGACTTATATACGAATGCCAAAGAATATTTTCTGGATTATCCCCCTGGCTACATGTATGTCCTATACGTTGTGGGCTTTGTACATCATAAGCTGTCTATTCCTTGGGAAAGCAGCAGCTCCTTACTTATTCTTAAGCTTCCATCAATCCTTGCAGATCTTGGGACTGTTTATCTGTTATTTCGACTAGCGCTCAGTAAGCACGAAGGAGCACGTACCTGGAAGCAGGCGCTCTGGATTGCTGCCCTATTTGCCTTCAACCCAGCCATTTGGGCAAATTCCGCGGTATGGGGACAGGTAGATTCTTTTTTCATGCTGTTTATTGTGGCTACATTATTGATGCAGATGAAAGGCAAACTACCGCAAGCCGCCTTCTTTATCGCACTTGCTCTGTTACTTAAGCCTCAAGCGCTGCTGTTCGGTATCTTCTTACTGATAGATGTGATAAGGGCACGTAAGTTGATGGTTTGGCTGCTTAGCGTGTTGACAGGCGTAGCCACAATGGCTGTTCTTTCACTTCCTTTTGCAGTGGGCAGAGGCTATGGCTGGATGATTGAATTGTATTCGGGCACGTTAGCTTCCTATCCGTATGCATCACTCAATGCGTTTAATCTGTTCGCACTTCTTGGCGGGAATTTCGTGGACATCAACAGTGGTTTCTGGCATTTGTCTTATAAATGGATTGGAGTCGTATTAATGATTCTGTCCATCGTATATGTCTGTCTACTTTATTGGCTCGGTAAGAATAAACGTGGTGCCGTCTTATACATATCGTTCTTATTTATTACGGCTATGTTTATGTGTATGACCAAAATGCATGAGCGCTACTTGCACTATGGCTTATTGTTAGCATTAACGAGCTTCATTTACATGAAGGATCGCCGAATTCTATGGCTGTTTATCGGCTTTAGTATTACGCATTTTATCAATATTGGTGATGTACTCCTGCGGAGTTTTCATCAGGACTATCACATTCCGCGATACAATCCTTTGATGCTGACGGTTTCAGCGATCAATGTTATGATGTTTGTCTATGCTTGTATATTGGGATGGAGGCTTTTCGTGAAATCAGATGGGGATGAAACTGTGGAGGAAACTATGCCTCTAGTTGACAACAAGGTCGAAGTGCTTCCAATGGATGATGACCTACAAGAAAAAGCAACGAATTTGAGAGAAACCTCACCGTGGAAGGCACTTTTCCATAAGCCAGAGGATCATATAGAAAGAGGGAAGCGTGGGAGCTTTTTCTCGCGTAAAGATGCCCTATATCTAGGCGTTCTTATGGTGATTTATACGATCATTGCACTGTTCCATCTCGGCGGGCATAAAGATCCAACGACGTTCTGGCAGCCAACACGTGGAGGAGAGACGGTCATTGCTGATCTCGGCAGCCTGCATCAGATTACACGTATTAATAGTTTTGCTGGTGTTGGGGAAGGTGCTTACTCCTATTGGTTCTCGAATGATGGCGAACAGTGGCAGGATGCTATGGCGGTTAAATCTGACCACACGAAAGTGTTCACCTGGCATACCGTAGAAGCGAATAAAGAAGCTCGCTATGTAAAAATTGTGATTGATACGCAAGAGAGTGCGAAGCTGCATCTTCATGAGATTGGGATTTTCGGAGATGGGGGAACGACGCCATTACCGATCGCTAGTCTGAAGGAAGTAGATGTGGACGCCGCCGATAATGGGAAAACAGCTCATTTATTTGATGAGCCAAGTGTTGTCCCGTATACACCTACCTACAAGAATGGCACGTATTTCGATGAGATTTATCATGCAAGAACAGCGTATGAGCACCTTCACAAGATCGAGCCTTATGAAAGCACACATCCGCCGCTGGGCAAAATATTCATTTCCATCGGTATTTATGTGTTCGGATTAAATCCATTCGGCTGGCGTATTATAGGTACGCTATTCGGAGTAGGCATGATTCCAATTATGTATGTATTCGCAAAGCGGATGTTTGGCCGTTCCGAATATGCCCTTATTGCTGCCTTTTTACTCAGCTTTGATTTCATGCATTTTGCCCAAACAAGAATTTCCACGATTGATGTGTACGGTGTATTTTTCATTATGCTAATGTTCTATTTCATGTATCGGTATACAACTTTGAGCTTCTTCCGTGAAAAGCTGTGGACGACGCTAATCCCACTGGGACTTTCAGGATTGTTCTTCGGGATCGGTGCTGCTTCCAAATGGATCGTCATTTATGGCGGTGCCGGCTTGGCCGTCCTCTTATTCATCTCGCTATGGGAGCGATACAGAGAGTACCAATTTGCCAAGCGAGTACTGAGGGAGAACAGTCGCGATGAAGCTGATGTGGAGGAGAGCGAGGGAGTTTATGATGATCTTCTCTCTGTGGAAGAATCTACGAAGCTCCTAAGAGTACAAAAGCTTTTCGTACGCAACACATCGCTTACCATACTATGGTGCGTACTCATGTTTGTTATCGTGCCGTTAGGCGTCTACACGTTATCCTATATTCCTTTCATGATGGTTCCAGGTCCTGGACATCAGTTAAAAGATGTTGTGAGCTATCAGGTACATATGTACAAATACCATAAGGATCTCGTCGCAACGCATCCGTTCTCCTCACCATGGTGGGAGTGGCCGATGATGATACGCCCGATCTGGTATTATCAAGCGAAGCTGATGCCGCAGGGCATGCTTTCGAGCATCGTTTCATTCGGTAATCCGTTGGTGTGGTGGCCAGGCTTTATTGCCGTGCTGATGTCCTTCTATCTCGCGTTCAAACGCAAGGACAAATTGCTGCGCATGCTGCTCATTGCCTACTGTTCACAGTACCTGCCGTGGATGTTGGTACCGCGACTAACGTTTATTTATCACTATTTTGCAATGGTACCGTTCCTAGTACTGATCTTGACCTACTACATCAAGGACTATTTGGAGCAAGGGCCGCTGCAGCGAAGAAGATGGGTCTACGGCTACTTAGCCGCTGTCTTCGTACTATTCGCACTGTTCTATCCGATTCTATCGGGGATGATTATACCGGCGAAATACTCCTTCTTTTTAAGATGGATGCCGGGCTGGAATTTCTTTTAAAATGACGGATTGACGTCTCTTAGATGCCATGGTAATATAATTCCAAGTGAATTACTGTGAATTAAAATAAGTCGACCGAACAGCAGGAGACTCCCACTATGTACCCGAATACATGGAGGCGGAGTCTCTTTTTTCACCCACAAATTGCTAATGGAGCGTGAATCAAATGGCTAAAGTAGTAATTATTTCAGGAAGTCCAACCCCAACCTCCCGATTACATGGTGTCATTGAAGTTGCTAAGAGCGAGCTTCTGCAAGCAGGTTTGGAAGTAGATTGGATTAAGGTTCGCGACCTGCCGGCTGAGGATTTGTTATATGCGAAGTTCGACAGTGAAGCCATTGTGGATGCGAGTAAGCGTGTGGCTGAAGCAGATGCTGTTTTCGTAGCTACGCCCGTCTACAAAGCTTCCTACACAGGCGTGTTGAAAGCATTCTTGGATCTGCTGCCGCAAAAAGGACTCGAGCGTAAAATCGTACTTCCATTAGCGGTTGGAGGAACCTACGCGCACTTGCTTGCGATCGATTATGCACTCAAACCAGTGTTGTCTGTCCTAGGCGCACAGAATATTTTACAAGGCGTGTACGTGCTTGATAAACAAGTGACATGGGGCGACCAAGGTCAAGCTATTCTCGATGATGAAATCTCTTCACGTTTAAAGGAATCCGTAACGGAATTCATTCAGGAAATTAAATGGCATACGAGCCGCTAATTACATAGCACACGCTGACCCGTCTTTGGTAACTTTTGCTGATGGCGGGTTTCTGCGTGTCGGGAACCTGTGTGGCGTGCTATACTACTTGTAATGAATTCATATTTTCACAGGAATGGGAGCTATTATCAATGTCACAAAATTCATCTGAATCTGTGCTGCTCGTAGACGGCATGGCCTTATTATTTCGCGGGTTTTATGCTACATCATCTAGTGGTTACATCATGAGAACCGATAACGGTGTGCCTATCAACKGTGTCTACGGATTTCTGAAATATTTACTCGATGCAATCGGCACGTTCAAACCAACTCACGTCGTATGTTGTTGGGATATGGGAAGCAAGACCTTCCGTACGGAGAAATTTGAATCTTATAAAGCGAATCGCGGACCTGCCCCCGAGGAGTTAATTCCACAATTTGATTTGGTCAAAGAAGTGACAGCCAGCTTTAACATTCCGAATGTCGGCGTTATTGGTTATGAGGCAGATGATTGTATCGGCACCTTGGCTCGTACATACAGCCCCCACACAAAGGTGCAGATCTTAACCGGGGATCATGATATGCTCCAGCTCGTGGATGAGAATACCGAAGTTATTATTATGAAAAAAGGGCAATCCAACTACATGGTGTACACGCTAGAAACGCTCATGGAGGAGAAAAGCCTAACCCCAGCTCAAATCATTGATCTGAAGGGGTTAACGGGTGATACTGCTGATAATTATCCAGGGGTCAAAGGAATTGGGGAAAAAACGGCAACTAAGCTCCTCAACGAATATGTGAACATCGCGGGTATCCTCGAGAACTTAGCTGCACTTCCCAAAGGTGTAAGGGCTAAGATCGAAGCGGAGCTGGATATGCTGCATCTATCGCTTGATCTGGCAACGATTCGCTTGGATGCGCCGGTCGCTTGTGCGCTTGAAGATTGCGCGTGGGCGATGGATCGGGAGAAGGTCATTAGCAAATTCGATGAAATTGCGTACAAAGGATTAATAAGATTGATCGGATGAGACATCAAATAGGGACAGTACCTGAAATCAGGTGCTGTCTTTTTTATACCTGAGGTCTTAGGCCAAGCTGTGTGGTCAGTTAAGTAGCTAGTTTTTCAAATAAATGTAAAATATACAGTTAATATTGCCGATTTATCTGAAATTTAATGAGTAGATGGAAAAAGTACATCTAATTCGAGGAAGATTGATAGTTTGGTGGTTTTTATCAGAAATTAACTGTAGGAAATCCAGCTATTGCTCCCAAATAGCGAGAATCAGCAAAAATAACAACATAAAATCCATTTAATTTGTTTGTGGCGATGGAGATTGGTTCGGCTGTTGAAATAGGAGTAGGAGTAGGAGTAGGAGTAGAAGTAGAAGTAGAAGTAGAGGTAAGAGAAGGAGTAGAAGCGGGAGTAAGTTTGCTGAGTTTACACGTAGCGGAAACTGAAAATTGAACAAAGATGACGGTTTTTTTGATTACCGAATGTTAATTTTTAGCAGATAATAGAAATGTAAGCGATTACGGTTTCTGAAAATGTACGTAAAAAGGGGAGAAAAACCATGAAAAAGGCAGTAGTCACATTAATGTCATTATCCATGATTTTCACAGCAACCGCTTGTTCTTCGGGTACTTCTAGTAACCAAAGTGGAGGAGCTACAACGGCGCCACCAACAACGACTCCTAGTGCAACTGTCAGTGCAAGTAAGGATCCAGTAAAGCTTCGCATGGCCTGGTGGGGCGGTCAAGCGCGCCACGATTATACGCTGAAAGTTATCGAAATGTATGAGAAATCACATCCGAACGTGAAAATTGAAGCTGAATATGCAGCTTTTGATGATTATTGGAAAAAGCTGGCTCCTCAGGCTGCTGCTAACCAACTGCCAGATATTATACAAATGGATATCTCGTATTTAACACAATACGGTGGAAGAAACCAATTGGCGGATTTGACGCCTTTTACGAAGAGTAAAATATTGAACGTGGACGATGTTAGTCCAAATGCAGTTTCAGGTGGTCAAGTAGGCGGGAAGCTTGTCGCTATGAACTTAGGGGTTAATGCTTTGACCAGCATCATGGATTTCGAGATGTTGAAAAAGGCTGGTATTACGCCTCCTGAAAAGAACTGGACATGGAATGATTTGGATGCAATTACGGCCAAAGCAAAAGCTGCGGGCAAAATCACGGGCGGCTTCCGGGATGACGTTTTCTTCCCCTATTACCTGCGTACACTTGGTCAAAAAATGTATAACGCAGAAGGCACAGCCCTTGGTTATAACGATGATAAGCTGTTTGTTGACTATTTCAATCGCTCCCAGAAATATTATGACGCTGGAAGTGTACTGGCGCTTGATAAAGCTGCTCAAAAGAAAGGCACACCAGAAGATGACGAGTTGACATTGGGTAATTCCATTTCATCCAATGGTTGGTCTAATCAATTCATTGGTCTAGCTACGGCATCTAAGCGTGAGCTTGTGCTTCAGCCAATGCCAGGTCCTGATGCAAACAAAGGGTTATTCTTGAAACCAAGTATGTACTGGTCCGTATCAAGCAGTTCCAAAGTACAAGAAGAAGCTGCTAAATTTATTGATTTCTGGATCAATGATATTGAAGCAAATAAAATTATTAAAGGCGAGCGCGGCGTACCTGTTGCTTCTAAAGTGAAAGAAGCTTTGAAACCGCTGTTAAGCCCGAATGAAATCAAAGTATTTGACTATGTCGCATGGGCTGAGAAAAACAGTGCGCCAATGGATCCTCCGAACCCAGTTGGTTCCATCGAAATCGAGAAGCTGCTTAAAGATACAGCTGAGAAAATCATGTACAAGAAAATAACGGTTCAAGAAGCGGCGGTCTCATTCCGTAAGGATGCAACAGCAATTTTGGACAAAAACAAAAAGTAATACGTGATTCTAGTAACAGGTACTCATAATCGGATACTTCCTTAAGTGTTCAGATTGTGGGTACTTGTTTTTGTTCTACCTCACTATCGCACAACAGCCGACTGCCTATAACGCAGCGGCGTCATTTTCGTCATTTGACGGAACACACGTCCGAATTGCACGAGGGAGCCGAAACCTACTTGCTCGGCGATCACGATGACTTTTAGCCTCGTCGTTGCCAGCAGCCTCTGAGCTTCTTGCACCCGAACGAGATTCACATATTCAACGAGTGAAAATCCGGTGATTTCTTTGAACATCCGACTTAAATAGGCGGGGCTGATTTCAAATTGTTCGGCAAGATCTTCCAGTCGCACCGGTTCATCGAAATGGGTGTTGATAAAACGTACGATGGTGGATATTTTCCGGTGTAAGGGCGAGACGTGTTCAGGTGAAGTGATAGGATGTATGCGAACGAAACGTGCTGTGAATAACAGCAATTCAATTAGAAAGTGTGTGATCGCGAAAGTTTGTCCAATATGGGGATCCTTCGCTTCATGAATTAATTTGCCAAGAATATCTTCGACGAGTCTTCGAGTAGGCAGATCCAATCGCAGAACAGGCGTAGCATGTGTGAAGGCATCTAGCAGGAATGGAGCCTCTTCTTTCGTGTGGTCCAATAGGCTATCGCTAAAATTAATGACAACTCGCGCATGACCTAGTTTATCCGAATCTGAGGTAGCGTGAAGCTCACGTCGATTAATGAGGACCAAATCTCCTGGGAGAATGAGATACGATCGATCACGGATAAAATACATGCGTTCTCCTTCGTATAAATAATACAGCTCGTACATATCATGCATATGCTGAGTCCTCTCGAAAGGGCCCGAACGATGAATATGCTGAATGTAAAAAGGGCCTTTATCTTCATTGCCGAAGGTAACGGTACGCGACATATAGGGCAACTCCTTATTTGGAAATGAGGTAACTGAAGTATATCATGAAATTAGTGAAAAATATGAATAGTTTTTACTTGAAATAGGAATAGATGAAGAGAAAACGCTCCATACTTGCGATAAAATGAAGCTATAGATTGATTAGCAAACGCTTGCACAAATAGGAGGAAATTTAATATGAACGCACTTATAGAGGCAGTACGCGCAGGACAAGTAAACGAGTTCTCATCCGATGTCATTAAAATTTATACATCTTCCCTAACGCAAGTGGGAGATACGACTCTGCTTATGGTACGTACAACAGAAGGTAAGCAACTAATCGTCGTAGGCTCAGGAGAATTGTTTGACCAACTGCAAGGTGAAGTTGTAGAAGGCGGTAAAGTAGCTCCTTTAACACATGCAAATCGACTGGTTATCAATCAATTTTTGCCTTATACAGCTCCTCAAGCCTTCGGTACACAAGTAGCGACTATGGGCTTAGGTGATCGACTTGGGATTGCAAGTCCTGGCCATATCCAAACGATCCGCGGCAAAGACATTCGTCCTGTTCTAGCGCAACAAAGTATTCGTGAGCTTGCTTTGACGGGCCGCACGTATGAGGATGTATTGGATGCAGCAGCTTATGCCGTTCTGCAAGAGGGCTACACAGATGGTTACGGCGCTGACGGCGACCACTTGAAGAAAGAAGAGGACATCGAGTACGCGTTGCGTCTTGGTTTTACGATGTTGACACTAGATTGCTCCGAGAATATCGACAACACGATTGAATCCATGAGCGAAGCAGAAATCGCGGCGAAATATGAGCAACTGCCTGCTAGCTTGCGCAGCCGCTATGAAGAGCGCTACCTTCAAACAGCACCCAATGTACCAGGAGCTACTCTTGCCTATACAGCAGAAGCTTTGAAGAAAGATGTATTGATCTATGATGCAGCTATTAATTTCATGGAAGCGATCTACCGCAAGTATATCGTTACACTTGATCGTGCAGTTGATTTCGAAATTTCCATCGATGAAACAGCGACGCCAACTTCCCCTGAGGCACACTATTTGGTAGCGAATGAGCTTCGTGATCGCGGCGTTGTGATTTTCAGCATGGCGCCACGCTTCTGCGGCGAATTCCAAAAAGGGATCGACTACATCGGAGATATCGCGCAATTTGAGCGTGAGCTAGCTAGTCATGCAKCGATTGCTGTTCATTTTGAATACAAGCTAAGCATTCATTCCGGCAGTGATAAATTCAGTGTGTTCCCATTGATCGGTCAATACACGAATGGCCTGTTCCATATCAAAACCGCGGGTACAAACTGGCTCGAAGCGGTACGTGTTGTAGCCAAAGTGAATCCTACACTTTATCGCCGCATGCACCAATATGCACTTGATCATTTTGTCGAAGCGACAGCTTACTACCATGTAACGACAGACATTAACGCTATCGCTCCACTTAGCGATGTAACCGATGCGCAGCTGCCTGATTACATGGAAGAAAATAATGCACGTCAATTGCTGCACATCACGTATGGTTTGCTTCTTCAAGCGAAGAATGAAGACGGAAGCCGCACGTTTGCGGATGAGTTCTTCCAAACTTTGGCGGATCAAGAAGATACCTTTGCAGAAGGACTTCGTCATCATATCGGCAGACACTTGGAATTGCTCGGTAAATAGTGAAGTGAAAAAAACGCCACTAACATCCCATTTAACGGGTGTTCGTGGCGTTTCTCATTTACCTAGGACAAGCCCTCGGTAGACTCTCCCATAGCATCATCTGCTCCAGGATAGTCCCTTGTAATACCTTCGTGCAGCTCACGATTCTCATAAGCAAAACGGTTGGTAGGGCGTTGATCCTCTCGCCAAGGGGTACTTTTCCCAAGGGATTCTGACAACATACTTGTGCCATAAGGCCCCTCGGGAAATTCCTCGGGGATCATGTCATTACGCTGTGATTCGACCGACTTGAGGTCTGTGTACGCAGCGAGGCGGTCTTCTGAGAGGAAGCCTAATCCCTCTACATTGTTGATGTGTGGTGACTTTTTACGCATGGATAAGCCTCCTTTTCAGGTTTTGCTTTTTCCAGTGTCCCCCGATAATCCCTTAAATATCCGTAAAATGTATGGATCCAATAATTTGGGATAAAAATTCGGTAAGCTCTTGAGCTTGTTCTTCGTTGATCTTGAATACATGCTCGAGGTAGCCTTCTTCGTTCAAATCATCTGGTCCAATCACTGCGCTGCGTCCCGATTGCAAATCGATGACCAGCTTCTTGCCGTAATAGCGGGTAGTGGTCATGATCGCGAGGTCAAAACGGTGTAAAGCATTGCCAACGAAACAGACAAAACGCGTTGTTGTTTCTTCTTGATGATCATATAAAAAGTCATAATCAGACATGAGGGCCCTCCATTCTCTTTCTAGTATGAACCTATTATAACCGATAAGGGTCTGGGGGCAAAACGGTTCTTGCGCCTAACTGACAAACATGGTATGATTTGGATATTAGAAAAAGGAAGCACCTTTTCTGTCCTGCGGGCAGAAGAGGTGCTTTTTCGTTTTTCTTAAACCTATTTCATATCAACGTCTGGAGGCATGGAAAGAGATGAACATTGTATTTCTGAACACGTTAGAGAAGAATTCAGGGGATCAGCAAGTGATTTCCGCACAGGTTTCGATTGTCGAAGAACAAGGGATTTGGAGTGTGTACTGGAGTGAACCTGACTTGACGGGTAAGCTGGAGCAAGACGAATGGTTCCAAGGAATAAGCTGGGATGAGATGCTTTTTGCGTTCCGTCAAGGCTTACGCGAGAAAATCAGAAGCGGCTTCCGTCCGTTGGTACACACAGAATTAGATCTTACGCAAGGACTTTCTGGTAAAGCGAAAATGACCCAAATGCTAACGTATTACTGCGAGGAGAATCCGAATGAAGAGGTGTTCGAATCACTGCGTGCATGGCGCCGTGAGCAGGCTGCACGTGAGAAGAAGGCACCATACATCCTTGCTACGAACCGTGTCCTACGGATGATTTCAGTGTTCCTGCCGCAGACCAGGGAAGAGCTTCAGCAAATTCCTGGGTTTGGCGAGCAGAAAACGGCGCAGTACGCCGATCAATTGCTTGGACGGATTGGCGAGTGCACGCGCACGAACGGATTTCCTTTAGATTGGGTTGCCAATTATGTGGATACGATGAAGTTTGAGGGTTGGCTGCTTGCTCAGAAGGAGCAGAAGCTGCGAATCGAGCTTGATCGTGAAGTCAGCAAACGCAAGCTGTTAGAAATCGTTGCTGGAGGCGGGAACTTGGCCGATCTTCAGGCGAATCTGACGATGCCGCGGAGAGAATTGCTGTTGTGGGTGGAAGATTTGGATCGTGAAGGCTACGATATGGATCCTCTCGTGGAAGCTGAACTTGCTTCGATTCCTGAGGAGGAGCAAATTAAAGCATGGAATGCGTATGAATCTGAAGGTGATCGCTATTTAAAGCCCGTTCTTAAGAGTCTCATCGGGACGGAAGAACTGAAGGGGAAAGAGTTAGACCGTGCCTATGAATGGCTGCGTTTGCTTCGGTTACGTTTTCGCAGAGAGAAGGAAAGAAATTCGATCCAAGCAGCTAGTTAATGTGCATTGACAAAGGCCTGTGGGATATGATTAAATGGTCAATAATCTAATATCCGTCAAAGCGATGACGAACATGGGTGAAGCCCGAAGTAGGAGAAATGCCGCTGCTGCAGAGAGTCGGTGGAAGGTGCGAACCGATGCAAGCATATTGTCCGAATTACAGTTCTGAGTTGGTGGAGGGAACATGCTCTATCGAGCACTAGTAGCTTACACCCGGCAAACTATTTGTCGTTAATTTTCTAAGTGAAAGAGAAGTGGCATGCCAGTAGGCGTGCAACCAATCTCTTTAATTAGGGTGGTACCGCGAGACAACCTTCTCGTCCCTTTGTGGGCGTTGAGGTTGTCTTTTTTGTATTCTTTTATAACTAATCGAATGGAGGGATCGTATGTTGTCATGGGAAAAGCTTACTGAGGAGCAGCAGCAACAAGTTGAGCATCAATGGGGTATCCTCAAACGCGGCGCAGCGGAAATCGTGCCGGAAGAAGCGCTGAAGATGAAGATTATGAAGGCGGTAGTGACAGGGACGCCGCTGAAAGTAAAGCTAGGATTGGATCCATCTGCACCGGATATCCACATTGGACATACGGTCGTCCTGCACAAGCTTCGTCAATTCCAAGACTTGGGACATGAGGTACAGCTGATTATTGGTGATTTCACGGGGCGCATCGGCGATCCGACAGGGAAATCCGAGACACGCAAACAGCTGTCGGAGGAAGACGTGAAGCATAACGCGCAAACGTATCAGACCCAGCTAGCCAAGGTATTGGATCTAAACAAAACATCCTTCTACTATAACTCCACATGGCTGGGTGAACTGCGCTTCGATGATGTGCTAAGACTTGCTGGTAAAGTGACGGTTGCTCGTATGCTGGAAAGAGATGACTTTGCCAAACGATATGCGGCGAATCAGCCGATACATGTGCACGAATTTTTCTACCCGCTTATGCAAGGCTACGACTCGGTTTCTTTAGAAAGTGATATTGAGCTCGGTGGAACCGATCAGACTTTTAATATTTTGATGGGGCGTACGCTTCAAGGGGCCTATGAGATCAAAGAGGGTCAGGTAGCGATCCTAATGCCTCTGCTAGAAGGGCTGGATGGCGTTCAGAAGATGAGCAAAAGCTTGCGCAACTACATCGGTATCGATGAGCAGCCGAATGACATTTTCGGCAAAACCATGTCCATCCCGGATACGCTCATGCTCAAATATTTCGAGTTAACGACAGGTTTGTCGAATGCCGAAATGGAAGAGCTGAGGCAAGGACTCGAAGCCGGTACGATCCATCCAAGAGATGCCAAGCTGAGGCTGGCGAAATTGTATGTTGAGATGTACCACGGTGTGGAAGCAGCTGAGGAGGCGGAGAAGCATTTTATTACTGTTTTTCAACAGCGCGCTTTGCCAGATGACATTGAGGAAGTAAATCTCGACAGTAGCCATCTGGAAGCAGGAAGCATGTCCATTATCAAGTTGTTAGTCAGCTTATCCTTGCAATCGTCGAATGGGGAAGCTAGACGGAGCGTGGAGCAAGGAGCTGTGAAAATCAACGAACAGAAGTTGACGGATATTCATGCGCAAATTACACCGGTGGATGGCGATATTCTGCAAGTCGGGAAACGGAAGTTTGTTAGAATCAAGCTATTGTAAGTTGAATGCCAAAAAGGGTGACTCCTCAGCAGATTTGCTACGTTTCTGCTTGAAGTCACCCTTTATCTATACATCGATCTGAGTCGATCATAGCCATTCTTTCTTACGGAACAGGACATACATGGCAATGCCGAGGACGCCCATAAAGGCGAGCACGATTTCATCCCCATGAGGGGTTAGGTGCAGCCCGAGAATATTATCGAAATTCATCCCGAAAACACCGGTAATGAAGGTCAAGGGCATGAAGATCGTTGTTAACGCGGTAAACACGCGCATGATATCATTGGCGCGGTTCGCGAGACTGGATTGATAAGCTTCTCGTAAGTTCCCCATCAGATCGCGCAGCGTATCGAACGTATCAACGATTTTGACGGCATTCTCATAAATGTCGCCGAAATACTTCTGGAGCTGATGATCGATCAATCGGAGCTCTTTTTTACCGAGCGTCCCAATGACGTCACGTTGAGGCGCAAGCACCTTTTTCAACCACAAAATTTCAGAACGAAGACCGATAATCTCATTCAAATGCGACTTCTTCGTCGCCATCAGAATATCTTCTTCMAGTTTCTCAATCTTGGCTTCAATTCGGTCACCGACCGCCACATAGTTATCGACGACGAGATCGACCAAATGATATAAGAATCGATCGGCACTGTTAACTTCTTCCTCCCAGAGGAAAGGTTTGAGTGCGCGCAGCTCATTAATTTTTTGTCGTGTTACCGTAATGATCACATGTTTGCTTAGAAATAGATTAAGTGYGCGTAAGAAAATTTCTTCATCATCGAACCGAATACTATTAATGACTATGAAATAATGAGAATCATAAAATTCAATCTTAGGACGCTGTTCTTCCTCACTAAGGCAATCTTCTACGGCCAAATCGTGCAAATGGAAAAGAGGCTGAAGTAATTCCAAATCCTCTATTCCCGCATCAATCCAATAGAAGCCTTGGCTTGGAGGTGTAAGCGCAGCAGTAACATCATCAACTAACGTAAAAATACCATTTTGAACCAACCGTGTTTTCATCTGCCCACCCCTTTGAATGGAATCAGCCGGTTAGTACATCTAGAAGAGCAATGCCCTGGATGATGGATTAACCGACTTCATTCCTACACTTTGAAATTGTTTATTCGCCTTGCAGGTTCTACTCCTCGGTTCTCCGTCCAAGCGTATGCCCTCCTTTTCCGTCCGTGTCGAATACTTGTCTAGTATACCTGTTCATATACCCTGTTTCAAGCCAAAAAGTTTGATGCAATAAGGGGAATTGTCGATAAGTTAGCTTATGGAGAATAGGCAAAGTCTGTGCCAAAAAAATAAACCGCCAAAACTTACTTGGCGGCATTTAAAATCTTATTTTTGACGTCTGTGTACATTTGAATGATCTCAGGACCGCCGCGCTTCATCAGATCATCTTCACTCTCAGCACCATAAACGAGATGAAGCTGTGAGACAGCGATTTCGGCTTGTTCAAGTGTAGGTTTGTCGGTTTCAATAAAGGCAAAATAACGATGTAAGGAGGCGAATGCAGAGAAATTATCCGATGTTTGGGTTGACATTATAGCCCTCATTTCTTCAAAAATTCTTATTCGTTTAGAAACATCTGCTATGAAACGCTAATCCTTAGTAATAACCTTAAGTACCTAAACTTAAACAGTTTACCACAATACAAATTGTATCATTTTAATGATAGCTTGGCTACAACTACTAATTTTTTTAGGATCACTGACATGTACAAGTCTAACCATCTTGACTTTCGTTAATTTTATAGTATGRTAATGCTAATCGCATACGTTACGTTTTCTTATCAAGAGTAGGTGGAGGGACTAGCCCTATGACACCCGGCAACCGACAAACCTTTGCAAAAAGGGGAGCACGGTGCTAATTCTTGCGGAAACGCTGTTTACAGCGAATCTGGGAGATAAGAGAAGGACATTGACTTTGATTTTTCATGGCCTTTCTCTGATTCCAGGGAAGGTCATTTTTGCATTTCACATAAATTTTTCAACTAAACCTAAATTAATGAAGAGGAGTGAACAGGATGCCGATCAAGATTCCTGACAACCTGCCTGCCAAAGAAATTTTAAACCAAGAGAATATCTTCACCATGGACGAATCTGTCGCGTATCACCAGGATATACGTCCACTTCGCATTGCCCTGCTTAACTTAATGCCGACCAAAGAAACGACGGAGACGCAGCTGTTGCGCTTGATCGGGAACACGCCACTGCAAGTGGAGTTCGTGTTGCTACATCCGAAAACTCACACTTCCAAAAATACGTCCCTCGAACATTTAGATATGTTTTACAAAACGTTTGATGATATCAAAGACGATAAGCTGGATGGTATGATTATTACGGGTGCGCCCGTAGAACAAATGGATTTCGAAGACGTGAATTATTGKGAAGAGCTAACCCAAATTCTTGAATGGAGCAAGCGGAATGTGACTTCCACGCTGCATATTTGTTGGGCGGCTCAAGCAGGTTTATACCATCATTTCGGCGTACGCAAATATGCGCTAGAGAAGAAGGCATTTGGCGTATTCCCACATACGGTAAGTGTTCCGAACACGAAGCTGTTGCGCGGCTTTGATGAAGTGTTCAATGTTCCGCAATCACGTCACACTGATATTAATCGTGAAGATATTGAGCGATGTCCAGATTTAGAAATTTTATCAGAGTCCGATGAGTCTGGTGTATATATCGTCGCAACGCGCGATGGTAAGCATATTTTCGTGACAGGACATTCGGAATATGATGCTTGTTCCTTGAAATGGGAGTATGACCGCGATGTGGCCAAAGGGCTGCCGATTGATATTCCGAACAATTATTACCCGAATAACGATCCGAGTAGACTGCCTTACAACACTTGGAGAGCCCATGCGAATTTGCTGTTCTCGAACTGGCTGAACTATTATGTATATCAAGAAACACCTTTTGAGTTGACGGTAAACATAAATGAAAGCTTGGCAAGCTCGCAATTGTAAAATCGAACCCATACCCTGAGGAGGAAATTCTCTTGTTGAAAATCGAAAGTCGTCTCGCTCAAATTGGCTCTATTGAAGAACCTGTTACAGGTGCTGTTAGCTTTCCTATTTATCAATCAACTGCGTTTCGCCACCCTAAGCTGGGACAGAGCACTGGATTTGATTATGCGCGGACGAAAAGTCCAACGCGTAAAGTACTAGAAGACGCTATTGCTCAGCTCGAGTCCGGAGATGCAGGCTTTGCATGTTCCTCAGGAATGGCGGCATTGCAAACGATTTTCGCCTATTTCAGCCAAGGTGATCATTTGATTGTTTCCTTGGATTTATATGGTGGTACGTATCGTCTATTGGAAAGAATCATGTCCCGTTTCGGTGTAACGGCTACGTATGTAGATACGAATGATTTGGATGCACTAGAAGGTGCGTATCAGTCCAATACGAAGGGTCTTGTTATTGAAACACCAACGAACCCATTGATGATGATCACAGATCTTGAGCTTGTATGTACATGGGCCCGTAAAAAGGGCATCGTCTCCATCGTCGATAACACGCTGCTTACGCCTTATCTACAACGTCCAATTGAGCTTGGGGCCGATATCGTCATCCATAGCGCGACGAAATATTTGGGCGGACATAACGACGTATTAGCGGGTCTGATTGTTACAAAAGGGAAAGAGCTTTCGGAGCAAATGGCTATTCTCCATAACTCCATTGGAGCTGTGCTTGGACCGCAAGACAGCTGGCTTCTGATGAGAGGGATGAAAACCCTCGCGTTGCGTATGGAGCGTCATGAGCAGAATGCTACGGCGATTGCGAATTTCTTGCTCCAGCACAAGTTGATTTCAGACGTATACTATCCAGCGCTTGAATCACACCCTGGCTATGCGATTCAAAATAAACAATCCAGCGGCAATACAGGGATATTCTCCTTCAAGGTGAAGGATGCTCGCTTAATTGAACCAATTCTTCGGCATATTAAGCTCATTGCATTCGCAGAAAGCTTAGGCGGGGTTGAATCCTTGATGACCTACCCAGCTGTACAAACACATGCGGACATTCCGCTAGAAATTAGAGAGCAAATTGGTGTCGATGACCGTCTGCTTCGTTTCTCTGTTGGGATCGAGCATATTGATGATTTGATCGCGGATTTGTCGAACGCCCTAGATGCAGCACATGCCGAGTTGGAAGGAGCTTCACAATTATGAGCCATTCTTCTTCGGATAAAGAGAAACGTAAAGCACACGGCAAATTTGCCACAAGACTGATCCATTTTGGGGCTGAAATTGATGAGGCAACAGGGGCATCCAGCGTGCCTCTGTATCAGGCTTCAACCTTTCATCAGGCTGATTTGGAAGCAAACCAAGAATACGACTACACTCGCTCTGGTAACCCGACGCGTCAAGCATTAGAGGATTACATCGCATTATTAGAAGGCGGTACGCGTGGATTTGCGTTCGCCTCAGGGATGGCAGCCATCTCTTCTGCATTGATGTTGTTGTCGCAAGGAGATCATGTCATCTGTACGGAAGACGTGTACGGCGGTACCTATCGTTTGCTGACTACGATTATGAATCGCATGGGTGTGGAATCTACGTTTGTAGATATGACGAACATCGCTGAGGTGAGAGCARCACTACGTTCTAATACGAGAGCTGTATTCATTGAAACGCCTTCAAATCCAACGCTTCGTATTACGGATATTGGTGAGATTGCTGCTTTTGCGAAGGAGCATGACCTGCTTACGATGTTGGATAATACCTTCATGACACCTTATCATCAACGTCCAATTGAGCTAGGCATTGACATCGTACTGCATAGTGCAACGAAATTTCTTGGCGGGCACAGTGATGTGTTAGCAGGGCTAGCTGTTGTAGCGAATGACAGCCTTGGTCGTCGAATGAAGCAAATTCAAAATGGCATGGGGAACGTGCTCGGCATTCAAGATTCATGGCTGCTCATTCGCGGTATGAAAACGTTGCAAGCCCGTATGGAAATGTCTGAGAAGGGTGCTCGCAGATTAGCACAATGGCTGACTGAGCAACCGGATATCGACGTGGTCTACTACCCAGGTCTGCCTAACCACCCAGGTAGAGAAATTCATGAGAAGCAATCGCTTGGCTATGGTGCTGTCGTCTCATTTGACGTTGGCTCTGGCGAGAAAGCGAAGAAGTTGCTAAGTAAAGTTAAAATCCCGCTCGTAGCTGTGAGCTTGGGTGCTGTAGAGAGTATCTTGTCCTATCCGGCCATGATGTCTCATGCTGCTATGCCGAAGGAAGTTCGCTTACTGCGCGGCATTACGGATGGTCTCGTGAGATATTCGGTGGGACTAGAAGATATCGAAGATATCATCGAAGATTTGGAACAAGCTCTGCGCGGTTAAGCACCGTGGTATTCAGAAATTATTCATATTTGCATAGGAATAACGACTGGAAAAAGCAGCCCCGTGCTGCTTTTTTGGCATGAGTATGGTACGATAAATGGATACGAGCCTTCAGAAAGTAAAGGAGTGAGTAGTAATGAAACCGATCGATCGCATTTTAAATAAAGCACAAGCAGGCGGGCGAATTGATGTAGAAGAATGCATTACGCTGTTCGAATCCGATCAAATAGAGAAAATTGGCGACACCGCTAATCAGATTATGAAAAAATGGCACCCAGATCCGATCACGACTTTTGTGATTGGGCGGAATATTAACTACACGAACATCTGTGATGTGTATTGCCGATTCTGTGCTTTCTACCGTCCACCAGGTTCCGCGGAAGGGTATGTACTGCCGGATGAAACGATTTTCCAGAAGATTCAAGAGACCTTGGATGTTGACGGAACTGAGATTCTTATGCAAGGCGGTACGAATCCGAATCTACCATTCAGCTACTATACGAATATTTTAAAAGAAATTAAGAAGCGCTTCGATATAACGATGCACTCCTTTTCGCCCGCTGAAATTATGAAAATGAAGGATGTTTCCGGCGGTTTATCGCTGGAGGAAATCGTTCGTCAATTGCATGAAGCGGGACTTGATTCGTTGCCAGGTGGCGGAGCAGAAATTCTTGATGACCGCACGCGTCGCAAGATCTCCAAGTTGAAAGGCTCTTGGCGCGATTGGATGGATGTCATGCAGACGGCTCACAAGCTCGGCATGCATACGACGGGTACAATGGTAATTGGCTTCGGCGAATCCATGGAAGAGCGGGCTCTGCATATGCTACGTATCCGCGATGCGCAAGACGATGTACTGCTGCAGAAGCTGAACACACCAGGTTTTCTGGCATTCATTCCGTGGACGTTCCAACCGGACAACACGAATATGAAGGCGGAGAAAGTTACGCCTGAAGAGTACTTGAAAACGTTGGCGATCAGCCGCATCATGCTGGACAACGTGCCGAACTTCCAATCCTCATGGGTCACCATGGGACCTGAGGTTGGCAAGCAGACGCTGAGCTATGGCTGTAACGACTTCGGCAGCACCATGATCGAAGAGAACGTTGTATCCGCGGCGGGCACCACGCACAAGGTTAACGTGTCCTCGACGCTGGACATCATCCGTCAAGCAGGCAAAATCCCAGCGCAGCGGAATACGAAGTATCAGATTCTGCGCGTGTTTGACGACGAGAATGTGAAGATTGATCGTGATTTTGTGATGCAGAACTAAAATGTGCTGAACCATGAGCGACAACGCTTATCTATTACAAACCCACTGGTGGGATTTGTAGGGATAAGCGTTTTTTTGTCTTCGAGGTCAACAGCCCCGAGATAGTCGATGAACCGACTAACTCCGTTACACCCAACGTCTACAAGATGAAATTGCTCGAAATCATCAAAGTTTTTACCAGTTTTTTCACCATTTTAAGTATAAATTAAGCTAAGTTTCAGGTAACCGTAGGTCAATAAGAGTACAATGGGGGGACACCACAAATTCGAGATTGAAGATCGGAGTGATTTTTGTGAAACTGCTCAAAAGCTTTGTACAAGGATTTCTTTATGCTTTCGTCTCTATCGGTGTTCTCCCCTTCCTTCTTGTGAAGGCTTTGATCGAGCTGTAAATCGCCTCCTTACTTTCGAGAGGGGCAGCCGTGTGCTGCTCCTTTTTTGCATTTTCCCTTCTTACGCAAATGGCAAATTGTTCGTTGTATATCTCCCTCGCATCGACCATATACTCTTAAGAGGAGGATGCATAGATGGAAGGAGTGAGCACATGGAACTGTTTGCAATTGCCCTAATCAATGTCGAGGAATCCTATGTACGTTCGCTAAGCGCACAGGTGAAGCAAGCGCTGCAGCATTTACATATCGCCCAAAATGGTTTGACGGMTACCTACATTTGGTGTGAAACACGTGCTTTTATTTATGTGGAAGCGGAAGCAGGAAGTGTGATCCACGATCCACATATTCATGAGGTTCAAGTACGAGCTTGCGTAGCTGAAGTGTTGGCGAGCCACATTGTAGCGGACAAGGAATCCAGCATTTTACGTAACTTGATCACCAAGGATTTTAAATATGAAAAGCAGTCAGACATCGAGGCCATAGAAGGTTACTGTAAGCAATCCTTGATCCAAGAGAGTGAGCTGGAAGGGTTGCCGCTGATGAATAGCAGCCCAAGTCGGCTTCGTCGTATTGGGCTGCTTAAGGAACAGATAAACGCATTGCTCGAGGAGAACCCGCAGATTAGCTTAGATGGCTTCCTCAAATTCCGCATTCAGGAGTATAGGGAAGAACTAAGGGAAATTGCCGAATATGCGATTGATGAGTTTATGATGGACCGCCAGTATCAGGAATTTATTTCGCTTCTACAATATTTCGTGTACATTCAAGAGGCCAAAATACCTGCAGCGCATCTCATTCACAAAGGCGGCCATGAGTTCGTCATTCTGAATGATCGGATGGAACCCATTGATGCGAATGAATTTGATGCCAGCTTTCGAATGGAGATGTTGGAGAAGGACATCAATTTCGAGGATATGATCGTGAGCACTCTGATCACTGTCTCTCCCGCCAACATTTATATTCATACACGGGATCCCGAATTAACGATTATTAAGACGATAGGACAAATCTTCGAAGACCGTACATCGGTGTGCAGTTATTGCCGTACGTGCGACCTTTATCTCGGAGATGCCAAAAAGCAGGATCAACTATCCCCTTGACCTTGTCCCTCTCGCCATTTATAATAGTGATCGAAGGCGTTAGTATCAAAGACAAGAACTTTCTGTATGAACTGCTCAGAGAGAGGAGACCAGGCTGCAATCTCCTTCAGCGAATCGGATTGTTTACCCCTTTGTAGCCGTATTGTGGAATTCGACCTGACTTGCAGGTGCGATACTATACAGTACCGGAATCATTCCCGTTAACGAATGCTGATGAGGATTCGACTTTCCCTTGGGTTAGAGCGAATCGAACTAGGGTGGAACCACGAGCTGAGCGCACTCGTCCCTTTATGGGATGAAGTGTGCTTTTTTGCGTTCATTTTTAAGTTTATGTATTAAACTTGCTTTGCATGAACCAAGATAAACGCGTATGTCCAACAGGACAATGTAGCCGTTTATTCCGGTTCAATTCACTATTCACTTACACAATTAGGAGGCAGGAAAGATGGTTGTACAAGTAAAATTACCAGATGGCGCAGTGAGAGAGTATGCAGTAGGGACCACAATTGAGCAAGTAGCGGAATCCATTTCATCCGGTCTGAAGAAAAATGCAGTGGGTGGTAAAGTAAACGGGAAATCCGTAGATTTATCCTTCGCTTTGAATCATGATGCTGATGTTGAAATCTTAACACTGGATAGCGAAGCAGGACTAGAAATGTACCGTCATAGCACAGCGCATTTGATGGCACAAGCGATCAAGCGTATTTATGGCAATAAAGCAGTTAAGCTAGGAATCGGTCCTGTGATTGAGGATGGCTTCTACTATGATATCGATTTGGAAACACCGCTGAACCCTGAAGATTTGATCAAAATCGAGAAGGAAATGGAGCGCATCTCAAACGAAAATTTGGCGATTACCCGACGTATTGTATCCCGTGAGGAAGCAATTCGTATTTTCACCGAGATGGAAGACCCATTCAAGCTTGAATTGATCCGTGATCTACCGGAAGATTCCGTTCTTACGATCTATGATCAAGGGGAATTCTTTGACCTCTGCCGCGGACCTCATTTGCCGTCAACAGGACGCATTAAAGCGTTCAAATTGTTGAGTGTTGCTGGTGCTTACTGGCGTGGAGATGCAAAAAATAAAATGCTGCAACGCATCTACGGGACTGCGTTCCCTAAGAAAGCGCAATTGGATGAGCATTTGCACTTGCTTGAAGAGGCGAAGAAGCGTGACCACCGTAAACTAGGTCGTGAGCTTAAAATGTTCGCATTCTCACGAGAAGTTGGTCAAGGCCTACCACTTTGGTTGCCAAATGGCGCGAAGCTAAGACGTACAATGGAGCGCTATATCGTTGATTTGGAAGAACGTCTAGGCTACCAACACGTGTATACACCTGTACTTGCTAACGTTGAGCTTTACAAAACTTCTGGACATTGGGAACACTACCAAGAAGACATGTTCCCGAAAATGATCATGGACAATGAAGAGCTTGTCCTTCGTCCAATGAACTGTCCGCACCATATGATGGTGTACAAGAGTGACATGCGCAGTTACCGTGATTTGCCGGTTCGTATCGCTGAACTTGGCACGATGCACCGTTATGAGATGTCAGGTGCTTTGACTGGTTTGCACCGCGTTCGTGCAATGACATTGAATGACGCTCATATCTTCTGCCGTTTGGATCAAATTAAAGAAGAGTTCTCCCGCGTTGTTACATTGATCCGTCAAGTGTACGCAGATTTCGGAATTACTGATTACCGTTTCCGTCTATCTTACCGTGACCCGAAAGACACGGAGAAATATTTCCAAGACGATCAAATGTGGGAAACTTCCCAGCGTATGCTGCGTGAAGTAGTTGAAGAACTAGGCTTGCCATTCTATGAAGCAGAAGGCGAAGCGGCGTTCTACGGTCCTAAACTAGACGTTCAAATCAAGACTGCGCTCAAGAAGGAAGAGACGCTTTCGACTGCGCAAATCGACTTCCTATTGCCTGAACGCTTCCAACTTGAATACACAGGGGAAGATRGTCAGAAACACCGCCCAGTCGTAATCCATAGAGGAATCATCTCCACAATGGAGCGTATGACAGCCTTCTTGCTTGAGAATTTCGCTGGCGCGTTGCCAACATGGTTAATGCCAACCCAAGCTAAGGTTATTCCGGTTTCACCTGCGTTCGAAGAGTTCTCCAATCAAGTTACGGAGAAACTGAGAGAAGCTGGTATTCGTGTTGAAGCGGACAATCGTAATGAGAAGCTAGGGTATAAGATCAGGGAAGCGCAGCTGGAGAAAATTCCGTTCATGCTTGTCGTAGGCGAAAATGAAGTGAAGAATGAAAGTTTGTCCATCCGTAAACGCGGTCAAGGGGATCTAGGTACACAGCCGATTAATGAAGTCATCAACATGATTCAAGAAGAAATTAAAAACAAACTGTAACTCCCATTTGTTCCTATTAAGAAGCAGAGAAGTGCTAGTCACTTCTCTGCTTTTTTGCGTTCTCAAAAATCCTTTTCGATGTGAATAAGTGGTTAAAAGAAGGACATGTTATACAGTGAGTCTGTATGTGGAGGTTTAGTGATGAAAGGAAATGGAAAGCCTACATTAGTAGGGGGAGGCTTAATTACGATGAAAATAACCGATACTTCGAAGCAATCCAAATGGATTTTGGCGTGGATGGTGCTTACCGTTATGGTCGTGCTTTTCGGAGAAGAGGCAAGTTATCAGGGGAACTATAGGGCGGCAAATACCGATACCCATATACGAAATCAGCAGGACAATCAAGCGGGTGCGGTGATTCCGGTTGCACGCCCTGTTGCACAGGAGCATCAACAACAGGCAAGTTATCGCTTTATTCCCAACTTGGATTCTGATTTATCCAAATACACGGTAGTTGAAGTCACAGCGACCGGATATTCTGCGGGTAAAGAATCAACAGGAAAGAATCCAGACCATCCTTCTTATGGAATCACGTATTCTGGTATGAAAGTCATGCGTGATGATAAGGCGTTATCAACTATAGCAGCAGATACAAGGGTATTCCCATTAGGTACTGTATTGTTTATTCCAGGTTACGGTTACGGGGTTGTGGCAGATACAGGAAGTGCGATTAAAGGGAAGAAAATTGATCTTTATTTCAACACGAAGGATCAGGTATATAAAGAATGGGGTAAAAAGACGGTCAAGGTTTTCGTGGTGAAAAAAGGGAATGGCAAAGTCACTGAGGTCATTTGGAAGCAGTTGAAGGATGAAATATTGGCTCCAGCCAAAGCACTGTAATGGTTAATTTTGTGGAAAAAAGAAATTCATAAAAAGTCCTGTTTGGGAAAAGATACTCATACAGGAGGTGATTGACATGGCAAAGAACAAGAACAACAACAACAAGAAAGCAACRCAAGACACGGAATTTGCTACTGAAGTAGCGGTACCTAATAAGCAGCAACAAAACAACACACAAAACCAAAATAAATAACAAATAGCGTTGTTGGAAAGACGGAGATCCGAGAGGGTCTCCGTTTTTAATTCTTTTCAAGCCCTCCTATATTCGATATAATGTAACAAAAACTAACATTTTGTTCCTTTTGGGAGGAGTTCCGGTTGCATATGTGGACGGATTCAAAGCAGAGAGCTTGGTTCTACGGTTTTGCACTTATTGGAATGCTTGTAAATGTATTCGCTTTATTTTCTGCTTCGAAATGGGTTGCCGTAGTTAGTGTCGCTGTTTTTATCTTAATGGGCTTAGGTGCATTACTAAGCGCTAGTGCATCTGGTAAACAGCGAGAACAAGGGGCTCTTGATCACGAAGAACAATTCCGTACCTTTATTCAAGAATCTCAGGTTGTTGCGGATCGATTAGCAGCGGCAGTAGAAGAGGTCAATCGTTCCATCGGACATCTTCTTCAAATTGCGGATGCCTCTATTCAAGGAGAAGAGGAATTGAAGGGGCGAAGCCAACATGCCGCTGGACAGCTCCAAGAAGCTTTTGCTGCGATTCAGCAAGTGGCTGCAGCTGCTGATCAGATCCTGGATTCGTCGTTACATATGCATCGTGAAAGTGAACAAACCAAAGATACCGTAGTGGACGTCTGTCGCTCCTTGAATGCAACAGATGAAGTAATGAACGATTTGCATGTGAACAATGATACGATGCAGAAGAAAATTCAAGATTTGACCGAGCATACGTCGAAAATTGAAGAGATCAATACGTTCATTACAGAGGTCGTTGCCCAAACGTCATTACTTGCCTTGAATGCATCAATTGAAGCGGCTAGAGCTGGTGAGAATGGAAGAGGCTTCTCCGTGGTAGCGCAAGAAATTAAGAAACTAGCTGCGCAAAGTCATGAAGCCGTTCAGAAGTCATCTGAGCTACTTGCTGATATTGAAAGTGGGGTCGCGCAAGTTGTCGCTGCAGTGGCAGAAGAGAAAGCCTCAGTGACACATGGGATTGATGAGATGAAGGTGATGAAAGGCAAGATCGATACGATCTTTTCTTTGATCCTGCATGTGAATAGCCTAGTTGCAAGTACGACGAGTTCAACGAAGCACCAATCCTCTCTGGTTACTGGGACCAGAACTTCTCTAGGGGAAGTCGTGGATTTGATGAATGAGACGATGTCGAGCGTTGAGCATACGTTGGATCAAATGAAGAAGCAACGGCACGAGGTTTCGAGATTGCAGCATATTAATCAGAATTTAGATCGTTCTTCCGCTGAGCTGATCACGGCCATACAAGCTGTTGGCATGAAGAGCAAGCAGGGAACTATTCATGTCAACATTGAAGAAATGAAACAATTATTGAATGCGCTTGTTCGCGTACCTGACATCAAATCGTTGGTCGAAGATAAGCATGCCTCGCATTTACATGGGATTTTGAAGAAAACAGCAGGGATAGAAGCGATATGGTCGAATCGCGGAGATGGAACCTTCATCTACTCTCAACCAGAAGCAGGGCTAGTGAATGCCAAGGGGAGAGAGTGGTGGAAGCGTGCAATGGCAGGTGAGCTCTTCATTTCGGATGAATACGTGTCAGCTATTACGAAAAAACCATGCATTACGTTGTCGAAATCCGTTATAGATGACATGGGAACGCCTATTGGTGTCGTTGGAATTGATTTAGTGTTAAATTAATAGTTCTCAAACCACTCTTTTTAGTGTAAAATAAGATTACTGTTATAAATCTTGACACGGAGAGATAGGTGATGGAACATGCTGCAAGCATTACGATCGGATGGTATGCCCTTAAAAACAACAAGGAAAGCTGCGGAGGTACTTCCCTTCTTGGAGGCTTTTATTACGCGGAAAGAGCAGCAAGCTCGGGAAATTGAGCAGGTTGTTGAGCGATATGAAGTGAAGAGAATGAAAGAAGAACGGGCTTATCAAACCATGTCATCTTTTCGACGCATGTTGACCGGTAAGAAACCTGATCATCATCTAGCTGTTGAATATATTCATTATGTGAAGAAACCTATGGAGCAAGTCAGAAAGCTCCGTGCCGAAATCGAGCAAGCTAGACAAATTATGAATGATTCTAAGCCTGGGGACGATATTACGTTTCCGGAGGAATTTGAAGACATATTCTCATCCTAAAATAAAGAAGAGGACACTGCGTGTGCGGTGCCCTCTTCTTTATTTTCATTGGTTATTCTTCAAGTGTTGTAGGTCCAAGAATCCTTCTTCTTGGCTATATGCTGGAACCCCATGTGAGCCAACATCTAGCCCAATTAACTCTTCGTCGCGACTCACCCGTAATGGAACGATAAGTTTAATGAGCTTCAAGAAAACCCAAGTGATGAAGAAACCCCACGCGCAGACGGTGACAAGGCCAAGTGCTTGAACGCCTAGGAGGTGGAAACCTCCGCCGTAGAATAAGCCAGCTGTTCCTTCGCGGATCGCATCCGGCTTCGCACATAAGCCAACGGCGAGGGTGCCGATACTTCCGCTGATTCCATGTACGGGAAAGGCGCCAACGGGATCATCAATCTGTCTAGCTTCCAGTATTTCCGTTGCGTAGACCATGGCAATCCCGCAGATTGCACCAATGCAGATCGCTGCTGCATCACTGACGAATGCGCAACCTGCCGTTATTCCGACAAGTCCGGCGAGTGCGCCATTAATGACCATGGGCGGGTCCGCTTTGCGATAGCGCATCATGGTGAACAGAATGCAGGCTGCACAACCGGCTGCGGCGGAAAGCATCGTGGTAACCGCGATGTGGCCGATCGATGTATTGGTAGCGCTTAACGTGCTCCCAGAGTTAAAACCAAACCAACCGAACCACAAGATAAATGCGCCTACAGAAGCTAGGGGCAAATTAGAAGGGGGGACAATGTTCGCTTTACCATCGGCAGAAAATTTACCAATTCGGGGACCGATAATCATAGCTGCGGCGAGTGCGGAGAAGCCACCAAGTCCGTGGATAACAGCGGATCCAGCGAAGTCAACCATGCCAAGCTTGCCGAGCCAACCGCCAACACCCCAAACCCAATGGCCAGCAATGGGATAGATTAATCCGGTCATGGCTATCGTATAAAGAATATAAGCGCGAAAATTAATGCGTTCTGCTACAGCACCGGATACAATTGAAATAACGGCAATAACAAAAGCGCATTGGAACAACCAATAGGTTTCATGTGAGATTGTCAACGCGATGTGTGATAAATCTCCGCCCATGAAAAAGCCTGTTGTACCGATGATGCCTCCGATGTCTTTACCGTACATAAGTGCAAATCCAAAAAAATAAAAAATAAGCGCACCGAATGAGATATCGACAAATACTTTCATGATGATACTGACGGCATTCTTTTGTCTGACAAAGCCTGCTTCTAGTAAGGCGAAGCCGCCTTCCATTAATAAAATCATCGCAGCAGTCAATACGACCCAAATGGTGTCTAGGCCAGAAGTGAGTTGTTGGATTTGATCCATTCCTGTAATCTCTCCTTATAATACTTGCGTTCTCTGCCCAATTATACGGTTCTGATGACATGGGTGTCAACGCAATACGTAAGAATACATGACATATACGGTAAAATGTTCGTCTTATACGACACTCATGTTAGGTTTTCTAGTGAAGGCTTTTGTAATATCGGTCTTGAGGCGGAGATCGCCTTCAATCTACCGTCTCTTTTCATTCCCCCTTGTATCTTATAAACTAGAGTTATCTTAACAACGCTTTACACAAATGGAGGAAGAACGTATGAATCCGCATATGTTTCAAAGAATGATTTGGGGGCTAGTACTCGTATCCGCGGGCGCACTCTTTTTACTAAATCAATTAGGAATCATTCAAATTGATATCGGCTATTTAGTATCTACGTATTGGCCTGCAATTCTGATTTTTTATGGGCTCATTGGCTTTGTCTCACAGCGAAAGTACCATTGGGGTGGATCCATAGGCAGCTTGATGATGTGCGGCGTAGGAACCATATTTCTTTTGAAAAATCTAAATGTAACCGACCTTTCTATTGGAGAAATGTTTAAATTTCTTGCGCCAGTTGCTTTAATACTTTTTGGATTAAATGTGATTTTTAAACCGGGTAAGAAAGAGTCGCCTGAGTGGCCTTCCATTAAGAAAGCAAAAGAGGAAGAAAGACAAGCTCGGCGAGAAGCGAATCGAGCACGACATTCCGGGTATAAGAAACATTGGGAGTCTGGAAATTGGAACCTGTCTGGCGATCTCTCCAGCAATTCGAAAGAACACATGGATCATACTTCGGCGAATAGTATGAAACATGGCCTTACTGCGGAAGAAAAGGAAGTGCTGAAGGATATCCACGGCACGTATCCAAAGGACGAGGAGCATGGAGAATGGACAGACTCCCAACACAAACACCAACACAAATATGATGGCTTCGTTCATAATTTCGATTCAGGTAATGTTCTACACCGTCATGGTTTTATTGGCGATGTTCACCTCGGCCAAGAGGCTTGGGAATTAAAGCCTATTCAGATCTCTCACTTTATTGGCGATTCTGTTATCGATCTTACGCGTGCGTCAATTCCACGTGGCGAAACAACGATTCATGTTACGGCATTTATTGGCGATGTGAAAATTTTCATCCCGAACGATATGGATGTTGAGGTTCGAGTTATGGCAAGTTCCTTTATTGGGGATATGAAGGTTCTTGATCGGCGTGAAAGTGGTTTTCTACGCAACATCAGAACGCAAACCTCACATTATGAAGAGGCGGAACATAAAATCGTTGTAACAACAAGTATGTTTATCGGCGATATTACCATTAAAAAGATAGGTTAAGGATGGAGCATGTACAAATTGCGAATGTTCAATATGAAGTGGCAGCTGCTGAATTACTTTCTAATTTCGAGCGTAGTAACGGTTTCAGGTATTTATATCGTACTTGAATATTACGAGAAGGAACTGAGTTCTTGGGAGTTCCGTTTGTGGTTCGCTTTCGCGATTCTTGTAGTGAGCTTGTCCGTAGGTTTCATTGCAACTAGAAGGTGGCAGCGCAAGGTAGACGAGCTTCATGTCGCAATGCTGGAATTGTCAAAAGGGAACTTCTCTGTTCGAATTGACATGGAGCCAGTAGAACCCTTCTTATACTTGTATGATGCTTTTAACAGCATGGCAACTTCCATTGAAGAACGCGTGCAGCTGATGCAAAAGCTAGGGGAAGCCGAAGCCATTCGGGATCAGGAGCTGACAGAGAGCGCTGTGATGGAAGAAAGACGCAGGCTTGCGAGAGATCTTCATGATACAGTGAGCCAAGAGCTATTCGCGATCCATATGTCGGCTTCCTCACTTCCCAAAATATTAGAAAGAAACCCAGCGGCTGCACCATCGCTAATGAACCAGCTCATTGAGATGTCCCATCATGCTCAGAAGCAGATGCGCGGCCTCATTTCACAACTACGACCGATCGAATTAAAAGATATGAGCTTACAAGAAGCCTTGGAGAAATGGTTCCCGGAATATTGCCGGACCCATGAACTTCAGGGTCAACTTGATGTTTCGCTGCCTGAAATTATTTCAGAGGCGATAGAACATCAGTTTTTTCTCATTATCCAAGAAGGACTTGCGAATGTCATTAAACATGCCTCGGCCAAACAAGTCCGATTGGCGATCTACGAGAGAGAGCATCAATATGTGCTGCAATTGCAGGACGATGGTCAAGGTTTTGAACGAAGAGATATTCCTTCTGCTTCCCACGGCTTATCAACCATGAGAGAACGAGCGCAAAAACTAGGCGGAGAAGTAGAGATTGATAGCAAATTAGGCTCAGGAACTCGGGTGCGCGTTCGTATTCCGCGATTTTCAGGGCATTCAGGGGGAAACAAGAATGAATCCGAACATTAAAGTCATGATCGTGGACGATCACGACATGGTGAGAGTGGGTCTGCGTACTTACATTTCATTGGAGCCTGGTTTAGAGGTAGTGGGGGAAGCGGCGAATGGTCAATCTGCCTTTGATCAGTTGAAGGAAGAAAGCCTTACATCATTGCCTGATGTCATTCTAATGGATTTAACGATGCCTGTGTTGGATGGGATTGGAGCGACGAAGCTAATTTGTGATCAATTTCCACAGATAAAAGTAATTATGCTGACCTCTTTTCTGGAGGAAGCCAAGGTGCTGGAGGCTGTTGAATCCGGAGCTATTAGCTACATGTTGAAGACCGTTTCTTCCGATCAGTTGATTCACGCGATTCAGAGTGCCTACCGCGGCATGCCAGTTATGAATGCTGAAGTGTCGCAAGCGTTGACTAGAGGCATTAGACAGCGGAGTGAATTACCGGAGCAGGAAGGGCTAACAACGCGGGAACGTGAAGTCCTCCTCTTAATTGCTGAAGGAAAAAGCAACAAGGATATTTCCGAAGAGCTTTTTATTAGTATCAAAACAGTTAAAACACATGTTAGCAACCTGTTGATGAAGTGTGAGCTTGACGATCGGACACAATTAGCGATTTTCGCTCATCGAAAAGGATGGGTTTAACAGCACGAACAAATTGAGGGACTATCGCACATAAAAACGTCAATTTGGCACATTCTATGCGTAAGTAAAATAATATGAGCGCTTAAGGAGTGTAGAGTCGCTATGAAACCACTAACTTCCTCACTGGAGCAGGTACAGGAAACATTTGATAAGGTGCGTGCCCAGCTAGAACAATTTAATTTTAACTTAGGTGGCGGTTGGGATTATGACCATGGCTACTTTGATCGATCACTGGATGAGGCAAATAAAGTTTGGTTGCGAATTCCCGTTCAAGTCATCACGGGCAGAATTGAAGGCGATGTGGAAGCGACGGATGCGGTCGTTGAGGTCGGTACTCCTTTTGTTCTGAAACATGTCTATAATGAAGGATTAGATCCCGAAGCCGACATCGAGACAGCAGGCGCATTGGTTGATCAGTTCCAAGCACCACTGGATTCTGATGCTAGTATTGAGGATAAATGGGTGAAAGAAGCCGCAAACGTATTAAAATCAGTTGAAAGTGCATGGACTCATTAATAAATGTCCTATTTTTACCTCCATTTTATTGTTTTTTAATATTCGTTTAAGGTTGTGAGTGCATGATAGACACATAGAGAACAACAAGATCCTTCAAAAGAGCATGCACTTATAACTTTAATTATGGAGGTAAGACCCATGGATGAAAATAAAAAAGACTACAGCGACTTTTTCAAGCCGCAGAATAATGATAACAACGAGCAGGAGCAATCCCGCAGTAACGAAGCGCAAGAACCTAACAAAGAAAGACCTTCCTACTATTACTCCTATGGGCCTTACAAATCTGCTTTTAATGAAGAAAGTGAAGGTCAATCCTTAGCAACTTCTTCTACAAGTTCGGAAGGCACTTCAAATGTTGAAGTAACACCACCTAAGACGCTGCGTCCCTTCAGCTTTGGTTCGGAGAATGCACCTCAAGGTCCAGCGGCGTGGGATCCTAATGCGAAGAAGCGTTCTTCGGTAAAAAGCATTTTTGCAGCATTCATGGCAGGAGCGCTCGTTGTTGGTGCGTTGATGTTTACAGCGGATAAAACGAACATGTTTTCAGGTAATCAACCGCTAGCTTCTGGTTCAAGTTCAGCGACAACCGTAGCAAGCAGCTCGAATAGTAATGGCGGTGAAGTGAAGAATGCTGCGCTTGATGTTGTTCGTCCAGGCAATATTGCCGCGATCGCTCAAAATGCAGGACCTGCCATTGTAAAGGTTGAATCACTCGTGAAGCCGAAGACATCGAGTCGCAGCAATGGTGGAAACTCACTGTTCGATGATCCATTCTTCCGTCAGTTCTTTGGCGATAATGGCGGTGGTCAAACGACACCTAAGAGTGGTCAAAATGACTCAGGAAGCGGACAATTGCAACCAGCAGGTATGGGAACCGGCTTTATTTTCGAGAAAACAGGGTATATCCTAACGAACGAGCATGTGGTTGACGGCGCGGATGAAATTCAAATCACCGTAGAAGGCTATGAGAAGCCGTTTAAAGCGAAATTGCTGGGTAACAGTTACGATTTGGATTTAGCAGTACTGAAAATTGAAGGAACAAAAGATTTCCCGATCCTTCCACTTGGTAAAGCGGATGACGTAAACGTAGGTGATTGGGTTGTTGCGATTGGTAACCCTTACGGATTCGATCACACAGTAACCGTTGGTGTACTTAGTGCGAAAGAACGTCCAATTAGTATCCCTGATGAGAAGGGGACACGTGAGTATAAACATTTACTGCAAACAGATGCTTCCATTAACCCTGGTAACTCAGGTGGTCCTCTCTTGAATCTTAACGGAGAAGTTATTGGGATCAACACAGCGGTAAGCTCACAAGCGCAAGGGATTGGTTTTGCAATTCCGACTAGCACAATTTCTTCTGTTCTAGATAACTTGAAGAATAATGTTACGATTCCGAAAGAGCCAGTTCCTTTTATTGGTGTTGGTCTGCAAGATATTGGTCAAGATTGGGTTAGTGAATTGAAGCTTTCTAACACAGACGGCGCTTTGGTTGGCAGTGTTCAACGTAAGAGTCCAGCATTCACTGCAGGCTTACGTCAATATGATGTCATCGTTGAGCTGAATGGTGCCAAAATCAAGAACTCACAAGAGTTGATTACGAAAGTTCAAGCAACGAAAGTTGGCGACAAAGTAACGTTAGGTATTATTCGTGATGGTAAGAAAACAGAAGTTCCAGTTACGGTAGGAGACAAAAATACACTTGCTGAGACACCAGCTCAGTAAGTTCCAAGCACTTAATTGAAGGGAAGTAGAGTCCGCGGCCTCAAGCTTGCAGGCTCTGCTTCTTTGTGCTAGTCGGTAATTTTGCTACAATAGAAGATAGAATGGGGGCGAACCAATGAGAGAGAATATTATGGTTATTGACGATGACGAGAAAATCACATCCATGTTAAGACGTGGGCTTGCTTTTGAAGGCTATTTGGTTACCACAGCAGCTAACGGTTTAGAAGGTCTCAAGCAAATGCTGGTGACAGAGCCGCAGCTTATTATTTTGGACGTCATGATGCCGCACATCGATGGCTGGGAAGTTGTTCGTCGGATTCGTGAGAGCGGCAGCGAAGTGCCAATTCTCATGTTGACAGCGAAGGACGATATTAGTGATCGTGTCAAAGGTTTGGATCTAGGCGCTGATGATTATTTGGTCAAGCCCTTTGCTTTGGAAGAGCTGCTTGCGAGAGTGCGAGTATTACTTCGTCGAAGAACGGAACGACCTGAACAGGCGAATAATCGGCTTAGCTTTGAAGATGCGATCTTGGATTTAGATACACGTGAGGTTTTCCGCGATGAGAAGCTAATTGAATTAACGACGAAAGAGTTCGATTTATTGCATTTATTTATGCAGAATCCGAAGCGAGTTCTGTCGAGGGATATTATCATGGAGAAGATTTGGGGCTACGATTACAGCGGCGAGTCCAACGTCTTAGAGGTTTACATAGCTTTGTTACGCCAGAAAACAGAAGAATTTGGCCACAAACGTTTGATTCAAACGGTCAGAGGAGCAGGCTATGTATTGAGAGGGGAAAATTAAGATGTCGCTTCGCCTGCGGCTTACGCTATGGTATTCAGGCATATTGGCCATCACGATGCTGCTTTTTGGCATTGTTCTCTATTTCCTTCTGAACTTCTTCCTTTATGATCAAATTCGTGAGGATTTGAAGAAGGAAGCTGTCACAAGCGCGGCGCGTATTCAGACAAGTTACGTTCTTTCAAAGAAAGGTCTTGCGCTCGATTTAGAGTTGGAGGCTAGGGATTTCTTATCTACGAATACCTTCTTACAATTGTATAATGTTTTGCTTAAGAGCTATAATCGATCAGCGAATTTGCAGAATTATCAACAAACATTACCTTTGAGTCAAGCGGTTATCAATAAATTGCAAACACAGGATGGTTTTTTTGAGAAAACCAAGTTTCTAAATCAAGATATTCTCATCTACCATTTAGGTATCCGATCCGATGAGCAGGGGAGAAATCTTATCGGTGTCTTACAATCTGCCGTACCAATTGGTAGTTATGAGAAGACTGCAGTAACGCTTCGTAATACGCTGATTATTTGGGCGATTCTTACGATTCTCGTCGCTGCCTCCCTAGGTTGGTTCTTAGCACGTAAGGCATTAAAACCGATTGAGCGAGTCATAGATGCCGCGAATCAAATCGAAAGTGGAGACGATCTAGAGAAGCGTATTTACTATGATGGACCTTTAGATGAAATAGGCCGATTGACGAATACGATTAATGGCATGCTTGCCCGTATTCAAATTACGTATGTGGAATTAGATGAAGCTTATCGCGCACAGCGGCGATTCGTCTCAGATGCGTCCCATGAGCTTAGAACACCCCTAACGACGATTCGTGGGAATGTGGATCTGCTGGAGAAAATGTGGAAGCAAACGTCGGGGACCAAAGAGTTGGCTACGCCAGACCAGGTTCAGATGTCCTTGGAAGCTATGCACGATATTGCCGGGGAAGCGCAGCGGATGAGCAGGTTAGTCAATGATTTACTCGCGCTTGCGAGGGCTGATGCTGGTGTTCTTATGGAGAAACATCCGATTGAGTTCAAGTCGCTAGTTCACGAAGTAGTAAGGAGAGCGCAGTTGCTCGAGCACAAGGCTGAATGGCAAGTGGGGGATCTTGATGCCCTCGAAGATGCCATTGTACAAGGAAACCGTGATTACCTGCAGCAATTGTTGTTCATCTTTATTGAAAATGCTTTTAAATATACACCAACGGGTTCTGTAACCATTGAGGCGATACGCAGAAACAGCTTTATTGGCATACGAATCTCGGATACTGGCATAGGGATGGATAAAGAAGATATTCCTCATATTTTCGATCGGTTCTATCGCGCGGATTTATCCAGAGGGGTTACGACKGGTACGGGGCTTGGTTTATCGATTGCCAAATGGATCATTGATGAGCATGATGGGTCTGTTGAAGTCACCACTCGGAAGGACGAAGGAAGTACCTTTTTAATCTGGCTGCCGGCAAACTTCCCTCATGCCATATAATCAGATATAATTAGAAGAAATACAACGGTTTAGGTAGGTGGAACAGATGGAAGTTGTTCGAATATCCCCCAGAGGTTACTGTTATGGGGTTGTTGATGCTATGGCGCTCGCCATGCAAACTGCTAAAAATTTAAATCTTCCCAGACCTATATATATCTTAGGCATGATTGTTCATAATGCGCATGTGACTGATTTCTTCAAAGAGGAAGGAGTTATTACGCTGGATGGCGAGAATCGCCTTGAGATTTTGCAGCAAGTGGAGACAGGGACTGTTATTTTCACTGCACATGGGGTTTCTCCTGAGGTAAGACGTTTGGCGCGTGACAAAGGACTTACTGTTGTAGACGCAACATGTCCGGATGTAACGAAGACGCATGATCTAATTCGTGAAAAAGTAGCAGACGGTTATGACATTATTTATATCGGGAAAAAGGGGCATCCTGAGCCAGAAGGTGCTATTGGCGTAGCTCCAGATCATGTGCACTTGATTGAGAAGCTGGAAGATGCTGAACACCTTAACCTGGAGTCGAATCGAATCATCATTACGAATCAAACCACGATGAGTCAGTGGGATATTAAACATATTATGAATCGGTTATTAACGCTTTTCCCAAAAGCTGAAATTCATAATGAAATTTGCTTGGCAACGCAGGTTCGTCAAGAAGCCGTCGCGGAGCAGGCGAAAGAAGTTGATCTGGTCATTGTCGTTGGCGATCCGAAAAGCAACAATTCGAACCGTTTGGCTCAGGTTTCACAAGAGATCGCTGGCGTCATGGCGTACCGTATTTCAGATGTTTCAGAACTAAACAGAGAATGGTTGGCGAATGTTCGTAAAGTAGGTGTAACTTCAGGGGCATCTACACCCACACCGATCACCAAAGAGGTCATTACCTATTTAGAAAATTACGATGCGAAAGATGAAACCAGTTGGGAAATAAAACGTACTATTAATATGAAGAAACTAATTCCCCCTGTTAAATCCAAAGCAGCAAGTACCGTGTAATTCCTGCTTATTCCACTCGACGGGATTGAAACTAGCATGCAAAGTACTCAGAAGGTGAAAATGATGAAAGCTCGCTACGATTGGAAAAGTACTAAACGTTGGTTCAAATTCAAATATTTACTTCTTTTACGTGCCAAGGGCGGTCCTTCCATGGTAGCAAGAGGCTTTTCGATTGGACTATTTGTTGAGATGTTCACATTACCGACTGCAGGGTTTGCGTTTGTTCTTATTTTTCCATTGGTTTATCTACTGAGAGCAAACTTGCCTGCGGCTTTAATTGGCTTTGTGTTCGGTAAAGTCATCTATATACCTTTTTCCATTCTTAATAAGCAGGTCGGGGAATATTTAGTGCCGAAGCATTTTAAGATCTATCTGATCCACCATCTACCGCATCTCCTCTCTAATATTATTCGTAGCGGTTTGGATTTAATTGTCGGTGGGATGGTCGTAGGTCTTTTCCTTGGTATTATTGCTTATTTCCCAGTCGTGCTTCTGCTCAAGTACCACACGAATCGCCGTAAAGAAAAACGTAGAATACGTAAAGATCAGTTAGCTCCGGGTGAAGCAAAAGAATAGGTAATAAATTAGCGCTTGACGAAATCTCGTCAAGCGTTGTATATTTACTTTAGCGGTTAAAAGCATAAAAGCGTAGAAGCGAACAAGCGTTGAAGCGTGTTAGTGAAATGATAATCAAATACCCCAAAATAAATGAAATAGGAGCGTGGATCACATGATCGCAATTACATCAAACAAAACTTCGGATGAGCGTATTCAGGAAATTGTGCAATTTATCGAAAAGCAAGGGGTTCAAGCGCATGTTTCCAAAGGTGAGGATCGTACAGTAATTGGGATCATTGGTCAAGCGGATCCGAAATTAGCGGAACAGCTTCGCCAAATGTCTGGTGTTGAGCAAGTTGTGAAAATCTCGAAGTCCTACAAGCTGGCTAGTCGTGATTTCCATCCTGCCGATACAGTTATTTCTATTAAAGGTGTTGAAATCGGCGGGGAACAACTGGTTGTCATGGGTGGCCCTTGCGCAGTTGAAACACCAGAGCAAATCGATGAGATTGCTCGCTTGGTGAAAGCAGCTGGCGGACAGGTGCTGCGCGGCGGTGCTTTTAAACCAAGAACAGGTCCATACAGCTTCCAAGGTGTTGGTGTTGAAGGTTTGATCATGATGGCGGAGGCGGGTAAGAAACATGGTCTTCTTACCATCACAGAAGTCATGACACCGGAGTACGTGGATGTATGTGCGGAATACGCGGACATTCTGCAAGTAGGTACGCGTAATATGCAAAACTTTGATCTCCTTCGCAAATTAGGAACAATTCAAACGCCAGTATTGCTCAAGCGTGGATTTAGCTCTACGTATGATGAATTCTTGAATGCAGCTGAGTACATTCTCGCTGGCGGCAATCCGAATGTTATGCTTTGTGAACGCGGAATCCGTACATTCGAGACGTACACACGAAATACGTTAGACTTGTCAGCTATTCCAGTCCTTAAATCGTTGAGTCACTTGCCGGTTATCTCAGATCCAAGTCATGGAACAGGACGCAGAGAGTTGGTAGTTCCAATGACAAAAGCATCTGTAGCAGCTGGTGCGGACGGATTAATCATCGAGATGCATACAGATCCGGACAATTCAATGACAGGAGACGGCGTACAATCGTTGTTCCCAGATC
>NZ_JBFTPF010000024.1:0-84423 GCF_056398345.1 Paenibacillus sp. 01T442
ATGAAGAATTTCAGGGTGAAAGTAAACTTTCTTTTCAGGAATGATTCGGTTTTTTGGTAATGGCATAGAGCAAGACCTCCGTCAAATTAGCTATTAACTAATTCGACAGAGGATTTGGAATTACCTGTTAGTCAATTGGTCAGTCGTAGAAAAAAAAAAAAAAAAAAATAGCATCATAAAACCGTGCAATTTCCACCTCTTCGATAATTCCAAAGAAATCATCCCAATTCCCTCCCATAATGGATATCATCTTGCTCGACTTACAGCATTCATCCCCCCTTTACTTACTCATACTTTCATAAAGGCACAGCGAATGCGGCAGCCTGCACCGCCTAAGCGTCATCTGCAGACTGCCGCACTGCCTTATTTACGAGTGGTCGCGTACCAGGTGTTGATTTCGTCGTAACTCGTTTGGCCGCCGGCTTTTTTGAATTTTTCTGTGAAGGCGTCGAATCCTGTAAGCTGCTCGCCGCCGACAATGATTTTGACGGCATAATCATTAACCATCTGATTCAGCTGCGCATTTTCCTTGGAGTAATTCGGGAAGTACGGCGCTAAACCGAGCGGATTCTGCTTGAATACTTCTGGCTTTTGCAGCTTGTTCAAGAATTCCCAGCCCTTGTAGAGCCTGTCATCTTTACGGACGCGTGCCTGCCAGTAGATCGGATATTTGGTTTCATCGATGCCTGTCAAATAGTTGCTGGCAGAGCCGCGCTCGTCATTGAAAATCGGCAAAATCGGATAATAATTTCCGTCTTTCACTGTATGGTGCGTGCCCTCTACACCGATCGCCATGTTTTTGAATGTGTTCGGTTCCAGCTTGGCGTCCATCCATTTGATCGCATCTTCCGGATGCTTGGAAGCTTTGGGAATAAAGGTCAGCCTATCAAATCCCGAAGACTGTGCCAAACCTGCCTTGCCGTCTTTGCCCGTCAGCGCAGGAATGTACGCATAGGTGGCGCTTGGGAAATTTTTCTTCAGCGCATCGTCAATCGACGGTATGTCGGCCCAATGCAACACGATGGCGCCTGCCTTACCATTTGTAAACTTCTCTTTCACCGTTGCGTCCTTGTTGATCGCAAACTCTGGATCAAGCAGCCCTTGCTTATAAAGATCGGTCATATAAGTCAAATATTCCTTAAAAGCAGGATTCATCGCGCGAGGAACCAACTTGCCATTCACATCGTTCCAATCGTTCACCATGCCGAAAGCGCCGACTAGGTTGTCGACCAATGGATTGTCGCCTTTAATAGCCATCGGAATATTTTTGGCTCCGTTACCACCAGGATCCTTCTCCTTGAACGCCTTGAGTACAACCAACAGCTCGTCAAGCGTTGTTGGGACTTTCAGACCCAGCTTATCCAACCAATCCTTGCGGATCATCAGACTGGTGCCGACTGATTCGAGGGTTCGCGTCGGAATGGCATAGATTTTACCGTCGACTTTGGCCATTTCCAGTGTCTCTTTGGACAACGATGCTTTGATGTTTTTACCGTATTTCTCAATAAGCGGAGTTAGATCGACCAGTGCGCCTTTTTTGGCATAGTCGGCATAGATCGCTTTGGAACTGCTGTCCCCAGCTGTCGAGACGATATCATAAGGCTCCGAGGAAGCAATCAGCAGATTGAGTTTGTCCTCCGGTTTATCGACCGGAAGTGCTTCGTAATTGACTTTGTACCCGGTCTTCTCTTCCAGCATCATGGCGATTGGGTCTTTAGCGAAGTTAGGGCCCAATCGCATAAGCGCTTTCAGTTCAGGCTTGGGGCCGGCAGTCGCTGGCTGTGTAGACGGGGCCGGGGTTGGTGAGCTGCCCTTCTCTCCTTCGCTACTTGCGCCACAAGCGGTAAGCAGCATCAGGCTGACTGCGACAGGGAGCGCAGCCCATTTCATCGTTTTCTTCATTTTTTAAACCCTCCTATATATGTTGTGAAATTTATCATTAAGCAGCGGTGGATTCCGCCGGCGTTAATGCAGCATTAGCCTTTGACGGAACCAATCAATACACCCTTAATAAAATACTTCTGAAGGAACGGATATACGAGAAGGATAGGCACGGTAGATGCGACTACGGTAGCGGCACGGATACTTTCCGGTGACATATTCATCAGATCGTCTGCCGACTTGTTGAGCGCATTCGCCGTATCGTTCTCCATCACGATATCGCGCAGATGAAGTTGAAGCGTTTTCAATAATGGATCGCTAATGTAAAGCATCGGACTGAAGTAATCGTTCCAAAAGCCGACAGCATAGAACAAGGCGATCGCAGCGAGAACAGGCATACTGAGCGGTAGAATGATGCGGAACAAAATCGTATGCGTTTTGGCTCCATCCATCCGAGCCGATTCTTCAAGTGCTTCGGGAAGAACTTCATAATAGCTCTTGATGACCAGCATATTGAAAACACTGATCATGGCAGGCAAAATGAGCGACCATAAATTGTTTAGCAAATGCAGCTCACGAATTAACAGGTAATTCGGAATAAGTCCTCCGTTAAATAGCATGGTGAAAACGAACAATACCATGATTCCCGAGATACCGGGCAAATGCCGCTTAGATAGCGGATAAGCTGTAATGGCGGTCACCAATATGCTCAATAGTGTCCCAACTACAGTCACGATAACCGAGATGACGAATGCTCGGCCAAATGCGTAGGAGGTGGCGACTTTTACGAGAGTATCAAGTTGAAAGCCTACCGGGAGCAGATTCACTCGTCCCGATACAAGCGCCCAGTCCGAACTGACGGATTTGGAGAACACGTGGATCATCGGCAATAAGGTAATCAGGCCTAACACGATCATGAAGCCGTAGACGAAACTATCTAATACCCAGTCGCTGTATGTTCTTTTACGGATTTGCATGCCAGGCCTCCTTACCATATTCCGCGGTTCAGCGTTTTTTTGCTGAGCCAATTGCCGGAGATGATGAGAATAAAGCCGACGACCGAATTGAAAAGKCCGACTGCCGTACTGAAGCTGTAATCCATCTTTCCGAGACCCATTCGGTAAACAAAAGTACCGATAACATCGCCGGATGCGTAGACGGTAGGGTTATACATCGTTAGGATCTGTTCTGAACCTGCATCCAGCACCATACCAAGGCGCAGAATGAGCATCAGGATAATCGTCGGCACAATGCCGGGAAGCGAAATATGCCACATCTGCTGCAGTCGATTCGCTCCGTCGATAGAAGCCGCCTCGTACTGCTCCTGCTCGACACTCGCTAAGGCAGCGATGAAGATGATCGCGTTCCAGCCGATCTCCTTCCAGCCTGCCGTGAACACGACGACACTTCTAAATACGTGGTTGTCCATAAAAAATCGTATGGATTCGCCGCCGAACCATTGGATGACGGTATTGACAAGTCCGTCAGAAGGGGACAATATCGTCATGAACAAGCCAGAGATAATGACCCAGGACAAGAAGTGAGGCATGTAGATAATCGTCTGGATGGTCCGTTTGAACGCTGGGAACCTAATTTCGTTCAGCAGCAGAGCGATCAGGATGGGTATCGGGAACAGCAACACAATCTTGTAAATACTGATGAGCAATGTATTCGTGAACACTTGCATAAATTCTGCCGATTGCATGAGCTTTCGGAACTGCTCCAATCCGACCCATTGGCTTCCTCTGATCCCGTCAAAAATGTTGAAGTCCTGAAAAGCGATTAAGACTCCGTACATCGGTGTGTATTTGAACAATAGCAGTAGAAGCAGCCCAGGCACCAGCAGTACATAAGTATCAAGGTTCCGCCATACCCTACGCCATCTGCCTTCACGCTTGCGAGAAAACTTGGTCTCCCCTGCCTTTCCATTCAAATGTGTGATGATTTCGCTCATATTGTGGTTGCACCTCCTGCACTTATGGCTTTATTGTACCTACAGGAGAGTGCGTCATATAGAKGGTAATCCGACACTTTCTAGTCATATCCTACTTAGTTTGTTCCTCTTGCATTGCCTTGAGACGAACGATCACAACAGTACCTTCGCCTAGACGGGAACGGACCGTCAGTCCATAATCGGAACCAGCCATAAGCTTGATTCTCTCGTTCACATTGTATAGACCATACGAGCTGCCGTTTCCTTCAGCATGCAGCAAAGGGCGCGAAGTAGACAACAGACTGGAAGCTAGCTGCTCGTCCATGCCAATCCCATTATCTTTGATGGTAATCTCAAGCACATCTCCGCACCGCTTCGCGTGAATGTTAATGATTCCGATTTTGCCTTTATTCTTGCGTATGCCGTGCAGCAGCGCATTCTCAACGATGGGTTGCAGCGTCAGCTTCGGAATGACGCACCGACTCGCCTCTGGATCCGCTTCAATGACGAACTCAAATGTGGAAGGGAAGCGGTTCTGTTGAATCTCCAAATAGACTCTCGAGAGCTCGAGCTCATCCACTACGCACACATGATCCTTCCCTTTATTCAGACTAAGCCGGAAATAATCAGACAGACTCTCAATCAGATGGCTGATATCATCGGCTTCGCGAGAGATCGCCAACCAATTAATGGTATCCAGCGTATTATAGAGAAAATGGGGATTGATCTGAGCTTGCAGCGCACGAAGTTCAGCCTCTCGCTCCAGCATTTTCGAACGGTAGGCCTCCTCCATCAAATCCTTCACGCGATGCACCAAATGATCGACAACTCGCTCAAGCAACCGAAAGTCGCCTCCCGGCTCCTCCAGCCCTTCAACACCTTCCGTGCGGATCGTCTTGACGACCGATTTGATTCGCCGGTTCATCCCGTTAATAACGAATGCCAATAACATGAACACGAGAATCAAAAACATGATCGTCATGCCAACGACCGTCGCTATGCCAGACCACTGACTTAACGTGGTTGTGCGATGCGTCAGGCCGGTCTTGGGCACCTCCAGCACGAGACGCCAATCCGCAGCTCGGATGGGTGCACGCACTTCAAACACCTCTACACCGTTATCAGACCGTTTGATGATTCCTTCATCAGATTCTCTCTCGGGGGCAGTCTTAGTGCCGATTACCGATTGCTCCGCGCTGTAAATGATAGTCCCACTGCGATCCACGATATATACACGACTTTGAGCTGGAAAATTAAGCTCGGAAATAATTTCAGTAAGCATTTTCTCGGGAACGTCAAGCATAAGCACACCAAGACTCTGTGAAAAATTTCGCGGATGTCTCAGTAATCGAGCACAAGAAAGAATCCTTGCAGGTCCCGAATCCAGATAGTTTTCTTCGTAGATGCCCGTCCACACGATACTGCCGCCAGCGTTCATGACCTCATTGTTCCATGGGCGAACTTTCAAGCTATCTAGCGGAAAAAGATTCAACAAATCGAATCCGTATAAATTCCCCGGATCGGTAAAAACACGCGCCCTGACAATGTCTGGTGCCGTTTGAACCGATTCGAGCAAATTGCGCAGCTCCTTTGACTGAGCGATACGCTCGATAATCGGAGAAGCGGGATCCAAATTTTCATACAGTTTATTGTTCATAAATATAGAATTGGATGAATTCTGCACATAGTTGAGCCGCGAGCTTAAATTAATACCTGCCTGTTTCAACGTCTGCTGCATGGTCTGGGTCACCTCCTCCTGCAAAATCCGGGAAGACTGTTCATAATACACGAACAACATCATACATACTGGCAGGAAAATCATCAGACCGTAGGCGAGCATCCACCTCCTGGCCGCCACAACGCCTTCCCACAAATTAGAGGGACGGATCCTTCTTTTTTGCAAAACCCCTCTCACTGGATCAACTCCTTATGAATGCTAAACACTTCTTCTCCTATTGTTGGTCCCGATAAGCGCTTGGCGTAAGTCCGGTCATCTTCTTGAACAGCTTGCTGAAATAGCTCGGATCCGTATAGCCGACTAGCTCGCACACTTCGTAGAACTTGATGCGAGGATCTACCAGCAATTCCTTCGCTTTCGCAATACGGACTTTCATCAAATATTCGTAAATCGTCTCGCCAGTCTCCTGCTTGAACAATAAGCTGACGTAAGTTTGACTGAGATAAACGTAAGCGGCGATCTCCGCGATGGCCAAGTTCTTAGCGTAATTCTCGGAAATAAACTTCTGAATCTGTTCGATTACATTACTCGATCGTCCGCTCCGCTTCTCCTGAATCCAGCAGCATATGCTAAATAGGTAATCGCTTACAAAGGTTTTTAACTCGGCCATCGTTTCCAACTTCAGGAGTCGATCAAGCGCCCAAGCTTCCTCCTCTTCTTTCTCACGGGTAAGCAAATTAAGGTCAAGCAGCAACCTGCCGGCGAGAGCGATCATTTGCAGTCCTACCTGCCTGCCGTACTTAAAGCCGTCCTTGCGAATTTGCGCCAGCGGCTCGAGAATGCTTTCCATTTCCAACTCCAATTGTTGCTTTTCCCCGGATTTCAGCACGGATACCAGTCGCTCACTCTGACTGCTATCGAACCGAATCGGACAGGCAGCTCCAACTTCTAAACTGTCCATCGTGATCACTTGATTCTTGCCCATGTACCACTTTTGGTCTGCCGCATCCCGTGCATGCCGAAAAGACGCTGGAAGCATCCGGATAGTATCGGCACGTTCGCCTACTCCAATCGTAACGCTGATATTCAGCCAGCGCTTCAGATTGTCGCGAATCTCCTCTGCCAGCAAAAGCAGCGTTGCTTCCGGGTCTTTCATCGGATCATCAAGCACTAACAGTCCAACGAATTCAGTAGCTCTGTTCTCAAATGCATACCCATGCAGGTACTGATCAATCAGTTCTTGAACGACGTTCAAGAGTGAGTACGACAACAACTGCTTGTCCCTCTCCGAACGACTACCTAGAACCTCCCTTGCATCGTCAATGGTTATAACGAGTACGAGATATGGCGTTTCAAACGGCAGTTCCAGATTGAGAAATGCAGCTCTTTCCCGCAGCACTTCTGGCTTTGCGTCCCCGTCTTGGATCAATGCCATTAGAAATTTCTCCCTAAGCAGTGGCATACTCTGGGTCAATTTGACCTCCATGTCTTTGAGGCGTTGCCGCTCCTTCTCTTCCGAACGCAAGTCTTGCACGACACCTTCAATAACCTTTTGGAGCTCAGTTCGTTTGACTGGTTTAAAAATATAATCGGCAGCATGAACCTGCAAGGCCGAACGCAAAAGGTTGGCTTCATTGTGACCACTTATAAATACGATTTTCGTCTCAGGGAGCCGCTCTCGAATCTCCCTCGACATTTGGATCCCGTCCATGACCGGCATCATCACATCGGTCAGTACGATATCGGGTTTTACTCGCTCGATCAGCTCCAGCCCCGTATCTCCATCGTCCGCTGTTCCGGCAAGAACAATCCCATAGTCGCTCCACTGGACGAATTTACTGAGCCCTCCTCGGACAGCAGGTTCATCGTCGACAATGACCAGTTTATACATAATTTCAGTCTCCTTATCCGAAATTGGCAGAACGATATTGAATAAAAATTACCTTCTATTATAAGAGTTTTTCGCTAAATACTGCAGGGGGAATCCTACTATTTCTAGTCTGATGTGACTGAATTTACGATCTTTTTTTGCAGGTCAGCCCGTTTACATGGAAAAGGCAGCTGATCGTCAACGACCAGCTACCTCAGTGTCTGTATTTAACAATCGTACATCGTATGAGGATCTATCATGTAAGTAGCACTTTCCCCTGTCGGCCCGATAGTTCGGCTATCTGCACCGCTTTTGTAATTTCGATTAACTTGTACCTCGCTTCAGCCTTTCCTAAGATGAGCTGCTTTTGACGAAGCAATGCAAAAATCTGTAGAAAGGAATTTTGCCAATCATCGACTGAGATACCTTGTAGCCATTGTCGCAAATGAAAAATTTTCGATTGAATATCAAGTTCAATTGCGATTCGCTTCCAATCCACTTGCTGCCCTGATAGCAATCCAATGGATATAAAGAAACCACCTCGTCGCACAGCAAGTGCTAGTTCGTATCCTTCTTTTCCACCGATAGAATCAATCGCAGCATGAACACCTTGCCCACTCGTTACGTCCATCACCGTTTTATAGACATCGCTCTGTGAACAGTTAATCACATGCCATGCACCTAATTGCAACAACTCTTCTGTATACGCTGAACTTCGCACTACGGCTATAAGCCTATATCCAAATACAACTGATAATTGAGCAAAAATACGGCCGATGGCAGAATTACACGCATTAACTAATAGAAAAGAATTGTTGGAGCGTTTAAAAAGCTCCTTACAAATAATCCACGCCGTGAGAGGATTGATATAGGATCGAGCAGCCTCATCGTCAGAGATGAAATTTGGCACTTCAATAGACAACGAAGAAGATGTTTTTACATATTGCTGCCAAGTCCCCTCTCCTCGAAGAGGTAATACACGCTTGCCAAGCATGGATTTTGACACGCTACTACCAATATCGATCACAGATCCTACGCCCTCATAGCCAGGAATACATGGCAACGAGATGCGGTGTCTATAAGCACCGCGGATCGGAATCAAGTCAGAGGGATTTATCGGACGAACAATCATTTCCACCAAAATCTCATCAGGCATTAGTGGCGTAACTTCTCGCTGTTTTACTTCTAAGACGTCTTGTGGTTCACCGAATTCATGGAAACAAATTGTTTGTCCATACATATGATTTGTCCCTTTATTTCTCCCAAAGTTCGATCAATCGTCCATCTGGATCTTCGATCCAAACAAACTTTCCATAATCACTACTCTCTTTTTTCTTGGCAAGAGGTACACCAATTTGCTCAAGATGTATAATCATCTCGTCTAGATTATCTACTTGGAAATTTATCATCACTTGTTGATCTAATGGAAAATAACTGTCATCCTCGGCAAAGAAAGAGAAGATAGTCTCATTTCCTAATTGAGGTTTTATCATAGTCCCATTCCAATTTTCTATTTCAAGCTTCAACACTTCGCTGTACCATTTTTTTATAATTTCAAGATTCTTTGTTCTCCAAAATATTCCTCCGAAACCTTTAATCATCGTACCTAACTCCTGTCTGTCATCAATTTTTTTAACTATTACGATTACATTAGATATTCGAGATTTGAATTCAACTTCCTTTTTCGACTATACTGCCCGTTGAGAAGGTTCTCAAACCAATTGTGACGGCAGCCTTAGCAAATCTGTTAATCCATTTGGATATAGTATCTTATCCCCTGAAACTAATTCTTCTTTCGAAACCCATTTTGCATAAGTAACCTTGTCCCCTTCAACTACAGTAAAATGTTCTTTCTCATATAAGCTCTTATCTTTAAAATCAACTACGTATATCTGAGTTATCTCGTGTCCTATATGATCATCTATTCTGAAGATATTTTCTAAACAGGTGATGTATCGTACTATAATTACTTCAACACMCATCTCTTCATTAAATTCTCTTAATAACGCTTCATCTGATCGTTCTCCAAGTTCTATTGTTCCACCAATTGGACGGTAGTAAAAACCTATTCCTTTGGAATGTCTTCCTTCTTTCTCCTCCAAAAGAATATAGTTATCTTTAATAAGTAAACCTAATGTATTAGCTCTTGGATGCATTGAAGTGCCCCCTCATTTGAAAATTTATTTCATCGATGATTTCATCAAAAAAAAGACCCTCAGCAACGGGCTGCGGATCATACTAGACTATCTCTTAAATCAGGCTCTTCATGCCCCGCAGCCACTCATAAAAACCATCATCAAAAAAGAGATCAGGGATGTACGTCTGCGTATAATTGCAATTAGGGCAAAGAAGAACCAACCCTTGTTCAAGAACCTTAGGGTATAATTTCTCGTGCTTACTGTTGTTACCGCAAGTGAGAGCGCGAACTCCATCTGCCTGCTGGTAATCCTTGATACGTTGCTTGATATCCTCTTCGTCCATTATTATCCCCTTCAATTTCAGCCCATCTATATGGGTATAATTATACACGATCTGCTCCATCACAACACCAAAATAATCTAAGCACAGCAAGGGTTAATCCGGTCTTCTCCTATGATCTCTTTCTCTTAAAAACTATTTTAAAAAAATCACTTATTTACTAGTAACTATGTACAAGCAATTGTTAAAATTTCCCTTATACTATATAGATTTGATATTCATATTTTAGGAGGTGTTTATTTTGTCAAAGCGTTCCTTAGTCGAAGGTGTATTGTCTCTACTTGATATCGAGGATATCGAGAAGCTCAAAGCAGAGTATTATAATGGTGATGAATCAAAATTATCATTTGATGAATCCCAGAATGAAGTAGAAAGAGTAGCAATGCTAGCGGAGTGGTTAGACAGCATCAATTGGAAATTTTTAGAGGAGTTTAAGATTGAAATCTATGACGGAACTAAATATAAAATCAAATTTTGCGACTAACTTGTACCTAAATGAAACATATTCACGTTATTAGTTACAGAGATGGCATAATTGTCGTCTCTTTTTGTTTTCCTACTCATATATCTCTAATCCGTTAACTAAGAAAAGGTAGCGTGCGATGACCGAACAGGACACTTCTCTTGCGCACAATATTTGTGCGCTAGCGTGCTATGACCGACCAAGATACTTCTCTTGCGCACAATATTTGTGCGCTAGCGTGCGACGAGCGACCGGGATACTTCTCTTGCGCACAATATTTATGCGCTAGCGTGCTATGACCGACCAAGATACTTCTCTTGCGCACAATATTTGTGCGCTAGCGTGCGATGATCAACCTGGATACTTCTCTTGCGCACAATATTTGAGCGCTAGCGTGCTATGACCGACCAAGATACTTCTCTTGCGCAATATTTATGCGCTAGCGTGCGATGATCAACCTGGATACTTCTCTAGCGCACAATATTTGTGCGCTAGCGTGCGACGAGCGACCGGGATACTTCTCTTGCGCAAAGTCTGCAAAATCGCCACCCTTATTTTAAGAAAAGGCAACCGATCCAATTGGGTCAGCCGCCTTCTTAACTTCATATGCACTTGTCGCCAGACAAGCTCGTTACACACCCAGCAAATTATTAAAAATGCCTCTGAACTGATTAGCCACTGCTGAAGTGCCTTCCTCCAGCTCATCGGCGCTGAAATAATAACGGTGATGGGACTCATCCATATCCATCATTTCTGCTAGGAGTCCGCTAAATCCACGCGCTTTGCGGTCAAATTCCATGAGGATTTTAACCCCATTTTCATCTGGGTAGAATACAAGCTCCAGCTCTTCAACAGAGCGGCTATATTCGCTATTTTTATAGGGGACAAATTCAAAATTCTGAATAAAGGGCAGGTAATAATTATGTTTAGGAAAATATTCGTTTTCTGCTTTATGTACATAAAAGCCCAATTCCTCCAACGCTTCGAAAATAGCAGATGTGTGCGGATGAGCCAATACTTCAATATTATCACGATCTGATGGATCAACCGCGTTGTCAATATCCATGCCTGTACGAATCCAGATCTTGCTTACACCAATAGAAATCGGTGTCTCATGCGGCAGCACGAATTGAAAAGGAATTTCGATCGATTCTCCCGGTTCAAAAACAAAACTCTCGCCCAACAGGATGTTGGCTATCACAACCGTTTCTGTCACCATACGATTCGGTTCGTTATCAATGGGTGAGGGCTTACGGTATTCGGTCATAATTTGAAAATAAATTTTGTCCACTTTCTGCTCTACACTGCCGCCTTTAGCGATAATAACGCCCTCTACCAGTTCACCTGGAATGAAAGCCTCCGTATGGAACTGTGTATCGATATCAATATTCCCGATCCCTACTTTAGCCATCATTTTCTTAAAAAAAGACATCGTTATTCCTCTCCTTTATTAAGTTTATTTCCCGATCCGAAACCGATTACATATCCATCTAAATCTTGAACCGAGAAATCTTTCMAAGTACCCCAATCATGTGCTGTTTCTTTAGGTTCTGAAACAATAATTGCCCCATTGGTTTTAAGCTCTATGAATAAAGCATCCAATTCATCATGATTTTTTATATAAGCATATGTATTCCAAGTACCTTTGTTAGGTCTAACGTCTTCTATATGGGTTGCTTGAATCAACTTAAATCCTAATCCAAAATTGTCTCGAATGGCCCAAAACTCGTTTACTTCGCATCCAAGGGCATCTTCATAATACTTTTTAGACTTTTCATAATTGGATACCAACAAGACTGTAAGAGAACTTTCAATCTTCGTTTTGATAACTTCCACATGATCACTCCCTTGGTTATTGGGAAATTCCCCCATATAAACAATAACGAATGTACGTTCGTTTGTAAAGAGTATCCACTAAAGTTTAAATCACTTTACTTTGATTTCTTTTTTCTAAAAAGCTTAATAAGTAAAGTCAAAATTGCGACCATGAATGCTACTGATATCAGTTGGGTAATTGCCGTACTCATTTCAAAATGCAATGCAATCCCTCATTTCAAAAATAACTTCAACTATTAATATCGTATATCTCCCACTGAACCTATTATTTCGTAGCATGGACCGATAACCATTGTGGAAGACCAGCCAATGTATTGGATTGCCAATTCGATAACTCTTCAAGCTCTTGCTGCGTTAATGCATCTACATCTTCTTTGGAGTCGTCAACCCAAAATGAACCATCTTCGGCATACATTTCTTCCATATGTTTGATGCTTAACCCTGATGACAACATAGCATTCAAAATGTCTTGTATACGCCATTTATATGTTGGAATTTCTCCGAATGGTCCTGTCACATCGTACGGTTTTACAGCTTTTATTTCCTTTGCAGCTCGTATACCAAAAKGACGTAAGAATGGGTGAATATCAAACATAATATAGGAACCACTGGGTTTAAGTATCCTATGTATATTATTGTACATGGCCGCTAAATCGTTGATCCAAACATGGACACCATTTGACGTATATACAAAATCATATTCATTACTATTTATTTTGCTTAAGCTCATTGTATCTTCACAAATAAATTCAATATCCCAACCATGTTCACTGGCTATATGGAAACTGTTTTCCAATTGCTTTTCAGAAATATCACATGAAGTTACTCTTGCCCCCAACAAATGAAAAGCAAATACTGCATGGTTGTCACCACTTGAAGGAACACATATGCGTTTATTTTGTAAATTTGGGAATGCTTTTTTGATCATCGAAAACGTTGTATGATGAAATACTGATTCAGGAGCCTTAATTATTTGTGAAATAGCACCATTACCTCTATATCTTTGATACCATGTTTCAGACCATTCGTTCCAACTATCTTTAATTATCGCAGTGTCTTTATTCATTCGGTTCCCCCCTCTCTAATTAAACTAAGTATATCAAGGTAGGTGGTTATATAGTGTGTACAAATCAATTAGAAATCAACTATTACATAAAAAGTCACACCAGAATAACCCGATGTGACCCTTCGGATCTTTATTTTTTCGAATAAATGATCTTTTTTATACTATAGCTAGAAAGACAGAAAAGATCAGAAAGTTGATCAATAGAAACACCAGTTGCATATTTTTCGCGAATCTCTTTATTCCGATCGTTCAAATATTTTCTGCTCCCTGAGCTTTCGCCCCACTTCTTATGCAATCCTTTGGGGTTTGGGATATAGATGATTCCACCATGTGTATACTTCTGTATTTCTTCAATTAATTCTTGTGGAAAAATGGATTCTGCATTTACATACTTCATTGTAGCTCTGCCCCTTAAAAAGTATTGTGTGTTTTAAGGAAGCAAAGTCCATTCTATTAAACAATCATCATATTCGTGCCTAGATGAACGGCGGCAAATCATTTTGCTCCATACAAACAACCGCCGTTGTTTATAGATCAGACTTTGCACGGAGCCAAACTTGATCGTTTACATTGTGTATGAAACAAATACTTTCCATAGTTCCCCCTTCTTTCGCCTTCCACCATAAAATCAAGCATTCCCAGACATCTCCTGAAAATAAGCGACCACAACTTCACGAAATTCCTGTGCAGCCCGGGAAATGTATCGACTTTTGTGCCATAATAAAGCAATTTCCCGCACCAATTCATGATCTTCGATGTGTAGGTAGGTAATCTGTTCACGTGAGTTCTTTGCTGAGCTTGGTAGGAAAGCTATACCGATCTCAGCTTCCACAAGTGAGCTTAATCTGGCAGGTTCATTCCCCTCATACACATACTTCGGTTCAAATCCAACCGAATTACATATGGAATCTACTAAATCGCGGGTACCGTAGCCTTTCTTTACACCGACAAACGATTCATTCTTTAGCTCGCTTAAGGAAACACTGTTTCTGGTTGCCAATCGATGCCCAAATGGAACTGCTAAGAGGATTGGGTCCATGCAGACGATTTGACATTCGATGTCCTCCCCTTGAACCGGGGGTGAGGACAAGCAAAAATCAACCTCACCGCGATGAAGAAGCGTCACCATTTCCTGCGTGGACAGCATTTGTACATGAAATTGGAGATGGGGCCGCTTTTTCCTGAACGCTCGAAGGATATTGGGCAAGGTGCTTGCGGCAGTAACCGCCAATTCGAGAGCGCCATGTTCTGGACTTGATAAATCACTTAACTCCTGCTTCCCCTGATCCAATTCAAATAAAGCTCGTTCAGCACGCTGTAGGAATCTGCTTCCGAACTCATTCAACCGCAGCTTCCTCCCGATTCGATCGAATAGCGGAACGCCTAGGTCCTCTTCCAAACGTTGAATCGTTTTACTCAGAGACGATTGCGTAACATGTAAGCTCTGCGCGGCCTCGGTCATATGTTCCAATCGAGCCACCGTGATGAAATAGTGCAATTGAAGTAGTTCCATTGTTCACCGCCGCCTCCGACTCATTCCTTCTAATCAATGAAATCATAACATAAAAGTCATTGGAATAAATAATGAATTTCAAGTACGATGACATCAGTAAACAGGGGGTGTCAGACATGAATAATCGCAGCAAATGGTTGTTGATTTCAGTTGGATTGGGGGTGCTGTTGAACCCATTAAATTCTTCGATGATTGCTGTTGCTATCGCAAGGCTGCAAAATGTGTACCGTCTTGAATTTACAGAGGTATCCTGGATCATATTTGTATTTTACTTGGCGAGTGCTGTCGCGCAGCCTGTCATGGGGAAGGCCAGTGATTTATTCGGTCGCAAGAAGATATTTCTTGCCGGGCTAGTTATAGCCTTCATTGCTTCCTTATTAGCTCCGCTATCGCCCTACTTCGGGTTGCTCCTTGTGTTTCGCATCATACAAGCGATAGGAACAAGCATGATGGTTGCGRTTGGCATGGCCATTGTGCGGATTCATATAACGGAGAAACAAGCGACTGCTCTATCCGTCATGTCCATATTCCTATCTGGAGCTGCAGCAATTGGCCCTTTCATAGGCGGGATCCTGATTCACTGGTGGGACTGGCAGGCCATCTTCCTCGTCAATATTCCGTTCGTCGTGGCGAGCTATCTACTCGCGTGGAGGTTCATTCCCAATGACCAACAGGCAACATCTCTTACTCACAAACTATCTTTTCGAAAATGGTTGGCTTTGATCGATGCGCCTGGGATTCTGCTGTTCACAGTGAGTTTGCTTGGACTGCTTGTAGGATTGCTGTCAGCCAAATCAGTTGGACACATCTCCATAAAGCATGTCATCGTCGGTCTAATTGGCCTCGTTTCACTGGGGTTTTTCGTACGGCATGAGTTAAGAACGACAGCTCCCTTTATTCCTTTGCGCACATTCGCCAAATATCCGGCAATGACTAGGGTCAATATCGAATACATGCTCGTTAACGTACTCTTCTACTCACTCTTCTTCGGGCTTCCGTCCTATTTGCAAATGGTACGCCATGTCAGTGAGTTCCATACCGGGCTGCTCATGCTTAGCTTAGGTTTATGCTCTCTCGTCGTATCTCCCCTCGCAGGTCGATGGATTGATAAATCTGGCCCTCGACCAGCCTTGCTGCTATCCGCGATCCTGATGACACTTGGATCCATATGGATCGTGACATGGCAACCAACTTCTCCGATGATCAGTGTATGTTTGGCTTTAGCCGCATTCGGGATTAGTAATGGCTTGAATAATGTTGGGATGCAAGCCGCTTTGTTTCAAAGCTCACCGAAAGATATCATTGGAGTAGCCTCCGGATTGTTCAATACATCCAGATATCTGGGTACCATTCTCTCTTCGTTATTAATCAGCATCGTAATGGGAGATACGTTCAGCGCGGGTGGTTTGCGAATACTCGGGATCATTCTCACAGTGATTGCCATGTACTTGATCGTTATGAATCGAAAACGCTTCGCATCCAAGCCATTGGAAGCAACTATGAATTCGTAGGCATTGCCGCAATGTTATTGGTTGATAACGACATCTACTAGGTATATGATGACATTATCCTAAACTAAGTAAGGGAGTTCCTATGCGTAGACCTGATATGCACGTTGAGAAAGGCGAAGAGTTTTTTGAAAATGGATTTGCAATATTCGTCAATAAAGTTTACGAACATTTCGATCTTCCTGAACATTTGCATGATTTTTATGAAATCAGCTATGTGTGGGAAGGGAGTGGCTTTCACTACATCGGAGATCAAACCATCCGCGTCAGCAAAGGCGATTTATTTTTCATTCCAATTGGCATCTCCCATATTTTCCGTCCCTCCTCTCCTCATCCGAATAAACCGCTGCGAATAGGCAACTGCATCTTCGACGCATCGCTATTTCATTTTCTTACCTCCATTCTGCCAGAGCAGTACCATATGTACAGGTTCAATGATCTGGTTGCGCATGGCGGTCAATGGCTGCAAATGAGAGAACAATCGGGAGAGTTCGAACAACTGATGTCATCTCTATTCATTGAATTCCAACAGAAGCGGACTGGCTACGAAACCATGATGTGCGGACTACTCCTCCAGCTGCTCATCGTCATGGAACGCGCCATAGATCACAATGAAGCTTTATCCTCTCCCAATCAAGACAGAATGGAAGCTGTCCTGCGGTCGATTCGAAACAGATTAGCTGACAAGATTACCTTAGCTAGCCTAGCCAAAGAGGTGGGAATTGGTGCAAGACAATTACAACGCATTGTTAGCGAACATACCGGTGCGTCCTTTTCGGAGCTGCTCTCCCATGAGCGAATCAACCAAAGCTGCCGTCTGTTGGCTGATCCTTCCAATCGTGACCTATCCATTGCAGATATCGCCGCAGCCGTTGGGGTTCAGGATCCGAAAAGGTTCTATCGATTATTTAAAGAGAAAACAGGTGTAACACCGGCTACGTATCGCATTAGGAATTGAATGGGACGAACTCGCTTGGACGTATTGGCACTCTAGACCGGCTAGGAGACAAACGGATGTTGCTCCGATTGCTACGATTTACCGTCAGGCTGCACGAAACGTTACATCCCCTTATGTCATCCCATAGTCATCTTTACTTTCACCCATTGCTCCTTCGTATAACTATCCAATATGGCTTCCGTAATCAACATCGAGCGGTGCCCATCCTCAAAAGTCGCAAAGTTAGCCTGCTCTGTTAGTGGGTCTTTCCCTTCCCTAAGGAAAGAATAGAAGTGTAGCATCATATGCTTGATCGTGTCTGGCCAGCCTTCGTTATGGCCCCCAGGATGATGGATCGTTGAACGTGCTTCTTGTAAAAAGAGGGCTGGGTCTGCCAATAGCACTTCATTCGCTTGGTCTCGATGGCCGATCCATAACTTTTCGGCTTCTTCTTGGTTCCAACATGCAGACTTTTTGCTGCCATTAAGTTCAAAACTAAGCTTATTCTTTCTTCCCGCACTCACTTGTGAAACGGAAAAGACTCCTTTGGCGCCATCATCAAAGCGAAGTAGTACAGATGCATAGTCTTCCGTTACAATCACGACATCCTCGTAGTCGAGCGCTACGCCCCCTTGAGAATATGTCGTTACTTGGTGAATCGGTTTTTTCCTGATCGGAATAACCGTTGCCAAATCGGCAAATACTTCAACCACTTTTTTACCTGTGACGTATTGAATGGTATCGCACCAGTGAGAGCCAATATCTGCAATAGCTCTAGATGCACCGCCAATTTCCGGAGCAAGTCGCCAATTATAGTCCGTTTCATAGAGCAACCAGTCCTGTAGATAACTGCCATGTATAAGATGAATATGCCCMAGATCATCCCTTTGAATCATAGAGGCAAGCTGCCGGAGAATTGGGAATTGTCTATAATTGAAATTGACGCCATGAACAATACCCTTGGATTTCGCTAGAGCCACTAGCTCTGCAGACTCTACACTTGAGATCGCCAGGGGCTTCTCAGACAAAATATGTTTGCCAGCTAAGATCGCCTCCTTATTAATTTGAAAATGAAGATAATTAGGCGTGCAGTTGTGGACAACMTCAATGTCCGGATCCTGTAGCAGTTCTCGATAATCTCCATATGCTTTTGGAATGCCTAACCGATAAGCTTTCTTCTCGGCTGAAGCGAGATTAGATTCCGCGATAGCCACAACTTCTACGAATCCCAGCCTTCTTATCGCTTCGATATGAGCAGGTCCGATAAATCCTGTTCCAATAATGCCTACAGTAATTTTACGCATATGTACCTCCTTTCAGCAGGTAACACCTCAAAATCTAAACGTTTAGATTTCATTGCGTGATAGCGCATCCAGAATCATTTTGAAAATGATAAGATCTTGCTTAGAGTCTTCTGGGGTCGTCTTCGGTGTTAAGTCCTGCGTGATGACGTCGTACAGGTATTGCAGCTCTAAGGTATACGAGTCTGTCCAAGTAGGACGAATCACAGATTCTATATAGGCTTCGCCAACCGTTTCATGCACATGGAGCTTCGTCGGAAGATGGCGAATATACGGTGTATCGTATTGAACACGGACTGATTTATGCGTCGCATACACTTCCAAGTGAGCATCGAAGCGTCCCTGAGCGTCGGTCCCCGTTTCGAACGTTACTGCAAATTGATCATAATCGAAGATTGCCGTCAAAAATAAACTGCCATTGTTCGTTACTTTTGCACCAACGATCCTCCTCGGCATACCAAGCGCTTCACGCATAGCGGAAAGATCATGGCTAGATAAGCCGCACAGTAGACGATATAACTGACCATTAGGCGAGTCCGCGTCTACCCCCGTCGCTTCTTTCACTAATTTTTCACTTCTATGACGCTTATCCGCCTTCAACGCTTCCGGAATATCATCAAAGGAAACGACATGACTGGTTGGCTTAACAAATAGGCGATTCGGTCCAATGATATCCCTTACTCTTGCATATTGGATATGCTCAAAGCCACCAATTTGCTTTACCGCTTCCACGAAAGAAGCCGCGTATCTGCGCATATAGCCAACCATGATTTTCACCCCATTGCGTTGTTGGGCTTCAATAATGGCGTCAGCTTCGCTCTCCGTCAAACACATCGGCTTCTCGATCAACACATGCTTCTTATGATTCGCTGCTGCAATCGCACATTCCGCATGGTATTCATCACTATTCAACACGAAAACGATATCCAGATCCGGTTGCTTGACTAGCTCGGCAGCATCTGTGTATAGGTGTTCCACGTTATATTTGTCACCTAAATGCGCTACTAGCTTTGGCGAAATATCGCATAAAGCTGCGATGCGGAACTGCTTAGGAAGCGTTTCTAGTACGGGTAAATGAATCACTTGCGCGACTTCTCCAAGACCGATAATGCCAACATTTAATGTTTTCATAGTCATAGATAACTCTCCTTAGGGATGATGGGATTTTCAACGATCAAATCTAAACGTTTAGATTTTAAATTGAAAGCGATACAATTAGGTCTTGTATCCGCCTTTTGGGGAGATGGAGCTTTCGCGAACGACCACTGTCATCGGGAATCTAATTTTTCTTACCATGGATTGTCCGTCGGGCTGTTCAATTTGTTCAATGAGTGCCGCAACCACTGAGCCTGCCATCTCACCAATCGGTTGCTTGACTGTCGTTATAGATGGACTATAGAGCGCAGCCATAGCAATATCATCAAATCCTGCGACAGCAACGTCTTGCGGAACGCGAAGTCCTGACTCCTGCAACGCTTTGATCGCACCAATGGCAATTAGATCATTCGCACMGAATAAAGCCGTGAATTCGCACTTCTCCGCAACGAGCTGCTTCATTGTATGATAGCCATACTGACTGAAATTGTGTACATCCTCGGATTTGCCGTTTCTTACAAGTGTTTCATCGACTGGTATTTCTGCGATAGCTAACGCATTCCGATAGCCCAGCTCGCGACCAATTCCGGTAGATATAGAACCGATGTAGGCAATTTTCGTGTGGCCTTGTTGAATAAGATGTTCAACTACCTCTCTGGAGCTGTTCAAATTATCTCCCCACACGGAGGTGACCTCCTTATGGATCTGACCAATCGAAACAAGCGGAATCCTACGCTCCATAAACATCTGAATATAATGATCATCAGGAACACTGGCGATTCGCCCACTTAGAATAACCCCATCCACGTTTCTTTCCAACAGCGAGTTGATCGTAAGCTCTGCCGACTTCATCCCGGCCGTGCAAATCATTAACGTATATCCCCGAAGAATAAGTTCTTCTTGAATTTGTTCAGCAAGCTCAGCCCAATACTCGTTCGTAAGAAGCGGTACGATTAAGCCGACCGTCTTTGTCTTCTTCTTGATCATCGTTCGTGCTGCTTGGTCTGGGACATAATTCAATTTCTGAATAGCTAGCAGAACGCGTTCTTTCGTATTCTTCTTCACCTTGTCGATCCCATTGACGACGAAAGAAACCGTGGCAGTAGATACCTTCGCCTCTCTGGCTACATCCTTGATGGTAGCTTTCATTCACTCACACCCCAACAAATTCTAAACGTTTAGATTATGGTCGCACATTCTTCGTTTGAAGTCAATGATGAGTTTGGGAGCTAAGACAACTATCGTTTGCACCACCTGCTCTCGCGGTGAAAACCAGACTAACAATCGCTCGATTGTCTGAATCGTATTCCCAAGTGGTCAAAGATGCTAAAGTACACTTATTTTCATAGAAAAAGGCTCTATCGGATGAATGCATGCAAATAGGCCAACCTTTTAGATGGAAAAGTGCCAATTTGATACATGTCTGCAGAAATTGTTGCACTTTCACAAGCATTTCATATCGGGAGGGTAAATCGATGAGAAAGGTTGCACTTTTGCACTTTTGCACGCTTCATAGTTTTMCGAGCCGTTCCAACTTATTGTCCCAGTGGGCATTGATGATTGCCAAATCCAACGCGATCTCTGCCTGAATAGTATGCTAACTCCTTTTCCCMTTCACGATGGCCGCCATTCGTCTCATGATCCTCCCTCTATTGCGGCTTATAGGTGATCAGCATTTGATCGACCATCATTTTGAAAATCGTCAAATCCTGCTTATAGTCTTCCGGTGTCGTCTTCAGACTCTTATCCTGCGTGATGGATTCATGGAAAATTTCCATTTCGATGGTGTAAGGATCTTTAAACGTTGGCCGATGGACACGCTCCTCGTAAGCTTCTCCTACTGTTTCACCTACATGCAAGGTCGTCGGCAAATGCCGGATATAAGGTGTATTGTACTGTATTTTCAACTGTTTCGTGGATCCGAACACCTCGATATGGGCATCGAAACGTCGGTTCTGATCAAGCCCCGTTTCATACGTCGCGTAGAAGCCATCGTATTCGAAAGTAGCTGCCATACTCGAACCCCCTTGCCATTGCACAGCGGAAACGACGCGATTCGGGACACCAATAAGCTCGCGCATTGCTGAAATATCATGTGAACCTAAGCCAAGCAGCAACGAATAGGCATTATAGATCTCCTGCGGAACATCACCAATCGCTTGCCTCATCAATCTTTGGTGGATGGTTTTGCGTTCGATCGCCGCTTCAGCCGGAATGTCTGTAAAGCGATGCACGGAGCTCGTTTGATTTGTAAAAAAATGATTCATCCCAATTATGCCGCGAATAACCGCATATTGAATGCGTCCCATGTCTCTGACATCCTGGACAGCCTGTGTAAATGCCGGTGCATAGCGGCGCATATAGCCGACCATGACCTTCACACCATGTTCATCTCGTGCTTCTATGATGGCATCAGCTTCTTGCTGAGTCATCGTCATCGGTTTTTCAATAAACACATGTTTCTTCTGCCCGATTGCAGCAATCGCACATGCCGTATGATACTCGTTGCTATTTAGGATAAAAACAGCATCAAGATCAGACTGCTTAACGAGCTCCAATGCATCTGTATACTGCTGGTGGACACCATATCGAGATCCTGCCCACTGCACTAAACGGGGAGATATATCACAGATCGCAGCTATTTCATAACATTCGCTTAGTGATTCTAGGATCGGCAAATGAATAATTTGAGCAACTTCTCCAAGCCCGATGACCCCAACTTTGAGTTTCTTCATGTCAACAACCTACCTCCGATTAACATCGTAAATTGAACGCCACTTCCCCTAGTACGAGTAGTCGATTGTGGAAGAGTGGTATCTACCTGAACAGTACGCTAGTTAAGCGTCGGTGTATATTTCAATTTGCGTCGTTTACTTCGAATCGATGTGAAATCCCCTTGCAAGAACACTGCAAAATGAGCCGAAATCTTCAATATCAGTTCTGATGTCCTCTTATTTGGACTGCCCCCGTCCTTGCACCATGCCGAAGATACGGAACGTGGTTCCCTTTCTCAGTACCGCGATCCACTGGAGCGTTCCCCCTACTCTCCCGACTAAATATGCATAAAAAAATCCCGGCTACATTGAGCAGGGAACGCTTGATGAAAACTGTAAAATAGTGTTTCTCCGTCTATAGGCCAGTTATTCGTTTACACGTTGCGCACAGCATCCGCTCATAACCGTCCCATCGGCCCATTCAAGATGATACGTATACTCTGCTAAAGCCGTTAATTGAACACTTCGCCTCTCAACGTCATACGTCAGTTCAGCGAGATGATTCACAGAGTCAAGTTGAAGCTTGAAGTACTTCGTGTACACATACCCGCCTACGAGAAGCTTGCCCTGTAACGGTAGCTGAATCGGTGTCGGATGGTCGAGCCGATTACGCTCGGATTCCTGTTCCACTCGGAGTGACTGTTCGGGTCGAATATGGGCTAGATGTCCTTGATCCCCGACACCTGCAAGCTCATCATAACGAACAAGCTGATTTTTKTTCAGTTGCTCCATCTCATTTACATAATTACGTGAGTGAGTGACAGGGACGCGAATATCCCCATCGCCATGCGTAATGTAGAGTGGAGTGTGCACATTCATAGCCAAGTGCAAGCCACTTCGAGCTTGGTAACGCTCCATATCTTCTTGCGGCGTGCAGCCAATCCAGACATCCATCTCGTCGCGAAATTCCCCGACTTGATCTTGTTCATACCAAACAGCGTAATCCGACATCCCATACAACGCTGATGCAGCTGCAAATAGATCAGGAAATTTGGCTACGGTGGCAAGCACATTACCGCCGCCGCCACTTCCGCCTTCCAAGTAAACAGGCTCTTCTGCGAACAGCCAGTCCTTGTATGCTTGACGAACGAATTGGACAGCATCATAGATATCAATCAGCTCAAGCCCATTACAATCTGCGCTGCCTTGGGAGAAGGCACGCCCACGCATATCCACTTGTACAATCAAATACGGGCTTTCATTCGGGGTATCCCTCCGTTGCGGCTTCGGCATACTCATATGCCAGCCGTGCAGTTGAATAAGCAGTAAACCTGGCTTCTCAGGCCTGATCACATTCATTCCGAGTTGAATTCCTGGTGTAACCGAAGAAGGATATAACCGAAAATCCTGGTAGGGCGAATAAGCTTCTACCAATCCTTCCATTTTATCTAATCGTTCGGAGTCCTCGTACTGTGCAAACATGCAGCCACCTCACCTTTAATAAAGTCAATACCTTCTCGGATCTCTCCATTTGAGTTGTCATAGCTCTGTAATTCGACATGTAGAGGGTTTTCCCTTTGTCATACCTGATGCTAAAGAAGGAGCTAAGCGTGTTGTCGCTTAGCTCCTTTCCATCCAATCTACCTGTGCCTCAAATCCTCCGGCTGCAGTGGCACTGAGTAAATCCGCACATTTTTTATACACCCTTGGAATGCGGCTTTGCCGTCGTCATCACCAAACGCATCTTTCCCAAATCGTCCACCATACCCGCCGGCAGTATCATGAATGTTGACCCAGCCGATGTCCGCGTGACCTTCCGCCACACAAGTCCTATTCAAATATAAACATAACTTACCTTCTACGTAAGTAACTGCCGTCTGAATCCACTCTTCCAGAGGTAGTAACGCCTGTTCACCAGAAATCTTGAGTCTCGTTCCTTTCGAACAGACAACGGCCTCCAATAAACCATCCTTGATGCGTAGTGAAAGACCATTCTTGCTATCACCTTCATCGAATAAGACCTGAGTTCCCATTCTAGAAGTTGCACGGAAATGCATTGTCACAGACCGCATAGCGAAGCCTTCGTGTAAGAAACCCTCCGTCCCTTCTGCAGCAATACGAACCGGTGAGTAGGTCGGTGTTGGGTAATGTACGGATAACGCATATTTCTCGATAAGCTGTTGAAGTTCTATTTCACTAAGGGGAAACATCGTTGCATGTCGAGCACGGTAAGGAAACCGAATCAGACTTTCTGATAGTTCAGCAGACCAAGTTTTCATATCGGAGGATTCCATGACTCCGAATTTACCATAGGCCCAGTAGTCATAGTACAGTCGCCATTTCTTCACACGATCAACCCATAGAAATTCCGGACCTTCTGTATAATCTGGCGTTTGGATACCAGGAATAATTTCATAGGGTCCCTCTAGTTGATTAGATACTGCCAAAAAGTTCATCGGTGGATGCGGATATTTGGTTGGCTCATATACATGACTTTCATCCTTAATGGCCATATAATACTTACCTTCATGTTCGGCCAGGCTCGCATCGATCGTCTGAAAACCTGGATCGTAGAACAAGGTAGTGGGACAGAACGTCTGCCAATCCTTTGTACGTGAACAGTAATGCTTGCTGTTACTCAAATCTTGACCTGTGCTAGATGCCCAATAGATCAAGAATTGGTCATGGATAGGATCATAAGAAAACTCAGGAGCCCAGCTATTCACCGTATCCGGAATATCCTTCATAACAGGAAGTGCCCTCTCATCTGTCCAATGAATGAGATCGTCTGACGTTGCATATCCGATGCATGGCCCCTTCGGACGAATTGTATAGACGAGGTGCCACTTCCCATCAGGCCCTCTTCCAATAAAGGGATCTCTTAAAATTCCTTCGCCAACATTAGACGCCCATACCGGTTTATTCTCATTCAATTCATACCAGTGCAATCCATCTCTGCTATAAGCGTAATGTAACTCTTCAACTTTGTGGGTTTGCCCCGGACCTGATCGAAAATAGCCCATGAGATAGGCGTTATGATTGCTTTTGCTCGTCGTAAGCACTTATGGAGTTCCCCTTTCGTGAAAGAATTATTTTTCAAGGCATGTTAGGGATTAATTTTTGCGAAGTGTGTTCGAGTAGTGATAACTGGATCCGGCACTGTTCTGCGCGGTAATCCGATAGTAATAAGTAGTTCCGGAAGTCAAGCCCGTGTCCGTATACGTCGTACCTGTAAGTCCACTTTGGATAGCAGTGAAATTCGTATGCGGCTGGGTGCTGCGATACACGGTGTAACTATCCGCATTATTCCGATAAATGCGTGCCCAATTATAATTGGCCTGCACATTTAGGGAATAGAGGCCGAACTTGCCACTTGTAAATGTGCTATCCGTTACTGTAAACATGGGTCCAATTTGATTTAGGGAACACACAATTGTACTGCCATCTACCCGGATCGACATCAACAATTTGGATATATCCAACGATGTGACTTTACTATCGGTCATTACTTGCTGGGTCGTTTTACTAATAAGCACAGTTTCTATACCGTTCTGTACCTTCACTAACTTAAATTTATCCTCGTTGATGTTATAAACAAATTTGTAATAGTTGTTAACATCCACATAACGTGCAACGACACCATAGGCATAGGCAGATTTCCCCGAAGCCATTGCAACCTGCTCAACACTTGTTTCACCCTCATAGTTGCCGGTTGCACTGTTGCTGAATATGGTTAATCCCGTCGTCGCAAGTGGTGATTGATAGAAATTAGCCCCTCGGCTTGTATCGGTAAAGACCAACCAGCTTCCTTTATTTTGTGACCAGTTATCCGCTGCACCGTCTTCAAAATACTCATGATAGGTTTCCGTTCTAGTTGGTACCCAGCTTAAGCCAATCGCGGTCGTCGTCTCGCTGGTGATTTGATCGTCGCAGTAGAATTCGCTGCTTGCGCAGGAACAGGCATAATGAATGACTGTGAAAACGCGATCAAACCAATCAATACCAAACTTATGATGCTTGAACGAATCTTCATCATAACATCTCCTTTAAGAATGAGGATGAGGTAAACGAGCAACGTGACCAGGCGCTCTTCCCTAAGATACGCCTGTCACGGTGACATCTGCTTACTTACGTTGCTTATAGATTTCGTTAATCTCTGATGTTAATTGTTCACCTCCGCTTTTTAACCACTCACTCACGGCTTTGTCAATCTCTTCAAGAGGTGCATCGCCTGCAATGACACGAGACATCGAAGACATCCACTTCGTGTTCATGGTCGTGAGATTAATTTTCTTATAGGCCTCAGTTTCTGCAGCCAAACCTAAGCCCACATTCGGCCAGTCGTATTTATCGTTATTGTTCAGCCATTGTTCCACTTGTTTCACATAAGTTTGGTCATTATATTTGTGAAGCTGAATCGCTTTATCCGCGCGTCGGAAGAAATTAATGGAGAACAAACTCCCTGTTTCCTTCGTTTCTAGCTTCGTAAACGTGCCATCGGCATTTTTCTTATAATCAATACCTTCTACGCCTTCTTTCAATAGATCATAGCCTTCATCGGAAAGCATGTAATCGAGTAATTTGAGAATCCGCTGTTGCTTCTTCGGATCTGTATTTTTATTAATAACAACTTTGACTTGACCCATGCCGTCTGTTTGCGTCGCGCGAATTCCCGTTGGACCTGCTGGAGGCATCAATTGGACAAGCTCTGCTTGCGGAGCATTCTTCTTGATATTAGGAATATCTAGACGAATCACTTCGTTCGGGTTCACAAGGTGAATACCCGATTGGCCGTTCCAGAGCTTATTTCTGGCATCTGCCGATTTCATAACCAGGAAGTTCTTATCGAGCACTCCTTCTGCATAAGCTTTCCGCAGGAAACCGATGAAGCCCTTGAGTTCATCTGTTTGCGCCTGCATAGCCACTAACTTCCCATCTTTTAAGGCCCATTCATTGGCAAGTCCGAAGGCCCCCATGAGCGGAGCAGCATTTCCAAAGGTACCATTGGAATTCACAAGTACAGAGAAACCTGTTGTATCTGCTTTGCCGTTCCCATCGGGATCTTTGGTGGCAAATGCTTTCGCTACTTCATAGAATTGGCCAATTGTTTCAGGCATCTTCAGGTTTAATTTATCTAGCCAATCCTTTCGGATCGACATAGAGAACAGGTGGGGAATACTATAATAGGGAATTCCGAAATACGAGTTCTTATTGTTAAGTTCTGCCCATGCACTTTCGGGGAGTTGTTTAGTTAAATTGGGATACCCGCTAAGAAAAGGTTTCACATCCAGAAATACACCTTTGTCTCGCCATTTCATGTAATCCTCGGTGGCAATGCGATATACATCTGGTAAGCTGTTTGAAGCCGCCAAAACACTAATTTTATCGTTGTAACTCGCACCGGGAATCCACTGGATATCCAGCTTAATGTTCAGCTTCTCATTCAACTTTTTCACTAGCGGTGAGTCGCTTGATGGGCCAATCTCAGCATATTGCGGAAGCATTAACGAAATGTTCATGAGCTCTTTGCCATCATCAAGATTTGCGGATGTAGCTACTGGTGTAGCGCTCGCAGCGGAATTCGTCGTCCCCTTATCTGTTGAACATGCGGCAAGGCTGCTTACAGAGAGCATTAGCGTAAGGCTTACTACAACTGTTTTTTTCACTTCAAATCCCCCTCTGATTTGTGTGCTAATCGGAATGTAATCCTTGCTACTGAGCCTGCTGGTAAAAGTAAAGATACCGTATTGCCTTCTTCGCGTATAAGCTGAGTCTCAACCAGATGATACCCTCGCTGCTCATACCAATCGGTATGTCGCATAAACGGTGAATCACTGTATTGCAGCAGAACAGATGAATTGGCATGATCGCCATCCCATCCTCCCTGCAACTCCACCTTATGGGCTTTCTTCAAATCTCGGTTGACGACAAAGAGAATCATTTCAGCGTTGTCTTCTGATAGGATTGCCGCTGCATCCACATGGGCGATCCCCGCCATAGGTCTGATCCTTACCCACGTTTGAGGTATGTCAAACGTCGTACCTTCTGTTTGAAGTTCAAAGCTACGCCACTTTGTCTCCGTTCGCATAAACGGCTCTGCATAAAATCTGGACGTATCGTTGCCAGGATTAACGGGTCTCATATCGACAGGATACGCCCGATAATACAGGGTGTTATCTCGTTGGTACGCATATTTAACGCTATCCCCTTGGCGAATAAACGTATTGAGCATGGCGGCAACATAGCACGCATGAGCCATCGTTTCGTACTCGGCTTTGGGCCAATTAGCATCCGTTTCCGGTTCCAAATTCCATTCACCAATTTCAAGAGCCAATGGTTCAATGCCATATCCGCCTGCGAGCTCTTTCAACTCTTGAATAAGTACCTCATATTGGGAAGGATACGCTACTAAAACTTGATTATAAAAGCTTGGATCTGCTTCATTGCTCACTAACCAATCCTTACGCAAGCCTTCGTCCCTTATTCCTCGCGTGTATTGATGAATATCAAGCCCATCCACATAATCCTTTCCTGCAAGCGCAAACAATCGTTTGTTCCAGATCGGTGGTTGGCCTGGAATTTCGGAGAAGTCTACATACATGGGATCCTGCCCAGCGATTATAATGGTAATGCTTGGGTCCACTTCTTTCATTTTCGTATAGTAAGTTTGGATCCTCTTCGCGAAATCAATCGAGTTGGTATAGCCGAACTGATAATCACCATAGCTCTCATTCCCAACTTGCCATAGCTTCACTCCCCACGGTTCTGGATAACCGTGCTCTGCGCGCAGCCGTCCCATTGGCGTCGAAGCATCGCCATTCACGTATTCCACCCATTCTGCTGCTAATTCAGGTGGTAGATCATAACTGAAGCCAATATTCATGAAAGGCTCTGCCTCGATCAATTGGCAGAAGCGTAAAAATTCGTTCGTCCCGAAATAATTAGGTTCCAACCCGCCMCAATTCTGATTATCTCGAACAGGTCGATGCAGCCAAGGTCCAATGCCATCCTTCCAATTGTATTCATTCGCATAATTCCCACCCCACCGAATCGAAGTGACATGATAGCGCTTTAATAACGCAATTGTCGTTGGATTATACAAGCCTTCAACAGCATCTCCTGACATCAGCATCACCCAATCCAGATCAACGAAGCTAGCTTCTTCTGTATTAGCAATGATCAATAGCTTGTATTCGCCAAAAGGTGAAGCTTCATAACGTGACGAACTTACACGATCCAACGTCAACTCAACCTCATAGCGGTTCCACTCTTGCGTCAACTGAATCCTGCTGTCACTGCGTAATTCACCAGTTTTATCTTCAATCGCTACTTGCAGGTGAGTTATCGAACCCGTTGCCCGGCCGTACAATTGCAATCGGTAGGTCAGCGTTCGCTCATCGGCAAGCGTAATGCGTTGAGCAATGCCTCTGCTCATCGTACCCTCTCCGAGCTTGATCCGCTGGAACGTCTTCCAACCTTGTTTGCCATGTACACCGCCTTGCAATTGCTCGAAGGCATCAGTTACATCACCGACAGGCTCCCACGGGTAAGCTAACCCCGTTGTCGGCTCGACGTCTCTGTACATAATCTCAGTGCGCATGGTCCATGGTAAATTCGTGCCATCCTTCTTCCGCTTGGAGAACCAATGTTCAAACGATCCGTTAGCTACGCAATCATCAATAATACCTGGGTACGTATCTCTGCCATTCGTTTCAAAAAACTTGCCGAAAATCCGCTTATCGATGTACCACGGACTTACTTTCTCTGGAGCTGATTGAATGTCTATGTGTATTCCCACAGCTGCCCCTCCTCTGATCATTACTCTTTTTCACAAAAGCAGATTAATTGCTTACATGTTTAGTATGCATGGAATTCATTTATTTATCGTTACACAGAATATCTAAAACTTATCCGATTTCATTCGATTGTTTCAAGTTCTACTTCCAGCACATAAATGGCATGCGGCTCTAACGTAGTTTGCCACTTAGCATCATCAAGCTGAACTTGTTCAACCTGGGTTTGCAATGCTTGAGGTTCAAATACCGTATTGAACGCCTCGTAGTCTGAGCCTGAAATAACTGAGACGCGCGCCTCCGCCTTCGGTTCCCACGCTGTCAAACGGCAAGAAACTGGCATCTGTCTCAAGCTTCGATTCACAATAAACAGCGTCAGTCTATCCAACTTCGCAGATATCCCTGCAACGACATCTAATTCAGGCAGCTGCTTCAAGGAGAGTTCTAACTTCGATGCTCCAGCATCATAGGTAGGACAATCCACCTCTACCTCCACCAGCCGGTCTATTTGGCAATTCGCATATAATCGCAAGGAATGATAAGTAGCAGTCCCAAATATGACGTGGTTATTCCCGCTCCAACCTGGTTTCCTCATCCGCTCGTAAGCATCACCTACGCGAATGCAGCCGCCAACCCAACCGTTCACGAGATCAGAGAAATTCGCAATGTGAACAAGATGGCTTTGACGTATCATTTCGTTTAGCATGCACGCGTTGGCAACTGCAGCTTCTAGTGTATGATTATTGGGTAAATCCGGGTTTGGGAAGTACATCGTATTCCATTCCGTAACGGCAATTTTCAGATGCGCTAACTCATCGTTGTTTCGAATCAAGCTTTCAACTTCCCCAAATAGTGATCTCGCCACTTCCGGAAAAGCGGTAATCGCTTTAAATCGTGCTTCTGATGGTGTTCGAGCATCGATAGGGAAAAAATTCTGTCCTTGGTAGATATGCAAAGTAAAGAAATCCATTTCCTTGCCTGCCCGTGCCAGCACCTTCTGATTCCAGCCAGGCGCCAATGAATCTCTCGCCGTTCCGCATCCCAATAATAGAATGGAAGCGTCTTTGGCTTTCATGGCTCTAGCAAACTGGACATACATGTCTGCATAATGCTCCGCTGTACATACCCCAGCCTGCCAGGGACCATACATTTCATTGCCAACTTCCCAATACTTCACGCCATATGGCTCAGGAAATCCATGGCTTGCGCGCAATGCCCCCATTGTCGTCTCCATATCGCCATTGCAATACTCTACCCAATCCGCTGCTTCCTCCGGCGTTCCGGTACCCATATTGACACAGATTTGAGGCTCTACCCCCAATTGCTTGCATAGTGCTATGAATTCATCCGTCCCAAAATACTTATGGACATGTCCTGCTTGTTCCCACGCTTCATTGATATAATTAGGCCGCAAGGAGGTCGGGCCAACAAAATCTTCCCAATGATATAAACTAATATAATTACCGCCTAAACGCATAATCCCGCTATTCAGAGCTTTTGCCATTTGAAAGACATCTCTCTTCAATAAGCCTGTTAGTGTCGCTTGATCGGGAAGAAGTGAAATATGATCGAACCAGATCATTCCCGTCGAGACGGAATCCTCCCACTCATTTGCAGGTCTTGGAACTGCCCAAATCTGTAACTCAGCGGCAGAAATAGCGCCTGAAACGCTCAATAAACCTCCTAATTCCTTCCATCTATGTCCAGTAATCTCGAGCTCTGTTTCACTTACAACCTTACCGTTCAAGCGATCAACAATTCGCACCAACACACGATGGATTTCACTTGTCGCTCGTACATATAATCGGAGCGTATGATGGCCGGCTTCTAAATGAATATGTTGGCCAATGCCTGACATCCCTCGATCTTTATTCCATATTCGAATCTTTTGACTATGACCGCTATGCCCTCTTGCTGCTGGCTCTAAGGCATATTGCGTATGCTTCCCATCGTGAAGAGGAAACCACGAACCTGATACACCATCCAAGTTCGTGTCTTCTTCTTCAAAATCCATATTGCGAACGGGAAATGCCAACATTGCTGTCATATGATCATCAATATCCTCAATAAAATGACCAAACAGGTAAGGACTTACCGTGTGACTTGAAAGCTTTTTTTCAACGTTGATATGCGCTTCTTTCATACCCTTCACTCCTTTATCCTGGTGCCGTCTTCTTCAAGAACAGGAATTCGGATGGAAACAACGGTTCCCCTGTTTGCAAATGACGTTATCGTCAATCCATAGGCTGGACCGTATTGCAAGACTAATCGCGCTTGAACATTCACTATGCCTAGGGATTCACTCTTAATTAGCGTCTCGTTTGCTTGAGTTACAATCCAACTCAACCGCTCCTGTAATTCTTTTAGTTTAGTTTCTTCTATGCCATTGCCATTATCGGCGATTTCAATAATGAGATCGTTTGCCTCCTGATACGCGTTAATAATAACCGTTCCATTCCCGCTCTTCGGTTCAACTGCGTACTTAATCGCATTTTCAATAATCGGCTGCAGCGAGCATTTCACGATGCGTATATCGAGATATTTCTCATGTACATAAAAGCGACTCTGGAAATTTTTTGGAAATCTAATTTTGATAATTTCCAGGTATTTTTCTAATTGATTTATTTCTTCTCTAAGCGTTACGATCGGCTCAATAATGGAGGCAGTATATCGATAATAGTCACCTAAATTTTTGGCAATAACTTGGATCCGCTCATTTTTTTCGATATAAGCTAAGCTATTGATAATCTCCAACGTATTGTAGAGGAGATGCGGATTGATTTGATTTTGCAGCGCTTGAATCATTGCTTCTTTTTGCCTCAGCAGAATGTGCATTTCATTGACTTTCATGGAACTCACCGTTTCAATGAGCTGTAGAAGCTGGTCTGTCATTCGGTTATAGCTGCGGCTCAGCAGTTGAATTTCATCTTTCCCAGGTAATACCTTGGCACGTACGTCTAAATTTCCTTTCTCTACATGCTCCATCAGCTGCTTCAATTGTCGAACTGGCCGGATGAACCATTGCGCCACCATCGGTACGAGCACTAACACAAAGGCTGCAAGAATAAGCATCGCAGCAAGCATGGCTTTTCTAGCCACTGTAATCCCGCTAGCCATCTCCTCAAACGGCACCATTGCCACAAGCTTCCATTCCGTTAACTCCGAATAATTGGCAGCAACCAGCATTTCTGTTCCTTGAAGCTCTTGAACCGAAGAAGATGTAAGTAAATTCAAAGGAGCTAACTCCGTTTGTTCGATCCGCTTCCCAATCCAATCCGAATTCGGGTGATATACGATCGTGCCATCGTTGGCTAGTATGAAAAAATAACCCTTTTTGGCAAGCGAAGATCGGACAATCGTTTTCTCAAGTTCACTAATGCGCAAATTGATAACAAGTCTTCCTCCCAGCTTCATCGTATCTGTCGCGTAAATAGGAACGAGTAAGGAAATCACGTTTTTACCTGTGACTTGCGATTGATGGGTTGGAAGCACCTTTAGAGTACTGCTCATCGGCATGGCAAACCAAGGCTCATTCAGATAAACTTTGGAAGCCTCATCAAAACGCTGCACATTGGAGACAATTCTGCCGCTTTGGGACATGAGAAACATACTGTCAACCTCGCTGTAATTAAGGGCGACGTAATTATTCAGCACATCCTCCAAGTCGGCCAGTTGAGCCGGCGTACTCGGCGCCTCGTTCACTAGCCAATTCTGAACAATTCCCACATTCCCCAACTGGCTGTTAAACTCATTGCGTTTGGGCAAAGGTCCAGCCAAGAGGGATGAAACTGATATTTTCATTTGTTGAATATAGAGATCGATTTGACGATTCAAGCGATACGATGCATCATCAGCGAACTGATAAAAATCGTTTCTCGCCGCTTTCGCATATAAGTATTGGGAAAAAGTACCCATTAAAAGAATAGATGTCAAAGTTGCAATCAGTAAGATGACGATCAATTTAGCTTTAATCGAATAGCGGCTGAACCACGTCCCCCATCTCATAGGCCGAGACTCTTTCGATATTCATTGGGTGTCAGTGAAGATACTTGCTTAAACACTCGGTTAAAGTAAGGTAAGGAAGCAAAGCCGACCTCATCGGCAATTTCATATATTTTCATATCTGTATTTCGTAAAAATTCCAACGATTTTTCAATTCTTATTTGATTAACATAGTTCACAAAGCTTTTCCCCGTGTACTGTTTAAATAGTACGCCAAAATAGGAGGTGCTTATATTGGTGTAATCGGACATCTGTTTCAAGGTTAGCTCATCCTGTAGATGTGTCTGTATATAAGTAATCGCTTTCTTGATTACCAAACGCATATTATTGTTAGAGAACTGCGGGTAACGACGTATCCACTCATGCAAAATCGTATGAAACACCTGGCGCACTTGCATTTCGTTGAGGTCTTCCGAAATAGTGGGCTCTTCAAAGCTCGGGTACATGATTTTCACAAATTCCATGAGCTTGCCAAGAAAGATCCGAACATAACTTGTCTTCGCACCATGATCGAGTGTCCGATTCCCGAGAATCGCACCCAATACTTGGTTCGCTTGCTCAAACAACGTCACCGGATTCCCTTCAGATAAGCGATCAACAAAGATCTGAATGTCCTGCAGCAGTTGATTCGATTCAGCGAATGTTTCCAGTCGACTGACAGATCGTGATAAAGCCGAATGCAGCTCCATCTCAGATATAGGCTTTAGCAAGTATTCAGAAACATGCAGACGGATCGCATTCTGCGCATAAGAGAATCTATCATGTCCGCTGATAATAATGGAAACAACAGGTAGACGCATTTGTCGAATACGCTGAATCAGTTCAAGTCCATCCTTGTCCGGCATTTGAATATCGGTAATAACAACAGTCGGCCAGAGCTCTTGAAGGAGCCGCCATCCCTCCTCGCAGCTGGATGCCTCGCCTGTCACTTTAAAGCCATTCAATTGACCGACCATTTCTACAATAGCATCTCTAATTAACAGCTCATCTTCTACAACGAGAACATGATACATACTCTGCTTCCCCCTATACCCTCATGGATGTGATTACTTCAACCATACAATAGGAAGAACGTATTTGAACAGTACATACTTGGCCACCCTTACCCTTTTACCGAACCCATCATCATACCTTTGCTAAAATATTTCTGCATAAAAGGATACACGAGTAATAACGGTGTTGCGGTTAGTAGAATGGCTGCATGCCGGACAGCAGGCGAATATTCATAGCCATGCTCCGTCACGGCTAACCCTAATTCGGAAGCATTCACAATCAGTACCTGACGAAGAAATACTTGAAGCGGATATGCTTTGATATCGTTGAGATACAAGACCGCTTGGAAATACGTGTTCCAATTAGCTACCGTATAGAACAGGCTGAATGTTACGATGACCGGCAAAGAAATCGGCAGGATTACGCGCCAAAGAATACTAAATTCCCCACATCCGTCAATACGGGCAGATTCCTTGATCTCGCTAGGCAACGTTTGAAAAAAGCTGCGCATGACAATCATATTAAACGGAGCAATCGCATTCACGAGCCAGATTGACCAGTACGAATTAATCAAACCAAGTTTATTCACGACTAAATAGGTAGGAATCATGCCTCCGTGAAACAACATGGTGAACAGAACCATAAAGTTAACTGCCTTTCTGCCTCTTACGCCAGGTTGAGCCAATCCGTAAGCCATCAAAATGGAGAGGGTCATATTGATGATGGTCCCAAACACCGTCAAAGTAACCGCATTCTTGAATGCACCTGTAAACTGATCATTATCTAACAGAAACCGATACGCTTCTAATGTCCACATTTCAGGCCACAGCACCACACCTTTCAGGAGCAACTCTTTACTTGTCGCAAAGGAGCTAAAGATTGTGAAGAGGAAGGGCACAACAACAACCAAACCCAAACTTAATAAAATTAAGATAACCACTGTATTAAAGATCTGATCCTTCCATACTTGTTCTGATTTCATCGACTAGTACACCCCTTCCTCGCCGAACTTGCGAGCTAAGCGATTGGCACCGAGTACAAGTACAAGTCCTACAATGGATTTAAACATGCCAACAACGGCTGAATAACTGTAATCTCGCTGTAAGATTCCTGTCCGATACACGTAAGTATCAAAAACGTCTGACACATTCACATTTAATGGATTTTGCAGCAAATAAATATGCTCGAACCCAATGTCCATAAAATTGCCTAGTCGTAAAATAAACAGAACGATCACCACATATCGAATACCAGGTAAGGTAATATGCCAAATCTGCCGAAACCGCCCTGCGCCATCAACCTTTGCCGCTTCATACAAGGAAGGATCAATGGATGCCATTGTTGCTAGATACAAAATGGATCCCCAACCCATGCCTTGCCATATATTTTGTAAGAGCCACATCGGGCGAAGCCATTCTGCTTTCGTGAACAGCTCGATTTTACCAAGCCCCGAGGATTGAAGCCATTGATTAATAACGCCATCTTGCGATGAAAACAAAGTCATTGTGATAGATACAATCACAACCCATGAGATAAAATGCGGTGCATACATAATCGTTTGCACGACATTTCGGAGAGCTTTCAATCTTGCTTCATTAAGAAGGAGTGCCAGAATAATGGGAGCTGGGAAGAAAAAAAGAATATCCATGCCGGCAAATAGAAACGTATTTTTTAAAAGCATAGGAAAATCGTGTTCTGTAAATAAACGTTTGAAATTGTCAAAACCGACCCACTGACTTTTCATAATCCCAACAAAGGGGTCATAACGCTGAAAAGAAATCAACAAACCAAACATGGGAATGTATTTGAAAATTAAAAAATAAAGCAAGCCTGGTGCAATCATGACGTAGAAAGGAAGATGATCTAGTCTCCATGTTGTCTTCCTCAGTTTAATAGGCGTAGCTTTGGGTGATGTCAGTGCATTCCTCATGATTACCTCCACATGTATGTACTTCATTTGATATTTATTATACGGACAGCACCTCCTAATTACGTTGTCTAGAATAGCTATTTCTTAACCGATTTCACTTTATCTATCGGTGTAGCCCAAAAGGCTACTCGTGTAAATAGCGCTGTGCCATAACGTTATTCGGGTTACTAGCGTAAGTGGCAGGGTTTAATTATCCAGAATTTTCATCCAACTGCATAGGTCATGTATCGTTCTATTTCTTACATTATTTTTCCATATATACAAACAGGTAGACCCACGGCCACTGGCTGAGGGTCTACCTGTTTGTATTTATTGTGAGGCGAATTTGTTTTAAACGATAGAACAATATTTATCGCCTTAATTGTCTGAATGAAACCCGTATAACCGCCAAGGCTTGTGTCCACCGAAGTACCGCACAACCTTGTCCTTTCCTTCGACCGGACGTACATGGAAATCAGGAACCTCTTCACTCGGATAGAGTACAGCCTCTTCGCCCTTCTCCAACGCCAGTGATAGCTCATCGTGGATAACCGTTTCACCAGACACTCGCTCCGTGCCATCCACGCCGAAGATCTCCCATCGAATCCGTCCCTGCCAGCCCGTCTTGATCAGACAGGGTTCTCCCGCCAAACTCTTCACTCTAATCCACTGCGTGGCAGCATCCTTGCGGACTGCGCTGACTAAGAAAGCGCCTTCCCCACGCAAATCATGGAAGGCCAGTTCTGTCCACGCTCCCGGCACAGCCGGAAACACTCGCAGCTTGCCGCCCCAGCTCTGAAGCAGCATATCCTGGATCGATTCTGCACCGGCCAGCGGCGTTTCGATCACCGGTCCCGCTTCCTTGTACATCGTATTCGGCTTGATGATGAGCAGCAGTGATTGCAGGAGCCGCATCGCCTCATCTCCCCATCCAAGAACTGCGGCAATGGATGCCGCTCCGGTCATACTGAAGCCGCGTAGATCGCCTTCTTTCGCCAGCCAATGACGCAGAGAAGTAGCGATTAAAGCCCGCTCTTCCTCCGTTTCTCCACTGATCAGATGCAGCGGGAAAATCGCCAGCAAGTGACTAAAGTGACGATGGCCGTAGGCAAGCGGCATATCAAGCCCCACCATAAAGCCAGTCTCATCGACTGGCAACGGAACCAAACGCTCCAGAATGTCTTCCCACTTCGGACTGAGCGGATCGCTAACGCTCAACCTCTTGCATATCGCAAGCAAGGTCTCACAGCCCCAGCGCAGCAAGGAAAGATCATAATGACAGTCCGGCACCGTTGTCCGCATGAATGAGCCGTACTCAGGAGATATTGTCGGAGGCAGATGCAGGCAGCCGTCCTCTCCCTCCTCCAGCAGATGGATATAATAATTCACACTCCGCTTTAAAATCGGAAATAATATTTCCTCCAACATGCCATCATCCATGGTATATCGGTAGTGCCGCCACACGTTATGACAGATCCACGTTAAATTGCCAACCTCATCCTCTACATTCGTCTCCAAGTCGAAGCTGCAGCTCCGTCCTAACCCAGCCGAATCATGCTGGAAACGTTCAGGCACATTGCGAATCAGCTGGTTCCTATTCGCATGCAATGAACGAACAAGAGATTCCCCCATCTCCAAACGATTAGCCGTATAAACTGGTGAATAACTCATCTGTACATTCATGTTAAACCAAACACCAGGCCAAGGCGTCGATGTAAGCCAAGGACCTTGATTATCAATCAAGGGTTTGTCTACTCGCGTAGCTGAAGCCAACTTATACATTTGTATCCAGTAAAAGCTTTCCAATCGTCCATCCGGCAGCGAAACGAAGCTTTGCTGGTAATATCGGTGCCACCATGCTCGGTGAGCTTGTACCCATTCTTCGAAATTCGCTGCCGTAGCCTGTCCCACCGCCTCTACGGCTTCAGCCTTTGCCGCTTCACCATACCCTCGGGCAATGGACAGCCAACAGATCCGCCGATTCGGCGAAACCTGCACGTCCTTCCAAGCGGTTACGCAGCCATCTTCACCGGAATACCGTTGGGTACACACGCGGATGCCATCCTCATCTTCCGTATAGGCTACTTCCGTCTGCGGCACATATTGATTCAAATTCACGCCGTCTGCGTTATTCAGAACAGGATCGACTTCTGGAAAAGGGTACCACGCAAAGCGAGCGCCACTTTCTCCCTCTGTCGTCTCGATCTCGATGGCGATCACCGGATCGAGACTGTGCACGAGTGAGCGCAGTTTAACCACTCCGCTCGTTGTCGTCAACGTAGCCTGCAATTCAGCGTTCCACAAGTTAATGCGCATCTGTGTGGGATGATAGATCTTTCCTTCCAATTCCAGATCTAGTTCACCAAGCTGAACGCGTGGCGGGAATCCCGGTTTGTCCGTACGGATGGCCGTGACATCCGTGCGCCCGGTCACCATGCGAAGCACATTTCGCTTACTCGCATGCTCCTCGCCATAAACCATCGTGCCGAGCAAGCCATTGCCGAGGAAAKCTCCTTCGTCCCAGCTAACTGGCTTAACTACCCATTCCATATCGTTATTGGCCATGTAGGCTTCCCAATCGACCTCTAGTTTAACCGCCGAGCTGTTAACTTCTTTCACGCGAAGATCCCTCCTCTATCCTTTGACGGCTCCGATGAGAGCACCTTTCACAAAGTATTTCTGTAAAAATGGATATACGAACAAAATCGGAACCGTCGCAACGATGATCGTCGCATACTTCAAGGTAGCGGCCAACATGGCGGCATCGTCATCGGAAGCGCCTGAATTGGCATTGGTTTCCCMTTGCAGCAAAATCCCCCGCAGCACGAGCTGCAATGGATAAAGCGAACGCTCCTGCAGGAAAATCATCGCATTAAACCAGGAATTCCAATGGCCCACGCCGTAGTACAGCAGCATGACAGCGATCACGGGCATCGAGAGCGGGAGTACAATCCGAAATAGAATCACGAAGTCGTTCGCCCCATCGATTTTGGCCGATTCCTCAAGTGCATCTGGGATTGCTTCGAATGCCGTCTTCATCAGAATCAGATTAAAGGTATTGATGGCAGTCGGAATAATAAGCGACCATAAGGAATCAATTAATCCCACACCTTTGACCGTCAAGTAAAGGGGGATCAAGCCACCGCTAAAGAACATTGTAAAAATGATAAACAGCATGAGCGGCTTGCGGTACCGCAAACTCTTTCGCGAGAGGGCATAAGCCCCGAACGCAGTGAGCGTGATGTTCAGCACCAAGCCTGCCAGTACGACAAATAGGGTATTACCGTAGCCTCTCACAATCATCGGATTGCGGAATACATTCGTATAAGCATCAAGCGAGAAACCGAGAGGACGCCATAACATGCCCTTATAGCCCATCAGAGTTCCTGCGTCACTAACAGAAGCAAACAACACATAAATAAGTGGATATACGGTAAGCAGCATCAACAAGATCAGCAGCACAACATTGATCGCATCGAAGCATTTTTCTGCAAAGCTCGTTTTGTTCAGCATCTTCATGCACTCTCCTTTACCACAAGCTTGTATCGTTAAATTTGCGGCTCAGCCAGTTGGAGGAAATGAGCAGGGCAAAGTTGATGACCGAGTTAAACAAGCCCACCGCTGAACTGTAGCTATAATTGAAATCTTGCAGACCTACACGGTACACATAGGAAGAAATGACGTCTGCCGTCTCATAAGTGCCCGGATTGTACAGCAAAATAATTTTCTCAAACCCGACATTCATCATCCGACCGATATCGAGAATAAGCAAAATAATGATAATTGGCATAATTCCCGGCAGCGTGACGTGTGTCATTTGTTTCCAGCGACCAGCGCCATCGATTCTGGCTGCCTCGTACTGCTCTTGATCGATTCCGGTTAATGCCGCCAAAAAAATAATCGTTCCCCAACCAATATTTTGCCAGATCCCGGAAGAAACATAGACGGTACGGAACAGACTCGGTTCGAGCAAGAAAGTCGACCGTTCTCCCCCGAAGAAGGCAATGATATCGTTGATGACACCATCACTGGTTGTAAAATCTTTCAGTATCCCACAAATAACAATCAAGGAAATAAAATGCGGCATATACGTCACGGTTTGCACAATTCTTTTAAAGAAAGCATGCCTTAATTCATTCAGCAGAAGTGCCAAAATAATAGGCGCAGGGAACCCGAACAATAACTGGTAGAAGCTAATCAGAACCGTATTCTTAATCGTTCGCCAGAAGTAGGCACCGTTGAAAAAATTAACAAAATGTTCGAACCCAACCCAGTCACTCCCCCAAATACCGATTCTTGGGGAGTAATCCTTGAAAGCGATCAGGGCGCCATACATCGGCGCATAATGAAAGACGACATAATACAGCAGAACAGGCAGCAACATTACATAAAGCAGTTTGTTTTTACGTATATCCAGCAATAGCCCGAAACGAAATACTTTTCGTTTGTCTTCAATGGCTGTAACTGGCTTCGTTTTGGAAATCATGGTGTTCATCGCATCACCTTCTCCTGCCACGGCCCTATTCTTGCGGAAGGTCGGAACAATACGTTCCTCCTCCCGCAAGATTATGCCGTAAACTAATTATCTCTTATTGTATCGATCCAGCGCTTGCTGATAAATTTGGGTCACCTTCTCGATCCCCATTTCATTAATCCGTTTGACATACTCATCGAATTTGCTGATCGGCTCTTTGCCCATAACAAATTTAACAAACATCTCTTCTTTATAKCTCGTAATCGCTGTACTCAATTTAGCCAGTTCTTTACTTTCTTCCGTTGTTGGCGTCAAGAAAGGAGGCATCACATGCTTGACAGCGTCCGTTTGCTCCCAAATCCCGACAGCTTCATCTTGCTCTTTGTACGTATTGAAGCTCTTCCGGCTGTCACCCAAGAACGGACCGTTCGGCTTCGTATATTGGGAAACCATTTGCTGCAGGCTGAATTTCGGATCTTTGGTGATTTTATCGGTGAACGTAGGTACGCCATTGTTCATCGTATAGCTTTCGCCTTCTATACCGAAGTTGAAGAGCATTGCGCCCTTCTCGCCAAACGCATAATCCATCCATTTGACAGCCAGCTCCGCATGTTTGGAATCCCCTGCAACAGCTTTACTTACAGCCGGGTTGTACTTAAAGTCACGTTGACCGATGAAAGCGCGTTCGCCTTTGTTCAACGTCGGGTATGGAGCAGCTACAAGCTGGTAGTTCGGGTTCGTCTTCTTGCCCGTATCCATCCATTTACCCACGGCGCTAAGTAAGCCGACTGTCGCTCCAGAAGCATTGCTTAGTAATTTCGTATCCTGCGATTTGGAATCCGTGTTCAATGCAAAATCCTTATCTAGCAAACCTTCCGCATACCATTTGTTCAGCAGAGTCAGCGCATCTTTGAATTGAGGATCGATCGGTCCGAATTTCACCTTGCCTTGATCATTGATGTAGAATCGGTTGGCTGTTTTATAAGCGCCAATGAAGGCATCCTGAATATTCAATTCATTGCTGTACTGAGCGGTCAAAGCAGCGGTAGCTCCTTTTTTCTCCTTAAACGCTTTCAATACGGTGTACCATTCATCAATCGTCGTAGGCACCTTTAGGTTCATCTCATCCAGCCAGTCTTTACGAAGCATCGGTCCACGGAAAACCAGGCCGTTGTCCGGACGAATCATTGGAAACGCGTAGTAGGTACCGTTGTCCGTTTTAATCATTTTGTCCAGCTCTTTATCCTGTTGCAGCAGCTTCTTTAAATTTGGCGCGTTTTTATCGATCAAGTCGTTGAGAGGAAGGATGACCTTGTCGGCAATCGCCTTCTCTGGTCCACCTGGATACGCCGCTGTTCCACCGCCGCCCCAATTGTATTCAATCACATCCGGCAGATTGTTCGAAGCGATTAGCAAGTTGAATTGTTCCTTCGATTGACCGTCAGCAGGATGCGTATACTTGACTTTAACGCCTGTTTCGCTCTCCAATCGCTTACCAAAAGGGGAATCGCCTATATTCGGAAATAACGTTGTCAAGTTCGGGTTAATCTGCTCCCAAGATGTTAGTGTTTCTTGCGTAGCAATTGGATATTTGCCTGCTGCCGCAGTTGGTGCTGTCTTTGTTGTAGCAGTTCCCGTTTCACTTGGTGACTTCGTTGCCTCTTTGGAACATGCGGCGAACATACTAGAAGCGACCACAACGCTTAGTGCTAGGCTTATGGATTTTCTTTTTGAACGACTGCTCATGTGGAATCCCCCTCATATTGTCTAGTGCGATTGATTTCGTTGCAGCACTGTAGCTTCAGTATGGCTGGTAAAGCACCCTTTTGAATATCGTCAAAACTGCAAATCACTATTTAAAATCCGTAGAAAGCAATCATCAGAATCCAAAATCACTATGCAAAAAATGAAAAGTCGCGCAAGCAAGCTTGTACGACTCCATGTCAAACGGTTACGTATCACTTTAGTTCTTTGTATTTCCCTGGCGTAATGCCCTCAAACTTCTTAAAGGTCCGATTAAACGTATTGATATCCGCATACCCAACCTTCCGCGCAATCTCCATAATAGAGAGCGATTGTTCGCTTAGCAGCTTCTTGGCCTCTTCGAGCCGTGTTCGACTTATATAATCAAGCAGTGCATCGCCGGTTTGTGCCTTAAATTGTTTGGATAAATAAGAAGGCGTGATTCCGAACTTCTCTCCGATCATCGAAATGTTCAAATTATCTTCCGCATAGTTGGCTTTCACAAATGAGCTTACAAGCTCGCCAAGCGGACTGTACTCCTGTTTGCGCTCAGCTTGGATGGACTGGCAGACCTGCCCAAGAATCGAAAGGATTTCCCCTTTCATTTCTTTCATCGTTTCGCATCCGAAAAGTCGTTCCACAGGATGAAACTGTTCGATAAAGGACGCTTTATTACTTTGCGAGCCGATTTCATTCATCGTTTTCAACATCGTGCTGGCTAGATCAAACATGAGACACTTGCCAAGCGGTACGGACAACACGGCATTAGATGCGTTCGTTTCTATTATTTGCTCTATGATGGAGCTCGACTTCTCATAATCGCCTGTTTTGACAAAATTAATCAACTGCTGCTCCACATGCAACGGGTAATAATAATTTCCGGCCTGGTGGGCAGCCTCGGAACTCGGTAATTCGTCGTATCGAATGATCTCTCCCCCTCCTACCACAAGTCGATAAGCCATTGCCGACAGCGCTTCTTGATAAGCCCCGGCAATCCCGAACAACTCGGTATGAATTCCGCTAATCGACACCGTCAAATGGACATGGAAATGGTCAAGCAAGAACAATTTCACCTGCTCGGCAACCTGCCGCAGCTCTTCGGGGTCCTGCCCTGTGCCGAAATTAAAAATACAGGCCTGCATGTCATCAATTTCCGTTACGAAACCCCGATGCTGGCTGCCGATCACTTCTTCCACCACATTCATCAGGATGAACTGCATCAACTTCACCTTTTGTGGATCTACCGTGACATCATCCTGGAATTTGCCAAAATGATCGATATGGAACAAGAGTACAGCAAAATGAGGGGATGACAGCTGAATATCGTGCGCTGAGAGTGATTCATGTACAGGAATGTCCTGCTCCAGATTCCCCTTTAGGAGCCCCTGCAGAAAATGCGAGCGAATGGCATCGCGGTGCTGATGCAAACGGCGATCAACCTGCTCTTTCTCTGCGAAAGTATTGTTGAGCGCATCTTGCAGGAAGCCATACTCATTCGTTCCCTCGGCAAATGAAATCCCTGCTTTCATGGAAAAGCTCCGGATGAGCAGATTAATCGGATTGTAATTTTTGCGAAGGAACAAGAAAGTGACCACCCCGCCCAGCAGAAGKCTTAGCAAAATGCTAGCATACACGAGCCTTTTCATATATCTCATCTTGTCGTCAAAACGCTCAGCAGGAATCATCGACATGTATTTCCAACCTGTCCTAGCTGACGTGGTATAGGATACGGCGACCTGCTTCCCGGCTACATCCCCGTAGAAGAGTCCATTTTCGCCAGTAAATTTGTCATAAGTAAGAAATTGCGGCCTTTGCTCAAGACCACTAGAAGCAACTAGTCGGTTTTCTTTATCCAACAGCGCAACAGATGTCGCTTCCGATGGCGGAAGATTGGCAAGCAGTTTCGTATCTCTCATCACGAACAGGAGCACTGCACCTGGCTGATCGCGATTCGCCAATGAAACCGATTTAGCAAATAAAACAGCTTTATACGAATTGTCATTCTCTTTCATCGTCACGGGCATATAGGCCTGAACATAGCGTTCGTCTAGAAACGACTTCCAAGCATCATAACCTCTCAAGGTTTGTCCGTCCAACATCTGAAACAATTGGCGGCCGTCCGTCCGATTACGGGTGGATATGACCGTATCGCTATTTTTGTAATACAGATAAATTTGTTCAATGAACTCATTCGCTGTCTGGTACACCCGCAAATCATTCGAAATGGTGACTAAATCGTAATAATCGTTATCCGAAAGCGGCAGTGAGGTATTGATAAACGCATTCACCTGTTTATTAAGGGAAATTTCCAGACTTAATCGCTCAATACCTCCCAAACTGTTATCTATCGCTAATTCCATCTGCTTCAATGCGTTCGTGTTGGCACGATTTACTTCCGATTCGACCACATGCCATGAAGCCGCGTATAGAATTCCGCTGATGATGATTGGGACGAGCAGCACGGAAATATAAGAAGTAAACCAAGTAAACATTACGCTGCGTTTATTAAACCGGATCCGATTAAACTTCATTAGCACTAACCCCTTATCCCCATTTGTCACTGTTTTCATATATTATAGCGAAAATAGAGGAACCCGTCTCGGTTTTAAGTCCCTCATATCCAAAGCAGCGGCTGCTTAATGGCCATATTCCGCCGCAGTTCATCTTCTTTCGGCTTTTGATCTAATGTATGCCATAAGGCAAGTAGCCTTTCAGAATCATAAGCCAACCCTGCAAGCAGTAAGAAAGACATGCCTACTGGCCAATGCGCATCATATTCGACATCCCGGCCATAGGGCCAAGTTCGTTTATTTTCTATATAGGGTAGTAAGAAAGAAATCCCCTGCTCGATGCCTCTGCCATCCGACAGCTGAAATTTCCACAAATTATCGTCCGGCGTAGAAAGAAGGTGCGTAAGCGTAACGAAATTATCGAGTGTAAAAAGGGAATAGGCATAGGGCTTCGTACGGGACAATTCCCGCGGAAAACTGCCATCTGTGGCCATCTGTTCGACCAGTAGTTTGGTCTTGTATTGTTCTCTGCACCAATCCAGCATCTTATGTTGACCGGTTAACCGCGCAAATGCGGCCGCCTGCACATACCAGCATACCCCATGATTGTTCGGTTCGTTTCTTTCTTCCACCCCTTGCGGATGCTCATTCATCCACTGCAAGTAATTCGCGAACCATGCGGAAACACTTTGCAGAACAATAGAATCTGTTACAGACATTTGACTGTGTTGCAGCATCTGAACAGCTTCTGCCACATCAATCAAATGCAGCGTATCGATCACACCGATCCCTCTGCCATCGCAGACGCCAGGCACTGCTTGCGCGTAAAGCAGATGCGGATTCATTCGTGTACTCTCATTGACAAAGAATGCGTCTAGCAGACGAACTGCGTGGGAAGCGTACCGTTGCTCACCCGTTATCCGGTATGCGGCAGCCAGACAAGCGACACGAGATCTCATTCGGCGAAGGAGAATCCGATGTGCATGGAAATTATCTGGATTACTCTCACCATCTCGGCGCACATACGGCAGTCCATCTGACGTATTGGGATTTGGCCACCAGTAATCGCCATTTGAATAATAGTCATGAGCGTTTCCCGGGCTATGCGGGGCTATCTCATCCGTAATCTGAACAGGAAGAGTTGTCAGGCAGGCATCCGCCTGTTGGATGATCGCAGTCAGATCGACATATAAGCTCCACTGATCTTTATTTATTTGGCTAAAATGTTCCATATTGATGTTCTCCCTTCAAGTGTGTAAACAAAGCACTAAATGCAGCAGGCCAGATCCCGAAAAAAACGGGATGCCAGGCCTACTGCATATGATCTATCCTTTATGTGTAATTGTGCATAAGATATGAGATCAAAATAACGTTATCGATCCAATAACCGCATAATAATCGTTACCGCTTCCGCCCTCGTTGCCTTAGCTAACGGCTCGAACGTATTTTGCTCACGACCGGTTACGAGCCCCAAGGAAACGGCTTGCGAAATGGCTGGCAATGCCCAAGCTGGAATTTGGGAACTGTCGCTAAACGACACTTGGGATGAAACTCCCCCTTGTTGATTATAAGCCCTAATTAGCATAGCAACCATTTCTGTTCGGTTGATCGGGTTATTAGGCCGCAAGGATTCGTCTTCATACCCTTGAAGAATGCCCGCTTTCAGCGCTGCCCCCAGCTCACCAACTGCCCAGGCTGGAATATCTGCCCCATCGGCAAACTTAGTTGCTGACGTTTCGGCCTTCAAACCAAGAGCTCGAACCAGCATGGCAGCGAATTGCATTCTCGTCATTGGCTCGTCAGGCTTGAAGCTGCCATCCGCGTAACCGTTCACGATGCCTTTGGCAGCAGCGCGAGAGATAACCTCCGACGCCCAATGTTTCGGCACATCAACAAATGATTGCTGTTTGGACGGATCTGTAGGACTTACAGGCGGTTTGCTCGGTTCCGGTATTGGCTTCGGCGTTGGTGTTGGTACAGGCGCTGGAGTATAACCCGATGAGGAATCCGATGAAGACGAACCACTTGCCGCTGGACGCTGTGCCAGTAGCGTGTAGGTTTTATGCACACCGGAAGGCATAGTAACATCCAGCAGAATTACGCTGCCTCTGACGGCAATGGCTAAAGGTCTGCTCTCGCTGCCGCTAATAACGGACTGCTGCGCACCACCGTCTACGCTCACTTGAATCGCAGCCCCCTGACCGATGGAAGTCGGCGTCAAAGTCAAGCTGTTGATCCCCGTTGGGACCGTCACTGTGTAGTAAGTGATCTCCGAACTGAATGCCGGTGCGATTGTCAGATTCGAACTAGTTTGAAGGCCACTTAAAGCTGGCTTATCCTCTTCAACCGGCACGTTCCGTCCTGCAGTTGGCCCAACATCGGCCGACGTTAGCGGCCGTTGCGTCAGCACGCTCGCAGGCACATATTCATCTGCTCCGACGTCGACTGTATTCGTCCGTCTTTGGCCGTCCATATCGTCTACCGGCAGGTACGGGCCTTTTGCTGCGTCAACCGCTAGACTTAATGGCGATAAACGGATCAGTCCGTCAATGCCACGGACTAGCTTCAGATCACCTTTGTACGTTGCGCTTACAACAGTCGCGGTAGCTGATACTACCGCAAGACCGTCGGTCATATTGCCGACATAATTGGGTCTGCCATCGGTAATATCTTTTTCATTGAATATAGTTCCCGCATTGCTGAAAATCACATTGTTATACACTTGCGTCCCCGTCGGCTCGAATGTCCGTTTCGCCATTTTCAGCGCGGAGGCTTTGCTGGCTAAATTAACAATCGTATTGTTAAAAATCTGTACGTTATATTGCCGCCAATGCCCGCGCAGCAATTCCTGCTGTCTTTCCGGTGACAAGCTCCTGAGCGGAGCGACATCATTCACGCCGATTCCCCAGCGGATCATCGGATTCGCGGAGCCATCTGGCCCGGCATCCTCCGTGCCGCCATCAACTTGAATGGCGTCGTCGGTCAAGCCTTCCATGTAATTGTTATAAATTTGATGATCATTCCCATAAATACGGAAGCCACTCGTTCCGGCTTTCTTGCCATCCGCAATGATGTAATTGCCGTAAAAGCTGTTGCGGTGACCGTGACGAGCCACCATACCCCCATAGGAATTCAAAACCGTGTTATACCGAATCGTATTGTCGCTGCTTTTCACCGACACGATCTCATCTTCACCGTTCAAGCCATCGAAAAGGTTGTATTGTATCGTAACGTGTCCTGGGGCTAATGAAAGTCCAGAGAGCCCTAGACGGATTGCCTCCAAGCCATTGCTCACGCGCGGACCGATATCATGGAAGTGATTGTATTCAATCACATCGTACTGCGAAACGGCATCCTTGCCATCATACGTTATCACAGCGCCAAAACCAGTTTTCGGCCCAATATCATTATACGCAATTCGGTTATGGCTTCCGGTGCCTTCTACCCGGATATAATGCCGGTCCGTCCCGCCATCCGTGAGTAATGCTGAGCCGGGTGTATGCGAAGTTTCCCCTGTGTAGACGGCACTGTTAGGGTCATATTCGCTGCCATAACGGCAGCTGTTCGCCACACCGATGACGCACCAGATGACCTTATTCACACTGTTTTCAACCTTGGTAAAACGGTATTTCTGCCCCGTTTCATCCAAGGCAAACGTGCTTCGCAGGATGGAGACATTGTTGGTGTCATACAGCTCCACACCAGGGTGCAACCCTTTTAATGAGTTTAAAATCTCCTCGGAAACACCTCGGCTTCGCAACGAATCCTCGCTATTCTCCGACCCGCCGCCCGAATGGAACGTAAGCCCTTCCACACTGACGTAGCTGGCATTCTGTATATACATATAGCTGTCCCCGGCGATAATCGCCTTCCCTTGCTCCACGGCCATCACCCTAATCGGTTGCGCAGCCGTTCCTTGCTTGTCCTTGATGATGAAAGGCCCTTGCTGCTCGTAGGTACCATTTTGCAATTCAATTGTCGTGCCTGGAGCAGCTTGGTCGAGCGCAGCCTGCAACTCGCTAGCCGTATTGACACGGACAACCTGAACCGGCGGCAGCGGATCTACTGGTTTATCCCCCGCTTGCGGCGGCCCTGTTGGCCCCGTCGGCTCATTCACTTCTGGGGGTGTTCCCGTGTAAAGCTCCACTTCAGTTATACTATTCCAACTGCTTGAGCTCCCTGACGCACTATTGCCATACCCAACCAAGCGTAAATAGCGGTAGGCTCCAGGCTGGCTCAGCACATAGGGCTGCAAAATACTGTCACCGACGCGAAGTGCCCGGCTGCTTCGTTTGGATAAAAGCACCGTCGATTGCTGGAAATCCGCCTGATTCGAGCCTAAGATTTCAAAGGAAGACACCCGGTCAATCGCATTCAGAAATGCAATGTTCAGATACGTTACTGTCTCAGGCTGCCCCATGTCAAACTGCAGCCACTCGCCTTGTCCCGAAGCCGACCAACGCACATCCGTATCCCAGATCCCGTCCACGACATTGGCCGGAATATTCGTTGTGTTCGGTTGGTACGAACTGCCGGTCACCGTGGTAGCGTTCATCGGAATGCGGCCGTTCGTTCCTTTGGCCGACAATCGATATGCTTGCAAAGCATACGTATTTATCGAACTGCCGCTGGAAGCGTTCACCTTCATTTTGTTAATCCCAGGCGTCATGGCAATCTGGTTCATATCGCCAACCGGCTGGTTCGCCACCGCGTTGTTCGTCAGCGTCGCATCCACGGAAATCCCTGCGTCTGCATGCGAATCCAAACGGATCGTGTCGGCATCCACAGGGACCGTCACCTCATAACCGTCTAGCTTGGTCGGTGAGAAAGAGGGTGTCATCCCCAGATGCCGACTGCCCGCCCAGACGTCCAAGGCAGATAGCTGAATGTCCGGCAATTTCTCTGCAAAGGTAAAATTCGAACCATTGGCAAGCGTCGCATCCGCTGCATAGTAAGTCTCCCCATGCAGGTTAACCTGGGTTAAAGGCAGAGACACGGCATCGCTGAAATCACCGCTGCTGCTCGTTAACAAAAGCCCGCCTGACGGAAGCATCCTTTGCGGAAATGCGACCTGCACAGTGCCAACATTACCCGTGTTCTGAGCCTTCCAAGTTCGTGTCGATCGCTTGAAGCCCGAGCCATAAGGAACAGCAGGCGCAGTGCTTTCATTATCTCCCCAAAGTAGGTACTGCTTATCGACCATAGCTTGTTTCGCGCTAATGATGATCTGCGATGCAGCCGGATCCTCACTGCTTCGGCTCGTATCCAGAGCTAACGCGCCTTCCTGATCCTTGGCAATTCCTGCTACGTTATTGTTAAATGCTGTGTTAAGTGTGGACGGCCACACCACTTGCGGAGACACCCCTGCCGAGACGTAATCCTTCCCTTTCAGAGGCGTTCCGAATTTGATGGCCATATACGTCTGCACTTGTTGATGCTGTGTAGCTGTCAGCGCATCATTAAATACAATCATTTCGCCCAATTGTCCGTCGTAACCGGAGCCAGCTTTTCCGGCTGGGAGAGTTGGGTCGACATCAGAACCAATGGCCATTGGATAGCTCCCGCTTCCTTTCATCGGAAGACGTGAAGCTGTTGAAGTCGCATACGTCTGGCCATCAAGCGTAACGGATTGGTAGACGTTGCCTGTCACTGGCTGCGAATCGAATTGAAATCCCCAGTTGTTAAATTGACGAAGGGGGACACTATACCCCGTTGAGAGCCGCGGATTACCCGTGGTAACATTCCCCGAATCCCATAAGACCTGAGGGGCAGGAGGAGGGCTACCAGATCCTACGAAGGGGATGTACGCTCCTAATCTCCCCTTATCTTGAAAATATTCATAAAATATTTTCGACGACTTGGTCGTCTCCGACAACCCGCCGGCCATCATATAAACGATCGCACGAGCTACGACTTCATCCTCAGCGAACAGCCCGTCCGCATCTACGAGGAGGCTGCCGTCACCTGCACGGATAAATTGCACCGCAGGCTGGAAATTCAGCGACGGATTGGAAGACACATATTGGGGCTTCGTCCGGGCTTTGTTGGCCCCCACCATCTTCGTTCCATCATTAATGAAATCATTCCCTTTCGGGCTGCTGTCCTTCCAAKCGGTAACTTCTCCATTTCCATTCACAGTCATGCTGGCCGGATCCGCTTTTAACCACAATTTCAGCAAGCTCTCATCTACGCCCCCCGGCGTTCCTGCCACAGCACTATCGGCTTGCGCTTTGGGGAAACCTGAAGGCAGCCCTCCTAAAGTTAAAGCGCTTGCAAGCAGCAAGCTGATTATCCTTTTCGTATATACACTTGATCCTTTCTTCAATTCAACATCACCTCTTCGTTATGATTTCACTCAACGGCAACAGGGCTGATTAGCGTACAAGCCATTACACTCATCATATGGAAACCCTTACAGATAGGAAATCGTCAAAACCCAAACTCATCATCAAAATCTGGAATGGCACTGATCAATATGTAGAATGAACGTGTAAATTAGGAAATCGTTCCGTGGATGACCTTTTGTTACTACTAAATACAGGTTGCTGTTCAACGACAAAAACCAGTTAACATTCGATTTTACGAATGTTAACTGGTTTTTACTTGTCCACGACATTGCCGCACTTGTAGTTACACATGGTCCAAGTCACATATTGGTAATCATGCTTTAAACGCTTGAACCCAGTTTCTAATGTATGACAAGTCCCCCATTATCAACAATCGCTTTGACTAGTTAGTAATTACCAATTGCGGTTTGTTTGTAGAATTTTCTTTACTGTTGAAATGAACACCAATATTCTGGGTTGTATTAGGTCCTGTTATTGCAAATGAAAATATTTGATATCCAGAACTTACTTCAGATTGAACAAAGTTGGTTACATCAAATTCATAATACTGGGATGTTGAAGTTACAGTCTTTGTAGATTGCAGCAATGTCGATATAACAGGTTTGTTATTGAAATTAATACCAGTCTCTGTCCAGCTATCATCACCGACTGCATATACATTTATCGTTGCATTCGAATCTGCCAACCCGTATATTCTAAGCTTTGCACTTGTTACATTGGATAAACCGGATGCAGTAAATTTCAAGTACCCTAATCTCTGATAATCTCCAGCTGCATCTTTAATTTCAACTGCAGTATCTGTTCCAAAATTTTGAGATGCATATGCTCCTCCTCTTACGTAGGCATCCGCAGTGGCACTATAAGTGGTTGATCCACCGCCGCCACTATAAGCAGCCATAGCCGCATTTATAGCTGAATAGAGTGAAGTACTGGCGGCAGTAGTATCTGACATGGATTCCCATACCATAATTCCACCGAGGCCCTCATTTAACGCAAGATTTGTTTTAGATGTGATTGTAGCTTTACCATTATAGTATTCAACTACACCATTATACGTGGAAAAATCCTTATTTGGAGCTTGTGAATCATTTGCGACTAAAACCTTATACGGGATAGCGTTTGGAGAGCTATAGAAAGGTACTCCCAATACAATTTTACTTGCTGCCAACCCACGGGTAACATTCCAATAATTCACTGAGTCTGCAGCTACCTGGTATGATGCACTTGCAGCACCTGTACCCTTGTCATAAGCCATAATATTAATCCAGTCGAAGGAGTTGAATGTTGAACTTAGAATAACATCAGCATTTGCTCCGTACGCATTAACAGCAGCAGTAAGCAACTTTCCAGCATTATGAATGGCTGTGCTCATTTGACTTACCAATGTGGCATAGTTTGCTGGATTATTGCCGCCTGCCGGGAATTCCCAATCGARATCAATTCCATCTAAGCCATACTGATTTATCGCGTTAATACAATTATTCACAAAATCCGTTCTGTATGAAGAATTTGTAGCAAATGCTGCGAAATTATCCGTACTTACTTGCTGCCCGCCACCAATAGATAAAAATATCTTCTTCCCTTGGGCATGTGCTTGTGAAACGAGAGAAGCAAAATTCGTAGGATTATCAATATTAAATCCCCCTGTTGCCGTAGGACGAGCAAATGCGTAATTAAGATGAGTCACCTTAGCGTAGGGAACCGCATTCATATCAGCAGTAGAAAAAACATAACCGACAACCTTGAAGTTCGCTGGAGCTGCAGCAAGGGCCATACTACTTCCTGACATCAAGAGACATAGAATAAATAGTGCTGTGAATAACCTTTTAGCCATATTATTACCTCCTATTAATTCTCAATTTTTTTTAAAAATTATGCGCATGCAAGACACGATACGGATTCTCATAATTCCATGATTTTCTCCTTTAATGTCACTTTTCTGAGCATTAAGGGATACTGTGCCTTTGAAATCGTACACCACCTTTTCATTGTCTGTTAAAAGTTGCGTTTTATCTGAATCCCTTCTTCGTGCTGTCATAGTTAATGACTATGTTTAGCCCGAACTACATCGCCTCCTGTTCGTGTTCAGACATGAAGAAGCCAGGCATCCTACATCAGACGTAGTTCAGTCCGCCAGCGTTAGTGCATAGCGGTGATCCTGCGCCGGTGGCGGCCGAGCACCGCGTTGTCTTCCTCGCCTTCGACGGCTTCGTCGATCGTCAGCAGTTTGCCGGCGATGACGACATACACCATCCGCAGAACGGTGCCGTACGGAAAAGTTTCGAGAGTCGCCTACCCTACACTTAAATCCATAATTAACCATTTATTATTTCATTTCTTTACTTTCACGAACCAATCTCTAGCGCGTTTCGTGACCTCATCACCGCCAGATTTGTTCCACTTATCAACAAACTCGTCAAATTTGCTTATTGGGTACTGACCGAGAATGATCTTTGATGCATATTCCACAAATAAAGTACGGTTACTAATATCGGGATAACCATCGTAGACGCTTTCTGGCATACCGTCGCCAGCTATAGCCTTGGCATATTTTTGTGCTTCCTGTATGTTTCGAATTCCTTGATCAACTGCCCACTTCCGATCGTCGGAAGCTGTATTTTTCAACAATTGCGCTGAGAAGTCTGCCGTTGCTACATCTTCATAAGGCACGAGAGGAAGGTTTTCCTGAGTACCTTTATCTTGCGGCAGTCTTACGGATTTGCCGTCCTTAGTMGTAGAATGCATACCTTCCACGCCGAGGTAAAGCGCATTCCAATTTTTCTTATCGTACATGTTGTTCAGCAATTTCATGACAGCCATCAGCTTCTTTTGATCTTTCGTGCTCTTAACTACCCAAACTGGATTTTGTACTTTTTTGATGGAATAAAAGCCTTGATAGCCTTGGACTTGGGGGAGCGGAAGTACAGAGAAATCAGCTTTCACGCCGGTGTTTTTGTAAATTGGTTCTAAACGCTCGAAGACAGTCTCTTCCCAATGGTAGTAGTTCCCCACCAAGCCGGTGTCAATTTTCGCCTCCCACTTCGCTTTGTCGTTCAGCAGGGCTTCTTTATCAATAAGTCCTTCTTTGTAAAGTTTTGTAGCGAATTCTAAAGCTGCCTTCATGTTCGGCGTTACGGCGGAATACGTCAATTTACCGTCATATACATCCCAATCCTGCTTGCCCCCGGACATCGCGACGCCGTACATGGCAAATAAATGGTTCATCCATGTTAATTGTTGACGGCCTCCTGTCGGAATTTCATCCTTCTTACCGTTACCGTTTGGATCTTTGTCACGGAATGCCTCAAGCACCTTCACATAGTCATCTTGCGTTTTTGGCATTTGCAACCCAAGCTTGTCGAGCCAATCTTTGCGAATGAGGCCAGCTTCTCTTTCATAATCCACGACACTTGGAATATAGTAAATTTTCCCTTGCCCCGTAGGATCGTTCGCTTTGACGATGTCCCACACATCTTTCGGTATCAGATTCCACAAGTTTGGCGCATATTTCGGAAGCAGTTCCGTTAAATCGGCAATCGCATCGTTCTTGGCCAAATTGGTTTCATTACCTTGAAAAGGCATGAACAGATCGGGCATCTCGCCTGCTGCTATTTTAAGATTCAATTGCTCCCTGTACGTGGTACCCCCGTTCCATTCCACGTAAGGATGAATGACACCTACACCGAGCAAATTCTTATAAAACTCATAAGTTTTGCTGCCTTTAGTAATCGGTTTGAAGCCAACATTCGTATACCACACTTCGAGATCGACGACTTCCTCTGCTTTGGGCGACGCGCTTTGAACTTGTGTTGTTGGTGTTGGTGTTGAAGACGTGTTTGAAGATTTCATCCCAGTGGTGCAACCAGATAAAGCTAATACACTTAGAGCGCTTACAACATGTAGAACCAGTAGTTTTTTGATTGCCATTTCTTGTTTCCCCCTTAAATTGTTGTCTGTATGTTTTAGGCTATAATAGCCTTAAAACCGGAAAGTATCTAACCCTTGACAGAGCCGAGCATGGCTCCCTTGACAAAATATTTTTGTAGGAATGGATAAACAGCAATAATCGGTATCATGGCAAAGATAACAGTAGCCGAACGCAAGGTTTGGTCATTGTAATCCAGGTTGGCAGTCGATGCTCTCGCTGGAATTAAAACATTGTCATCCGTAATAAATTGTCGCACCTTAATCTGCAGCGGGAACCAGTTCGTATCTTGTAGAAATAGAAGTGGATGTTGAAACTGATTCCATAACACGATGCCATAGAACAATGTCAAAGTAGCCAGCACCGCCTTGGAAAGTGGCAAAACAAATTGGAATAACATACGGAAGTAGCCACACCCTTCAATTTGGGCCGCTTCCTCTAACTCCTTCGAAAATTGCTTGAAAAACGTCCGCATGATGATCAGGTTGAATGGATTCAGAATATGCGGAACGATCAAAACCAATGGGTTGTTATACAGTCCAATGCTACGTAATGTCAAGAAGTATGGCACGATCGGTGCCTTGAAAATCATTGCGATTACCACACCAACCATAATCGCTGGCCCCCAGCGGAATTCTGTTTTCGATAACGGGTATGCAAATAATGCTGTCACGAGAAGTGCTAATACGGTACCAATTACCGTAGTGCTCAGCGTAAGAAAGAACGATTTCCACAAGTCAAAACGATCGATAATATGGCTCCAAGAAGAGAAAGTGAACTGCCTAGGCCAAATCGTAACCAGGTTCATTTCTACTGCGCTCTTCGAACTAAATGATGTCGAAATGACATTTAAGAGCGGAACAATAGCAATAAAGGACATGAAGAGCAGCAAAGTCGTCACGCCAGATCGAAATACTTTTTCCCATCTAGATTCTAACATGTTTACCACAGCCCTCCGTCAGACACTTTTTTCGACAATCGATTAAAGAAGTATATCAAGACAAATCCAATCACAGATTGGAATAAACCTACTGTTGTTGCAAAGCTATATTGTGCTTGCTGGATCCCCGTCCTGAACACGTACGTATCCAGAATATCCCCCACACTATACGTCATTGGCGTCAACAAATTAAACACTTGATCGAACCCTAAATCGAGAAAGTTCCCAATTTCGAGGAGGAATAGCACGAGCACKGTTGGTAGAAGCAATGGAAAAGTAATTAGTCGAATTTGTTTGTATCTCGAGGCCCCATCGATCATCGCCGATTCGTACAACTGGGGATCGATTGCGCTAATTGCGGCCATGTATACAACCGTTCCCCATCCTGCATCCCTCCAGATTGACGTCAACAGATAAACAGGACGAAAGTAAGCGCTCTCTTGCATGACAAGTGAAGGTTCATAGCCGAACCATTCAGTTATCGTGTTGTACATTCCCTGTAGAGAGAAAAAATCGAAAACAATGCCTGAGACGATAACCCACGATAAAAAATGGGGGAGGTACAGCGTCGTTTGGATCCCCTTCTTTAAAGCTGATTTACGAATCTCGTTGATCATAAGTGCCAGCAAGACAGGTATTGGAAACACGATCACGATTCGCAGAAAGCCGAGAATCATCGTATTTACAAACACTCGCTGAAAATCGGGATAATGAAACAGTTTATTGAAATTTGCTAACCCAACCCATGGACTGTCAATAAAGCCTTTAAACACCGAATAATCTTTGAATGCGATTACAGTACCTGCTAGGGGGACATATTTGAAAATAATTAGAAATGCAATCCCTGGAAGGGCCATCACATACAGCGGCCAATAAGCCTTAATTCCATACCTATGTTTGTTCTTCACCTTGCTTCCCCCTGTTGTACGGATAATGTTTACACTACTAACTATACGCTCAAAGCCAAAATCGCTCAAAGGGACGAATTTAAGGTTTAACTAGGTCATTTTATAGGGAAATTTAAAAGAAACCCTCAGACCTTTCGCTATATGTTGTCGAAAGAACCATTCTCTTTGACGACTGAACGGCCTTCGCGGATACATTGCTTTAAAGACGCTTCCTATTGGGAACCGCCATGAAGCAAACAAGCCTCCGGTTAGCCGGAGGCTTGTTACTTCATGCTTATTTATTTCGATCTAGCAGCTTGTAGATGACCGCTGCTGCTTGCGCTCGCGACGTCTGCTGCTTCGGTCCGAACGTGCCGTCCGTGAAGCCGTCGATTAGACCGGCCAGCTTCATCTCATTCACCGCATTGGCCGCGTAGGCCGCGATCACAGCGGAGTCCTTAAACAACGCAGACGTTCCCGTTCCGCCAAGCTTCACGCCTGCGGCTGCCGCCGCACGGGACAACATGACCGCCATATCTTCCCTCGTAATCGTCTCATTGGCGCCGAACGTGCCGTCCTCCTTGCCCTTCGTGATGCCGAGCTTCTCGGCTAGCGCGACCACCTGGTAATACCAGGCATCGGTCCTGATGTCCTTGAAGCTTGATGTCGCCCGCTCATCGTTCAACTCGAGAGCAGCAAGCAGCAGCTTTAGGAATTCCGCTCTCGTAACCGATCGGTTCGGCTCGAATAAACCGGAGTCCGTTCCCGCAATGATCTCGCGAGCGGCGAGCGATTCAATCATAGTACGCGCCCACGATGCCTGATAGAGATCACTCAATATTACATGGTTATACCCGACAGCATAGTGACTAAAGTGCTGCGGTGCGAAGCTAACCGTTCCACTGGCTGCGTCGTACTCCGCGTTCTTGACGATCACAAGTTTGCCATCGTCGCCGATGTAATAGACGACGATCTCATGCCCATTCTCCCCTTGTTGCAGATTATACTTAACGCTGACCGTCACCGATCCTGCGCTGTCGAAGCGGCTGATCTTCGTGCCGTCGACCATCAGATCAAAATCGAACACGGGATGGCTGCCGACTTGTCTTTGTACGCTTGCCGGAAGCTTAGACGTATCGACCTTCTCGATGATCACCGACATTTCCTTGGTTCCCGGCGGCAATAGACCGTCGGAGGGCTTCGCTGAGAAGACCAGAGTGGCGCCCGAGGCGCTCAAGGCGATGTGCGAAATGCTGCCCGAAGCGAGCGCTTCTTGAAGCGGCAGCGTCACCTCTGTCTTGCCTGGTGCAGATACATCCGATTGAACCTCAATGTTTAGCTTGCCGTCCGAAGCAGCCGCCACAGCTTGCTTCATCGTGTCCGCCTTCAACGTCGCCTGCATCGCACCATTTGCGCCGGCAGTCGCCTTAACGGTAATCGTGCCGGCTGTTACTTGGGCGCTGCCGTTTCTGTCCGTATTGCTGCTTGAGCTACTGCTGTTCCCGTTTCCGCCGCTTGTGCCAGAGCCGTCCGTCGTCGCAAATGCGAAAGCAGACGCTTCGGATTGGCCCGCCACGTTGATTGCTGTTACTTTATAGTAATAACTCGTGCCGCTCTCAAGCCCAGTATCGGTATAGGTCGTCTCGACAACGAGATCGCTGTTGACCTTCGCATACGTTCCCGTCTGCGAAGTCGAGCGATAGACCGCATAACTGACTGTGTCGTCGGAAGGCGACCAATTCAGTTGAATGCTCGTCTTACCCGCCGATTGCGCTGTTAAACCCGTCGGCGCATTCGGCAGTTGAACAACCGGCGCTTCCGTCACCGTTACGGTAGCCGTTGCTGTGTAACCGCCGTCGGCCGTCGTTGCTGTAATGACTGCCGTGCCCACTGCAACTGCCGTCACGAGGCCGTCCGTACCTACCGTCGCGACCGACTCATTGTTGGACGTCCAAGTCACGGCACTTTTCGTCGCATCCTCAGGTTCTACCGTCGCCGTTAATGTTTCCTTACTGCCAGCCGTCAGGGCGAGCGTGTTTTTGTTCAGGCTTACACCCGTCTCCGGTACAGGTGCTGTAATGACCAATTGCGGCTTGTTGGCAGAATTCTCTTTACTATTGAAATGAACACCTACATTTTGTGTGATATGAGGTCCTGTTATAGTAAATGAGAAGAGGCTATCTCCAGAAATAACCTTAGATTTAACAAAGTTCGTTACATCAAATTCATAATACTGGGCTGATGAACCTATAGTCTGCGTAGACTGCAAAGTTGATGCAGTAGGCTTATTCGTAAAATTAATACCTGTCTCTGTCCAGCTATTATTGTTGACCCCATATACACTTACAGTTGCAGTTGAATCTGCATACCCGTAAATTCTAATCTTCGCACTTGTGACATTCGTTAGATTGGCTGCAGTAAATTGCAAGTATCCCTCTCTCACGAAATCCTCGGAGGCATCTTTCACTTCAATGGTCGTTGATGTCCCAAAATTTTGAGATGCATAGATTCCGCCTCTGACGTAGGTATCCGCTGTTACAGAATAAGAGGTTGATTTTTCAATGCCGCCACCGCTATAAGCAGCCATTGCATCTTTGATAGCGGAAAAGAGTGACGTACTGGCATCATTCGTATCTTTCATGGATTCCCAGACCATCATCCCTCCGAGGCCCTTACTTAACGCAAGATTGGTTTTGGAAATAATTTGAGCTTTACCATTATAATATTCAACTACGCCATTATACGTGGAAGAATCCTTATTGGGGGCCTCTGAATCATTTTGAACTAAGTCATTATACGAGATAAAATTGGGAGTGCTGTAAAAAGGCACACCCAACACTGTTTTTTTTGCTGGTAATCCGCGACCAGCCCAATAATTCAAGGCAGTCGTTGCTACCTGATAATTGGCTTTGGTGGCAGGATCAGACCCTTTGTCATAAGCCATAATATTAATCCAGTCAAAAGAACTAAACGTTGAACTCAGAATAACATCAGCATTTGGCCCGTAAGCATTAACAGCAGCAGTAAGCAGTTTTCCAGCATTATGGATAGCTGTGCTTAATTCACTGATCAACAAGGTAAAGTTTGCCGGATTATCGCCGCCGGCCGGGAATTCCCAGTCCATATCAATCCCGTCTAAGCTATACTGGTTGATAACATCCATACAATTGTTCACAAAATCTGTCCTGTATTGGGGATTTGCAGCGAAAGTTGCGAAATTATCCGTACTTACTTGCTGCCCCCCGCCAATCGCTAAAAAGATCTTCTTCCCTTCGGCACGTGATTTTGTAACGAGAGCAGCAAAATTCGAAGGGTTATCAATATTAAATCCCCCGGTTGCCGTAGGACGAGCAAAAGAATAATTAATATGCGTCACCTTAGCGTACGGAACCGCATTGACATCAGCATTTGAAAAAACATAACCGACAATCTTGAAGTTTGCCGGAGCTGCAGCAAAAACCAGATTCCCCCCTGACATCAACAGACATAGAACAATTAGAACCGACATTAACCTTTTAAGCATCTTAATACCTCCTATGAATTTCAATTTTTCTCGTTGTATGCATGTCCAGACAGTATATAGCTATTCGCGCCGACCATGTGGCATAGCTAACTTCTCCTCCTGTTCCTTTTCTTGCATCCCCCTGATGATTGGTTAATGAGTACGCTTACAATACTATACTCTCGATGTCAAAATCGCTCAAAGGGACGAATTTAAGGTTTTACTAGGTCATTTTATAGGGAATTTTAAAAAGCCCCTTCGCTATACATTAAATTGTGATTCTAAACGCGGATGCTTGGAATGATAAGCTACGAGAATTGTAAAAGGATTACGTCGAACCGAATTATAGCAACACTTGTCGGTTATTTGACCGTCGCCCTGTTTAATCGTGCCTTTAAGCGTCATACTACTACAACTCCTACAGAATTCCGCAGGCTGCATCAGATCATTAAATAGCCAAAGAAGCCCAAATCCACTGCAGTCGCGGATAGGGCTTCTTGAATGTCTAACGTCATCCGTCTCGGTTTACAATGGTGAAACTCACGCTGCCACTTTTCGCAGATTGTAGTTACCTTCAACTACTCTTATCAGATTCGAGGTGGATTTTTACGATATTCGCTGGGCTTGATGCCTGTTATTTTCTCAAACAGTCGGGAAAAATATTGCGTGTCTACGTATCCAACCATCTGACAAATCTCATACACTTTTAGTTCCGTTTTCTCTAACAATTCTTTGGATTTATTAATGCGGATCTGCGTCAAATAATTCAGATACGTATCGCCTGTTTTCTGTTTAAACAACTGGCTCAAATAATAAGGATTCAGGAAAAAACGTGCCGATAACTCTGCCAAGCCGATGGATTCATCATAATGAGCCGCGACATAATCTTTGATTTCGGCGATAACATCTTTCTTCTCCGGAATTTTATACTMTTGTTTGAGTGCCAATATCGCACGGACGACCTCAATCATCCACTCCTCCAGTTCAGAAAGTGTTCGAAACCGGGACATTTCATCMAGTGAAGGTATATGTCGTCCCAAAAAATCATTCATTTGCCATGGTTGGAACGACATTTTTCGGATGCTAGATAATAAAATGTTCAAGCATTGCAGCTTGAGATCAGCGGGACTCAAGCCTTTCTCGACTGCCATCTGACAGAAAATGTCGTGGATGATCGACATGGAGCCACCTTCATCCATTTTATCCAGATTGGTTTCCAACTTGATAATGGTCTCCTCTGGAACTGGTAGACGTCGCTTTACCATGTGCAACACTTCTGAGTAGAGTATCACTGATCCCTTTCCTTTGATGAGCATATAGCTCAATGCGTGGCGTGCTTCCTCAAAGGAAGTGCTGATCCCCGCCGTACGCTCCTGAACAGTTCCGATACCAATCGTAACATTCAATTTCTGTTCGAGATGCAAAGTTTCTTTTAGACTATAAAAGGAATGATGCAGTTCATCGCTCGCAAGTACGCTACCCATTTGCATCACGATGACGGCAAGTTGCGATCCTCCATATCGGAATCGGTATACTCTGTCATATTGCTTTAACACTTGATCGATCTTGAAATATACTTGTTCCAACCTGGATTCTTTGAAAACACCCGAAGGCAACGAACTGGCTACGTAACTTTCGAATTCTAGCAACGCGCACACGTACTTCATGTTATCATTTGGCATCCCAATCAGTCGCAGCAGCTCGTCCTCGTGATCGGATGGATCGCCTCCTGCATCCAATAGATCCCTTAGCAGATTTTCCGCCAACCGGCTATGAACCTCCTGTTTAAGGTGGTCAATTTCCTTTGTTTTGGCTTGTTCCTCACGAACAGTAGCCATCACTCGATAAACACAATCGCTCAGTTCATCCTCTTCTACAGGCTTGTTCAAATAAAACTGAACGCCTAACTGCATGCCTTTGCGAGCGTATTCAAAATCAGCATAACCGCTGAGGATAATGAACTTAGACAGACACCCTTGATCTTTCAACGATTGAATCATGTCTAACCCATCCGCTTGTGGCATTCGAATATCCGTCAGGACAATGTCTGGTTGACTCTCCATTATTAATTTGGCGCCTTCGATGCCATTGTAGGCTTGACCTATTACCTCGCATTCCGGGATATAACGGGAGATCATTTTTTTTAGTCCTTCTACTAAACCTTTTTCATCTTCCACTAGAAACAACTTCACAATGCAATCATTCCTTTCCCTGACCATTCTGTATGGGGATACAAATCTCCACCGTCGTTCCGCTTCCGTAATCCGAATGAACAGATAGTTCATAACGGTCTCCATACTGCAGGTTGATGCGCTCAGCTATATTCTTTAATCCGAGACCTGTTTTGGAGGACTCGTCTTCTTGCTCCAGCTTGTATTTATCCGACTTTGCGATTGCCAAAAGAGCTTGAATCTCCTCCAATTTATCAGGTGATACACCGATACCGTCATCCGAAATGCGGATTCGCATCGAGTCCCCCTCCTGCCATTCTCCTTCAATACGAATATGCAATGTACGACCATAATTTTGAAATCCATGATTTACACTATTCTCGACAATTGGCTGGAATACCAACGGAATAATGTGGCATGTTGTCATTTCTTCGGGCATACGGATGTCCAGTTGAAACTGGTTATCAAAGCGAATGTTTTGTAGTTGCAAATAATTTACCGTATATTCCAATTCGTGCTTGACCAAGTGGCGAGTACCTTCTTTTCCGAGAGCCAGACGAAACATTTTGGCAAGAATCTTGATCATGCTCGCAATTTCTTCTTCCTCTTTCACCAACGCTTTCATTCGGATCGACTCTAAAGTGTTGTACAGCATGTGAGGATTGATTTGGTTCTGTAGTGCCAAAAACTTTGCCTTTCGTCGTTTAATTTCAGCCAAATACACATCTTCTATCAGTTCGCGGATGGTGACAATCATTTTGTTGTAACTATGGACCAAATTGCCGATTTCATCTTTCGACTGCACTTTATCAATGGGCAAGTAATGTCCGAGTTCAGCTTGTTTCATGTTTCTGCGCAGCGCAATAATCGGACGCGTAATCGTATAACTCAATCCGAATGAGAACACAGACATTATTAGAACACCGGTTAGCAAAACGTAAACGGTCACCACTTTAATTTTACTTATTTTGAGCAAGAGCTTTTTTCGGGGGATCTCCGTCTTTACAATAAGTTTCCCCAATTGTGTGCTGCCGGAAACAACAATCCGATCTGCGTTACTAGCGTCTTGTGTGTAGTTTGTTTCTGTCTCCCGCACTTGGTTCCATGTCAAACGCCCGCTTGCGGCATCCGAATGATAGACGGTTTGTCCTAACGAATTGCTGATAATGACAGTGATTCCATATTTGTCGCGAGCCGAGTCGAAATCCTGGTTCAACTCCAGCAAAGTGGAAGGATCAAGATCGATAAGTAACATCCCAGCATATGCGCCATCGGAACGTAACAACATTCTGCCTACCGTGACGACACCGCCGTCTCCTTTATCCCTATAATAAGAACGATCATGTAGACCTGTTATGAAGAATGTTTCCTCCAATTGACGTGAACGCTGGTACCATGTTTGTGTCAACAATGTCGCTTCATCTACCACATTGGTCGAGCTCGTATATTGATAAACGGTGTTGTCATGGCTGATCAACATCAAGCTTCCAATTTCTGGCTTAAGGAGCGCGACACGAAGCAACATATGCTGAATAGATTCTTTACGGGCAACCAATTCATCGATGGAAAGTTCTTGTTTCTTCCCAATTTGATTGATCATTTCGCTATCGACCAAAACTGATTTTGTGATTTTGTCATATTCGACCATGAGATTGTTTAAGGAAGATTCGATTTGTGAGGTGTATAACGCAGCGAATTCCTGCGAGGAATCTTGCAAGTCAGATACAGATTGGCGATAAATTCCGACGCTTACGACTAGCATCGGTATGACGCACCCCAGCAAGTATCCGACCATTAGTTTATTTTGCAATTTCATGTTTCTGATCAAGGAAGTCCCTTGCCAAAACCATTCAATTAGTTTCATGTGACTCCTTTCGAACCACCAAAGTATTTCTCCATTATACATCTTAAACGAGGAAGAACTCTATAATAAGATGAACGAATTGTTGTGGATGGCCAACTTAACAGAAAACACCCTTCTTGTTTGGTATCATGTAATTTTCGAGCAACCAAGCCAACAAAGAAAGGTGTTGTAATTCAAAATGCTATACCAAAAGTCATTGGCTGGGCCATAAGTATTTCCCTTCGGTATGTTATGGTCGTTTCTCCAATAGTAACATACACGTTCTTGAAGGAACATTACAGGAAAATGAAAGGCAACAATATTGCTAAAAAGCCTTACGATAAATCGTAAGGCCCTACATTCATTTTTAACTAATAAGATTAAGATGCAATATATAGTTCATTCTCAAGTACTGCAAAAAGTACGGTAAGGACAGGCAGTTAAATCAGCTGGACTGACATAATCAACCTGTTCAGGTGAATATGCGAAGGGGTTTGAAAGAACCTCCAACAGCCGCTCCATCACCGTGTAGTCTCCTTGATTGACCGCGGATGTTAAAGCTTCTTCTACCGGATGGTTACGCGGGATGATTACTGGTTTATGTTTCCTCATTAATAGATGCGAGTCAGCTTTCGTTTCATGTTGACTACTTAATCTAGCCTGCCATCGTTCATACCACTGCCTGAAATCGAATTTGTCATTCATAAACGTATCCTCAGGCAGATCCAAAGTTAAAGCACGAAATGTATTCGTGTAATCCGCACGATACGTTTTCATCAAATTGAGAATTCCTTCAATCAGTGATTCATCCTCTATTTCTTCTTTAAATATCCTCAATTTGGATCTCATGCCCGTTAGCCAATTGGCGTGATATTGCTCGGAAAAGTGCGCAATCTCATCCGCGATCAGTTGGGCACCCTGCTTTTCATCTTCATGCAGTAAGGGTAAATGTGTTTCAGCAAATATAGTGAAATTCCAAGCAGCCATTTCCGGCTGTTTACCAAAGGCATAGTGGCCCTCCGTGTCACTGGTGCTGAATACCGTCTCTGGATCATAGGCTTCCAAAAAGGCACAAGGACCATAATCAATGGTTTCTCCATTGACCGCTATGTTATCTGTGTTCATTACTCCGTGAACAAAACCAACGAACTGCCACTGGACAATTAATTGCGCTTGGCACTTAGTTACTTCTTGCAGCATCGCTAGATAGCGGTTCTCAGCACCATCAGCCTCTCGGAAATGTCTGGCTAACGTGTAATCAGCAAGCGCTCGGAGCTCATCCACCGTGACAAATTCCGAAGCATATTGAAAATTTGCAAAGCGAATATGACTGGCGGCGRCACGGGTTAGAATCGCACCTTCGCAACACATCCTCATCCAACCCCAAGGTTGCTCCCAATGGAGCATTCAGTATAACTAACTTCGGAGAGCTTACAGGAGTTGGATTCATCTTGGTATAAAAGAAACTAGGCAACTGCGAATAGCTGTTGTCGAAGTTCCATCCTGCATCTTTCTTTGCTTGTTTGTCTGACATCGTGTTCCTTCTCATGCAGCTTTACTACTTCGATTTACAAAGGGTAATGGCAGGCAGGCCAGTGCCCTTCCCTGATTTGCAATAAGTCGGGCTGCACTTCTTTACACGTTGCGGTTGCCGCTGGGCAGCGCGTGTGAAATCTAAAGCCAGACGGGGGATTCGCAGGAGAAGGGGGTTCCCCTTCGATCTCGATCCACGCTCTTTTTTGCGAGGGATCCATCGATGGTATAGAAGAAAGCAAACCCTTCGTGTAAGGATGGGAAGGATGGAGAAACAGCTCCTCGCTAGGTGCGATTTCAACCAGTTTCCCCAAGTACATCACACCGCTTGTAAGTTTCAAAGAATAAAAAAATAGCATGGATTCAATGATCCATGCTTCCGGATGACCAGTCAGCTTATAATTCCGATTAATTCAATGTGTTTTATAAGTTTTAAACTATTATTGTTCTCCACTATTGTCAACCCATGCTAAAAATATTTGTTTATATATGATATCTTGAGTTAATAGGCAGTGCTATTTCAACGGTAGTCCCCTGATTAATTAGGCTCAGAATAGACAATTTACCACCATGCGCTTCCACAATTCGCTTACAAACCATGAGTCCTAAACCGGTTCCATTCGCCTTTGTTGTGAAAAATGGCTCACCTAACTGGGCTAGTTTTTCTGCAGAAATGCCTATACCTTGATCTTTAACACAAATAATCAAGTCTTGATTCAATCGATTTCTGCACGTTATTTGTATCTCCCCCCCACTTTCCATAGACTCTATCGCATTCTTCAAGACATTAATTAATACTTGTTTGATTTGGTCAGGTATACAAGTTATGACAGGTATTTCTGGATCCATATCTAATTGTATTTGAACATTATACAGAAGCGCATGCGGTTGCAAGAAACTAATGACACTCTGAACAAGCTCTATTACCCTGCTTTCTATGTAATGACTTAGATGTGGCTTGGCTAGCATCATAAATTCATTGACAACATAATTGATATGTTCAAGTTCTTCCATCATAACGTCAACATAGTCTGTATTTTTATACTTAAGTAATTGTACAAACCCTTTCAAGGAAGTCAATGGATTTCGAATATCATGTGCGATACCAGCAGCCAATTGACCAATCAAAGCTAATTTTTCAGACCTAATCATCGTTTCTTCAGCTTTCTTCTTTTCGCTAATATCCCTTTCCACACCAACAAATCCAATGACCACCCCATCTGAATCTTTCACAGGAGAAACAGTTACACTCGCATAAAATGTAGATCCATCTTTTCTAAGTTTTAGAGTTTCGAAATCCCTGATTTGCTCGCCGTTTATTAATGATTGATATAGTCTAAGCGCATCTTCTTTGTACTCATCAGGAGTCATCGGCAATACTTGCCCGATAGCCTCTTCCCTCGTCCACCCGTGCAACTCTTCAAATTTCGTATTAACCTCTAACACTACGCCATTTAAATCAACAATTACAATCCCATCAGAGGTTAAGTTCATTAGGGAATTGATTACATATTCTTTCAGTCTCATAAGTAATCGTCTCCCATTTATTCTATTGATTTTGGTTTGTATTCTTCTCCAATTGGCAAAATCCTCTATTAAGCATTCATTAATTTATGGGTTTGTTTGAATCGACAAAATCAGACAGTCCATCTACCTTTTGGGAACAAAGAAAAGAGGCAGCCGCTCTCACGGCTACCTCTTTTTGTTGATTTATTGCTTCCCAAGAAACTTGTATAACGCTTCAGCCGTTTCCATACGTAAAGCTGTGGAAGTAGGAGAGAAGCGCTCTTTCGAGATGCCTGAAAGAATGCCTAGCTCGATCGCTTTATTCACATCTTCTAATGCCCATGCGGAAATTTCGCTTTGATCTGCATAGTCATCAAGTTTACGATTGATTGATGTATAGTTGCCATTCCTATACTCATAAGCTCTGACTAGTAAGATCGCCATCTGTTCACGTGTCATTTCCGCATTCGGATCGAATGTCTGTTCAGTAACGCCGGTGACCAAACCGGCTCGACTTGCTGTAGCAACATCTTGGGCATACCAGGCATCTGACTGAACATCTTCGAATTCCGAAGTCATTGTTGCCTGCTTCTTCAAATGCAAGGCACGAACCAATAAGGCAGTAAATTGTGCTCTCGTCGTTTTCCCATTGGGGTTAAATTCACCCAACGTTACGCCTTCAATGATATGTTTCGCTGACAATACTTGCACAGCTCGTGAGGCCCAATGTGATTCAGGCATATCATCAAACTTCTTATCATACGCCAGTACTGTGTAAATGCCCGGCTGGTCCGGCATGAATGTAGCTGATTTAGACGAGAGATCAATTGTTCCACCTACGTATTCCCATTTCCCGCTCATTTTATCATAATGATATACACCAAGCAGCGCTGGATCCTTACCTGCAGGATCAAATGGCAAAACAATGTCAACTCCGGATTGGAGCTCATTGGCTGACCACATTTCACCAGCCTCAGACCGTATGCGTAGTGCAAATTCAATAACTTGACTTGCTAAATTCACACGAACTGCTGGATCTATTGCACCTGCCTGCAAAATGGAAGGCTCTAAGATGGGCCGCGCCGTAATATCTAGTATTGTTTGACTACCATCGCCAATTACTCTCTCCTTGAGCGCTTTTACTACTTCAGGCTGAACGGTAATCTGAGCTGTCACTCCGTGAACTTGTAGAGGAACATTCGGAATCAGCTTCGTTGGCACGGAGACTGTATCCTTGTCACGTCCCATTTCTACAGTAGCTTTATTATCTTTCACAATGACGGTATCTGGTTTATCCGTTGGTTCTGGCCCCGTTGGTTTAGAATCTGTTGGTTCAGGCTCTGTTGGCTCCGGATCCGTTGTGCTAGATCCCGTTTCTTCTTCAGGTTCAGGTACCACTTGCAAGGAGATATGCTGAGATTTCCCCATCGAATCCTGTACATTTACTTTGAATTTCAAAGTAGGGCTAAGCGTTTGAATCTCTATGCGATTATCCTTGCTAATCACGTGCTGAGCAGGCTTATCTAACTCAATTTCAATGAATCCATTATTCTCCAGCGTTGGATCAGCAACTGAAATCTCATATACACCAGTAATTTTGTTTCCATGCATCATGACCGATGCTTGGCTATTTGACGTTAAGCCGTCAACGGAAGTCATTTTATCCTTCCAGAAATTGAAACCAGTCATGCCCAGCTTGTTCTCACGAACCGCTTGAACGTCCTCCGAATTAGCCAGAACCGTGTAATCCGGAGACGAAGCATACGCTGAGGTTTCGCTCTTGCTCGCATTAGGCAGGATAGCATATTGATAGCTATCATTGGTTGGATTCGAACCATGATCAAACCACATGGTCAAATAATTATTTTTTAACAGCTCCGTAGGTACCGTTGTTTCAGGCGGATTGCTCAGGCTTGTATCCGAATATCGGCCTTCTTGTTCTGCGCGCATCAGTTTAAGTGATTGTGTACCCGGGAAAACGTAGCCTACATCGGCACCAGTCACATTGCCTTGCAAATGAACCCATTCGGGATGCTCAAGCGTTTCTTCCCCAAAGAATCCATTCTTGGGCTCCCCATTCACATAAAGTTCATTCGTATTATTTCCAGAGAGCTTGCGTTGTTCTACGATCGACTCTACGCGCTTATTATCTGTACTTGAAATATCCGAACCTAAGGCAATTATTTCATTATCAAAAGTAAACCACGACTTATTCGCTTTCAGCTGTGTGCCATTCTGAATTAAATTCATGCCCGTAACACCATATTTACCTAATACCGCGCCACCAGCCCAGGCGTTCGCAGGAGATGATTCCCCATCGCCATATTGGTACTGGTCTGACGTTCTAGGTCTAACAACGACGGTTGTACCTGGTAAACGATACCAATTAAGCGTTGCCCAATAATTATCCGTGTATTGCGATAAATCATTGTTGTACAGATAGGTCATGCCATCACCGGTATACCAGCCTTTCGCATTTTCACCATTCGTTAATTCGTAGGTTGCGATTCGCTTCGAACTCTTACTTACGCCAAATAGATAGCCATCACCTACATGTATGCTGCGAGCCATCGCGTTCATTTCAAAATGTTCTGGCAGTTCAGCTATAGGTTGAATAGCTGGGTCTTCCATCCATTCTTTAATCGTATCCGCCAAATCAAAAGGAAGTTGACTGTATGTCAGCCCTCTAGCCAGAAGAAACTGGAAGTGATATTTAATGAAGCTTTTTAAATAGGCAGCCCTGGCCTCTGAAGCTGTTTGCGCGATACGGGACATACCGATTAAAATATTTTGGCCTGATCCATAGGCATCTAAGCCCTTCCTAACGATCGCACGTCCACGTGTCATATCCAAGATCTGACCTTTGTACATGACCGGAGCATATCCTTCTTGAATCCATCGATAAACATGCTCTACCTCAGGAACGACAGGCTGCCAAGTGCTCCCATTCAATAACAGCAGCAAATTGCCCATCCCATTAATAAGCACTTCACCATAACTACCTGTATAAGCAATTTTGCTATGCTGAATAAATGAACCATCCTCATAGAAACCATCGCCCGTTGTCACATAATCAAAAAGAGGCGTCAGTCCATCACGCGCATGAATAAGACGATCATAGTTTTTCTCAACAAGACCCAATCTCGTTTCAATCAACATAATATCTGAACGATTGGCCCCTACCTGTGTAAAAGTAGGTAAACTTACATCTCCAATGTAATGATCGATGCTTGCTGTATTTCTGGCAATTTGCTCTGGCGTCAAATCGTCATACATGAGGATAAGAATATCCGCTAAGCGAGTTGGAGTACCGATATCCCAGTTCCACCAATTCCCAAACTCCACCCCTGTGTTCGTGTATAGATGATCTAGCATCCAATCCATAGCTTGAAGAATATCTGCCTTTAACGCAGGGTTGTTCGTGAGCTGTGTTCCCTTCGTTGCATATGACTGTGCCATCGCTTTCAAGCGTGTATAGTGATCGAGTACGAACGTTGAATCCGAAGCGGAAGGCACTAATTCTGTCCATAGCGTCGTACTGGCACCATTCAATTGCATACTATCCCAATACAATTGTGCTTTAACTGCATTGTTATCAATTCTGCTTTTGATCTCACTATTAGTAACGTCTAGAGAGTCTTTGCCCGTAATCGTTTCCTTCCAGCGAATTCTAAGCTTATCGTATTCTTGCGGATCCTTCAGCACGGGAGCCTTAACTTCAATCGTAGCCGATGCTTGCTTACCATTGGAAGAAGTTGCTGTGATGGTTGCCGTGCCTACTTTCAATGCCCTTGCAAGTCCATTCTCATCAACACGAATAATACTTGAATTAGTAGATTGCCATGTCAGCAGCTTATCTGTTGCGTTAGCTGGCTCAACGACAGCTTCCAATTGCAAGGTATCATAGTTGGTCATTTGCAATGGCGCATTCGTAAAACTTACACTTGTAAGAGGAATAAACGGTGTTACGGTTACCGCTGTATGACTTGTAAGCGCATCGTTTAATTCCGATGTAGCCGTAATCGTTGCATGGCCTTCACCAATTCCGGTTACGATTCCATTCGTATCTACGGTTGCAATAGTCGTATTAGATGATTGCCAAATCAGCTTTTTATTCGTAGCGTTATCAGGTTGGAATGTGACCTGTAACKGAAGGGTTTTCCCTTCAACCAAGGAAGCTTGGTTGGGTAAGGTAATGTTGGTCAATAGGACTGGTTTGGTGACGGTTATCGGAATCGTTTTCGTGAATGCGCCTCCATAAGTGCTTACCGTAACGGTCGTGTTGCCCTCCTTTACTGCGCTAACCAAGCCATAAGTGACGGTAGCAACGGTTGGATCGCCCACATGCCATAAGAAACGTTGATCAGATGCATCTACTGGTAKGGTAGTTGCCGTGATGGTGGAACTGGACGTCTCTGCTAATTCAAGTGCATCAAGCGAGGTAGTTAGACCTGACACGGGTACATAATCCGAGAGTTTTAAATCGTCCACATACCACTCACCCAGAACTCCACTTTTAAAATATTGATACAAATAGATATGTCTGATATTCAACCATGCCGCTGGAAGTGAGGCTTCTCCTAGAAGTTGATCATTAGCAAAGTAACTAATTTTTCTGGAAGCGTTATCAATAAATAGTTTCAAACGGTACCACGTATTGGCTTCATAGTTGGCCAACACTAGATTATTCGCATCCCTTATTTTCCCTGTGTTATCAAACGAAATGACAGAGACATTCGTTGTTGCCGAGGCAGGAACGGGCGCATTTAAACTTCTGAATTGAATATCCCTGCGATGCTGGGTACTATTCATATAGACGGAAGCTTCGAACACAAGATTACCCGAAATCCCGGTATTTCCTGCTACGGATCCGCCTAAGTTGTTTCTACCGGTATTGATGTTTGTGGCATTGGAAACCATCTTGAGACTGTAATCCGTACGTAATGGAGCTTGTGTCATCATGACATAATCTGTATTAGCAGCAGAATTATAAGTCCCCCAGGCGCCTCCAATCGTGCCATTGTACGTTGTCCCATTGTATATCTTTGTGTCTTTCGCAGTTGTACTTTCATCATAATTCACACTAACATGCACGGTAGCAGCAGCCATAGACCTTGGCAACCCACCGCCCCCTGGAAACCCAATTGAGAAACATATCGCAACAACCATGACACTAGCTAACCATTTCTTGAATGATAGAACCATACATGACCTCCAGGATCGATAAATGTAGTAACTCTTTGATCAAAAAAGAAGAACGTACATTATATAAACTGTGCGCCCTTCTAGTTGTCTTCGCCTATTACTTCGTCTTCCGTTCGTACCAGTAACCTGGGATTCCGCGTTCCATACGCATCAAAGCTTCCAAATAGTAATAATCGCCCCAAATCATATAGTCGTCCAAGCCGTTATTACCTCTTACATGATAGGAACCGTGCTTCAGCAAGCCTTCCGCTTCTTCGCCAATGGTTGCATACTGGTTCACAAGGGAATTCATGGTTTGATTCAGTCCCTGCTGGATCCAGCTGCGATCTGCATCTTCTTCCGGAATAAGGTCTAGCAGTTCCAGCATTCCGCAAGCCGTGATGGCCGATGCCGAGCTGTCGCGACTCGTATTCGCCTCAATCGGCACGTTGAAATCCCAATAAGCAACATGATCTTCTGGTAAATGTTCAAGGAAATATGTTAACAACCGTTTAGCCGTTTGCAAGAAAGCAAGATCTTTCGTATATCGGTACGAAAGTGCGAATCCGTAGATCCCCCACGCCTGACCGCGCGTCCAAGTCGAGCCATCCGTATAGCCTTGATGGGTGCCTCCACCCAGTGGATCTCCGGTTTCCTTATTAAAATAAAACGTATGATACGAAGAATCATCGCCCCGTACCAGATATCTTCTGGACAGCTCCGCCTGTTTGTAGGCGACTTCGGCATATTTCGGTTGCCCCGTTACTTCGGATGCCCAATATAGCAATGGCAAATTCAGTAAGCAATCAATAATGATGCGTCCGCCATTTTTCTCATCGTTTTCCGAACCCCACGCTTGCAAAAATCCGCCTTGCTCACGCCATCTACCTAACAAATGATCTGCCGCTTGCAGAGCCAGATCGCGAGCACTCTCGTCCTTCTCCACGATCCATCCGGCTAATGCCGATAGTCCGTACAAGAAGCCGATATCGTGATGCTCCAAGCATACCTTCGCTTCCAGCCGCTGTTTAAAATCTGCAATATGCCGCTTTGCTTGATTTTGGAAGAATGTATCTTGACTGTACTCATAGCTCAGCCAAGTAAGACCTGTATGAAACCCTTCAATCCAATCTTCATTCGCAGACCAGGCATACCGCTTTTCATTGGTAATATGCGGAAAAGTGCCTGGATGCTGCTCCAAGTTCCGGCGAATTTTGCCGATTGCATCTTCAATTGCTTCACGCCACATCGCTGTCATCCTCTCTGTTTGCCCGTTTCCTCTTCGTTATGTCAACCCTCATGCCAGTTCAAACTTATCATTCGTACGATCTAACCAGCTTTGCAGTTCTTCCTCTAGTGACATCAGAAGATCCGTCTGTGGCCGCTCGCTAAACAGGGCAGGGTTGAGCTGATAAGGGTCCATTTCATGTTCATAAAATAAACGCTGCACTTCTGCGCCAGGGGCATACCCTTTATGCACGACATAGGTGTACTTGCTTGTGCGGATTCCCCGCCAGCCAAATCTCCGATTGTCTAGGCCCGCGGAGGCGAAGAGTTCAATTGCATCCTTTCTTCCGGGGAAGGCACAGATGAAGGCAGATGAAATGTCAGAATGGCTCGTTCCAAGCAGATCACCGGACAGATCGAGTCCTTCAACTGACGCAGGCACCGGTACCCCAGCAAGACCAAGTAACGTAGGCATAATATCCACACTGTTAAAAAGCATATCCGTGCTGCCCTGACCAATCGTGCCTCTCCAGCTCATCAAACAAGGGATCGCAATGGATTCCTCATGCCAGGAATGCTTGGCCATCAGGCCGTGCGAGCCCATAAGTTCACCATGATCCGACGAGAGCACGATCAGCGTGTTCTCGGCAAGTCCAAGATCTTGAATTTCCCTGTAAATTCGGCCGAACTGCTCATCCATCCCAGACACTGCTGCGAAGTAGTCACGTGTATACCGCATTAAGGCCTCATCGCCGCTCTCAAAAGGCTCGCCTGTATGCGCTGCAAGCTGCTGTGAGCTCACATTCGGACGCAAGCTCAATTCCCGTCCACGATAGAGCTCCTTGTAGCGTTCAGGTACAAGCTCAAATGGACTATGCGGCGGATTCCATGAGACAAATAATGCAAAGGGCTCTACGTTTTTTCCCATGCCTTTGGCCCGAATAAAGTCCAACGCCACATCGGTCTCATGCTCCAATGACCATTGCTCGACTTGAATCATTTCCGGCGTATCTTTCCAATAATGCGGTTTCAGATGATGATCATACGCACCGTACGAATACCAGAAATCAAAACCGTGCCGTTTGGGACCTGGCGGTGTATACGCATCCCACTCACGCGCACCAGATTCAGGCTCTGGACACCTACTCTGCTCAGGTAAATCCAAATGCCATTTACCGATATAACCCGTTTGATACCCCGCTGCCTTCAGCGCATCTCCGACACCTACCTCATCGGGACTCAGCATGACGTCCGCGCCGATTTTACAGTTCGTATAGACACCCGTCGATTGCGGATACTTGCCAGTCATGAGCGCTGCCCTGTGCGGCGAGCATAATGGCGTACAAGAGAGCGCATGGTTAAATACCAGACTCTCCTGTGCGAACTTGTCGATATTCGGTGTGATTACCGGATCTTCGCCAGTAAAACCAACAGCTTGCTTTCGCCATTGATCCGCAAAAATATAAATGATATTAGGCTTCATGTAGGGCTCACCCTTTAACCGCGCCTGCGGAAATCCCTTCGACGAAATGGTCTTGGGCCAAAAAGTAAATCAGAATGGTTGGAATAATGGCGCAAACCGCTGCTGCCATCAAGGGCCCATACTCCGTCGCATGCTCCGATTGGAAATGCTGCATGCCGAGCTGGAGCGTAAATAAGCTATCCGTATTCAAGTAGATTAATGGACCGAGGAAGTCGTTCCACGCATGCATGAAGGTAAAAATCGTTAAGCTGGCAATCGCCGGTCGAATCAAGGGTAGAATGACCCGTGAATAAATGCCGAACTCGCTTAGTCCGTCAATTCTGGCCGCTTCTGAGAGTTCTTCCGGAATGGCCATGAAGAACTGTCTGAACAAGAACACACCGAATGGACTAAAAGCTCCCAGAAGAATCAGTGCCCAATGCGAATCGATGAGCCCGATTTTCTTCATTAACATGAATTGAGGAATCATCATGACCTGATACGGCACCATCATCGTCGCCACATATAAGAAGAACAATTTATCCCGTTCAGGAAATTTCACTTTGGCGAACGCATACGCAGCCGTGGAACATGTAATAATTTGCAGCAACGTGGTAAGCACGGCAATTTTGATCGTATTCAAGTAATAGGTGAAGAAAGGAAGCTCCGTCCATACCTTGCTATAATTCGACCAGTAAAAGTGGCTAGGTATCCACTGAATTGGGAAGCTGAATATTTCTGCCTCCGACTTCACGGATGCGGAAAGCATCCAAAGGAAAGGAACAACCATGGACAAGGCAACAGCGATAACGACGAGATATAACACTGTTTTTCTCACTACTGCGCCAAGCTGTGGACGCTTCGACAGCCTCATAGTTAACTGACTTGATTCTAATTGCATACTCATGCTGGCTTCTCCTTTCTCTAAAGCAATCCGCTCGTTAGGAATAGTTCACCCAACGTTTCTGTCCTCTAAATTGAATCAACGTAATAATGAGAATAATCGTGAATAACACGTAAGCCATCGCCGAGGCATAGCCGTATTCAAAGCGTTGGAAGGCCGTATAATAAATGTCGTAAACCAGCATGTGCGTTGAACGACCTGGTCCTCCTTTGGTCAAGACGAACACAAGATCGAACACTTTGAATGAATTAATGATGCCCATAATCACCGTGAAGAAAATAACAGGCGACAGCATCGGCACGGTAATTTTGCGGAATTGTGCGACTTTGCCTGCACCATCGATTTCAGCTGCTTCATACAGATCCTTAGGAATCCCCTGTAAGCCTGCCAAGTAAAGTACCATGTAGTAACCAATGGAATGCCAGATACTGACGATAATCACGGAGACCAGCGCCCATTGTGTCGAAGCCAGCCACATAGGCGGATTATCGATCCCGATGCTTCTAAGAACCCCGTTAATGGGACCCATGGTCGGGTTATAAAGCAACTGCCACACGACGGCTACGGCAATCGTTGCTGTAATGTGCGGCAGGAAAATCGCCGTTCGGAATATTTTAACGCCTCTCAATCCTTTATTGAGGGCGACTGCTGCCAAAATTGCAAGGAACAATGTAACCGGGACGGAAACAGCTGTCATAATTAAGCTGTTGAGCAGTGAGATACGGAATGTTTCATCACGCCATAAGTGTGTATAATTCGATATGCCAGCCCATTTAATTTCGCCAAACCCATTCCATTCTGTAAAGCTCATAAGGAAGGAAGCACACACTGGCAAGCAAATGAAAATTAAAAATCCAAGTATATTGGGAAGCAAAAATGTATACCCTGTCAACCGATTACGTCGTAATGCTTTGCTTTTAACTTTCATAGTACTTCACCCCTATTGAAGCAATCGAGCTCCACCTTCATTCGGCGAAGCCCGACTGTTTCTGTTCTATGACTTATTTCTTGCCTGCTTTGTAATCCTTGGCATATTTATCTGCCCACTCAGAAGCAACACGCTGACCGATCTTTTGAATCGCTTGATCGACGGTTTGAGCGCCAGTTAAGGCCATTTCACCCTCTTGCTTGTAGACGTTACCCACCAAAATGTTTTTCACACCAGGCAGCAGCGGATATTCCGGATATTCCTTCTGTTCAACGAAGTAATGGATGTTTTTAGGCTTCAAGCTGCCGTCGCCAATATAGGTCTTGCGAATTTCATCATTGATAAAGCCTGTTAGGAAGCCTTTTGCTGCAAATTGCTTTGCGCCCTTCACTCCAGTCATGAATTGAACCACTTTAAACGCTTCTTCTTTGTGCTTAGAGTTTTTATTCACCATCAAGGATACTGGCGTGGCCAAGCTTGTATTGGCAGCAACACCATCCGGATGCGGAACCGGAACAACGTCCCAATCAAAGCTGATTTTCTTCTCAGCTTCTGCTTGTCTGAGCTGCGCCACATGCCAATCGCCAATCAGATTCATCGCCACATTGCCCTTCTGGAATGCGGAATTATAATGAGCAGATGTTGTAATTTGCTCTGCCCAGCCCATGATAGAGCCGTCTTTTTCCATGTCCATCCGGAATTGAAGACCTTTCTTGAAAGCCGATAAGTCTTTATCGATGATCGAAGCACCAGTTTGAACGCCTTGCATATACCACGTTTGTGCCCATGGATGTAAAAATGCGCCATAAATTTTGTTAGCGCCCTCACCTTTCGTCATTTTCTTCGCCAATTCACGGAATTCATTCCATGTCATATCTGCTTTCGGATAGGCGACGCCTGCTTGATCGAATAACGTTTTGTTATAGAACAGCATCCAGTTGGATTTACGGTAAGGAAGTCCGAATACCTTATCGTTTACTTTTAACGAATCGTAGAGCGGACCATAGCCAGATACGTCAATACCTGCTTTCTTTACATAATCGTCTAAAGGCTCTAAAATTCCTGTGTCCAAGAAAACATCCATGTTACCGCCGAACACATCGATATCCTCCCCTGTGGAGAGCTGCATGCGAAGCTTTTCGTAATACTGCGCTTGTGGAATCGTTTCGAATTGTACTTGAATATTCGGATTCTCTTTGCTAAAGTCTGCATAAGCCGTTTTAAACGTTTCCAAATCATCCGTAAGTACAGTTGCTTTCAAATTTACTTGTGCTGCTTTCGCATCCGGGGAAGTTGTATTTTTATCTCCCGTCGTTGTCCCAGCAGAGCCGCATCCTGCCAGCAATCCCATCAGTAATGTGCCAGTCACACCAAGCTTCAAACTTTTTTTCATTGGACACTCACCCTTTTTTTGATATGATTTGTTTGCGTTTTCTTAATTTGAATTATACGTAGATGCCAAGGAGTCTGACAGATGAATGTTTTATTCCCCCATTTGGCTGCTGAGAAGGAAGTGATCCCATGCTGTTCGTTACGTTAGTCCTGCTTATTTTCACCATTTTATTCACATACAAAAAGCTAAACCATGCGTCAACCCGCTTCATGTACGGCATTATTATCGGCTGGGTACTTTCATTCGTATCGTTCACGTTATACCTAAGTAAATTCAATTACTACTTCAATGTCATTCACAGTTTCTTTGATTTTAGCCCTGGCACATGGAATTACTTGGTTCTGACCAAATTTAACCCCAATTGGCTCATTCGCATGCTGAACGTCGGCGTAGGACTGTTCTACTGCTCGCTGCTTGGCTTTGCCATCGCCTTCACCCGCAGTCTTAGCCTTTCAAAGCAGCGGTTCGTTTATGGCGGCATCTCTCTCTTTTTTATCATCGAGACGGCTTATTATGATCCCGCTTTTCATCTTGTACTCAGCCATTGGATCAACAGCCTGCTGGTCTTGAACACGATCGAAAATGTCTTAATGAGCCTTCGTTACCTGATACTTTTTGTTGCTTTTGGCGTGCTCATCAACTATTATTTGAATTATCCGAAAATTAGGTTTATCAAAAACTTAACATTGTATCATGTTCTACTCTTTATTCCGCTCGTTGTGATCCATTTATTTATTTTCTCATGGGCCCCGAAAGTATTGGTCAAGGAAACGTATTTGAAAGGATATTTCAACTATCTGCAGCCACCCCTTGGCTATCAGTCGATCTTACTACCTGTATTTCCTTTTGCCATTTATTTAACACTAATCTTGATGATTTACCTGGTGTACAAATTTAACTCGATTGAGAATTACCGCAAAAACCGCGATATTCAAATCAATAAAAGCATCGACACGGCTACGCTCGGAACGCGTGCTTTTACACATGCCCTCAAAAATCATCTGATCGGCATACAGTCCGAAGCGACCTATCTGAAAGAACGCCATCAGGCGGACAGCGACTCCGTATATAGTCTTGACCTGATCTTACAATCGTCGCAGTCGGCACTCACCAGTATTAACGAAGCCGCAGACAAGTTGAAAAATATGAACCTGAATCTCCAGCCGATGTCCATCGATCTTCCGGTTGGGCAGGCTATTGCTCGGTTAAGCGAACAAGCTATTGGTTGCCAAGTCGACTATGTGCCTGACCTACTACCCGCTACTAGTTATATAGATTCCAGCCATTTGACTGAAGCCATCTATAACCTGCTCCTCAATGCTAGCGAATCCCTGCAGTTCCGGGATGACGGCCGCATTGTAGTCGAACGGAGTCAGCAGAACGGCTGGGCGCTTATCCGGATTGCCGATAATGGCCCTGGCGTTCCCGAGGAGCATCTGGAGGCGATTTTCGATCCTTTTTTTACCACGAAAGCATCGGTAAACAACTGGGGGATCGGCTTGTCCTACTGTCATAAAATCATCCTAGGCCACGATGGCAAGATTGTCGTAGAGAGCAAGAAAGACGTTGGAACGACCTTTACGGTGTTCCTGCCGATTATCTAAAGAATTAGACAGCTGACGAAAGGGAGGACTGCACAATGACACAACAACCTATCCGTATTCTCATCGCCGATGACATGGAAGCCCACCTCAGAAGGCTGGAAAGGACATTTGCCAAACATGATGAATTTGCCTGTGTGGCGCGTGCTTCATCGGGACATGATGCGGTAATTCAAGCAGCGCTTCATCAACCAGATGTGATTCTCATGGATATCGAGATGGAATCCCAGTTTGCAGGTATTCAAGCGGCGAAATTAATTAACGAAAAATACCCTCGGATGAAAATCATCGTACTCACCGTTCACAAGGATGAGAACTTCATTTTCGCCGCCTTCCAGACGGGCATCACCGACTATTTGCTCAAAAATGCTGCTGATGTCGAGATCATGGAAGCCGTGCGCTCCGCCTTCGTGAATGCTTCGCCTATCCGCCCGATGATCGCCGAGAAGATACGCGAAGAATTTGTTCGTGTGAAGCGAGTTGAGAGCTCCCTGCTGAATGTTATTCATATCATTTCGGAGCTTACACCCAGTGAATTACAAGTGCTAAGGCTGTTATGCGAAGGCAAGAAGCGGAAGCAAATAGCCGAAGAACGCTGCGTCGAGTATGAAACGATCAAGAAGCAGATCAATTCTATTCTTAAGAAATTCCAAATGCCCGATTCGACGATGGTTATCCAAACGATTAATGATTTGCGCATTTTTGAAGTTATGAAGAAGCTTTAGGGGTACCCGCGCGCCTACTGAATCGTGATATCTCTTATAATCTCCKGACCTTGCCGAAGATACGGAACGTGGTTCCCTTTCACAGCACTTTAGTCCTCGCAAGCGCGAAATCGATTAATATGGGACGGCTAGTCCCTTACCGCGCTCACCCATCAGTACAATGTTGGATAACAACGGACTTAATGGACCAACGTGTGGCGCTCCCGTTATTAGGTTTAATCTAAAAAAGAACCCAGCCAATGAGGCTGGGTCCACAAGAATTTCCGCCCTAGCCCAATGCCCCATAAATCGCTGCTCGCAATCGGGGATGTATGTAGGGCTCAAGGCTCGGAATCATCTGCTGCATGTACACGACGGACAGTTCTTCCTTCGGATCAATCAACAAGTACGACCCAGCAAGGCCCGCCCAGCCGAATTCACCAATGGAGCCGTTAATGCCACCGGCTGCAGGATCGTTCATGACACGGACGCCCAAACCATACCCGTAACCCCGCAACTGCTGCCAGTTATAATCCTTAAGCTGCTGCGGACTTAAATGATTAGTCGCCATCAATTGAATCGTCTTCGGACTAAGAATCCGCACCCCTTCATGCTCCCCGCCTTTCGCGAGCAGCTGAGCAAACCGGCTGTAATCCCCAATCGTCGAAAGCAGGCCAGCTCCGCCGCTTTCATTACGGCATCCGGCTTGGTAACGTGAGTCCATCCTTGTTGTCGGCGTAAGCGTGCCATCTTCTGCACGATCGTAGATGGCGCAGAGACGATCCCGCTTGTCCTCCGATATTCGGAAAGATGTGTCTGTCATCCCTAGCGGATCAAAAATTTCCTTCTGCAGAAACTCTCCGAGTGTTTGTCCAGACAGAACTTCGATCAATGCGGCTAAGACATCGTGACTTGAACCATACTTCCAGCGTGTGCCAGGATCGAAATCCAGCGGAACGGACGCCAATGCTTTGGACAAAGACCGCATATCCTCTGTCGCATTCTCGTTCTCCATGATGATGCGGGTTTTCCGTTCGGTCTCCGTGCCGTCTCCACCGTAGGTAAGTCCTGAGGTCATCGTGAACAGATCTTTGATGAGAATCGGACCCGCTGCAGGAGAGATAGACTTGGTGCCATATTCATTATCTCGGTGCACCTGCTGATTTTTGAACTCCGTCAGGTATTCCTCCAATGGATCGTTAAGCAAATAAAGCCCTTTCTCATACAGCATCAGTGCCGCTACGCAAGTGATGACCTTCGTCATCGAATAGATCCGGTAGATCGAGTCTGGCGTGATCGCTTTCTTCTTCTCCAAATCCGCATAACCTAAGGTTTCGTTGTAGATGACTTCTCCTCGCTGCACAACGGTACAGGCGCAGCCCACCGGTCCCTTTTCCATAATACTTTTAAGAAGTGGCGTCAATCGTTCTTCAAGTCGTTTACTTGTGTTCATTTTTGCTATTCCCTCCTAGGAACGTTTTTCCACCAAAATCAACCTACTACGACAACAACAAAATCTTCTCAGCTGTTAATGCTTTATTACCATCGCTATATACTTTCGATAATTGCCATATTTTTCATTCTAGCTTTTTTTGGCTATGGCTACAATTCTAAGTTTTCAATCTTGTTTTTACAGGTGTACCTAATCGCCACACGTGTTTGCAAGTTTAGAGAGGCAAGTGTGTAAGATAGTTGTACTAACTGGAAAACATACAGCTATTTACGAGAAATTTCCTCATAAATTCGATTTAACTGGAAAACATGTAGGTAAAACTGCCTCTTTTGTTCAAATCGTGTTAAATGGTTACGATTAACTACAGGTTTTCCATCTATTCTGCTTTTGCTCGGAAAATMCCATTATTTAACTGGAGAAAATCCATCTATTCATCTGGCRCAYAGGGGAATTACGTAACTCCCATCCCATTAAATCACACGCATGTTTCACGCAGCCGATCAGCCATCCATAGATATGTCGTCCATAAATCACTCACTGGCTCATTCGTAAAGGGATAATCGGCTGTTGCCTGGCGGACCAAACTCATGTGAGACTTGAGGGCACTGCAATCCCCTTATTTGGAATGGCCCTTCGGTTTCTTACCGCTCCATCTTTCGTCTACCTTCTCGTTCATCGACTGATACCTCGCATCTACACTGATCCGGTATTGATTCGTCGTATTTTCGAGAGAACAGTGCATCAAGAACATGCCGAAGATGAGCACATCCCCTGCCTGAAATTCCGTTGTTGCCCATTTACCACCAAATTTCTCCGTTATGAACAGCGGATCGTCTGTATAGTGATTAACCCCATCACGATCAGAATCCTTGGAGCCATAGGATGCCTTCAATTTCTCGAATCGATGTGAGCCGAGGCAAATGGCTAGACCGCCCATCTCATAAGGTACGTCTCCCAGCGGGGACCATACCGTATAGACATTCTGGGTTCCTCTCCCCATATACACAATATCATAGTGCGCCCCTGTAAAATCACCTTTCCCAACGGCTCGCAGCCACTTATAGTGATAGGTTAACGATTTGTCTCCAAGAAACTCATCAAAGAAGCGCATAATATGGTCGCCATTCAAGACGTTCAAGAGTGCAGGCAAATCTTCATTCGTGCCCCCCATGAAAATGGTTTTGCTGCCATCGGCCATCACACCCTCTTCAAGCTG